>DASVPC010000108.1:0-3755 GCA_036383055.1 Rhizobium sp. | reverse complement strand
TGTGCCGCGGTTTTCCGTCAGGAATTGCGTCGAAACAAAGAGCTAGAGCGTTTCTGCGCTTCCGTGAAGCGCTGAAACGCTCTAGCTGAGCCTCAGCCCTCGACCGTCTCGAAGCGGATCGATTGTGCGCCTTCCCATAGGGTCAGGCGGCCAAGTTCGGGCAACTTGTCGAGGTTGGAGGTTACGGTGATGAAGTGATTGCCGGCGAGCTGGCCCATTTTCGAGGAGAAATCGACGCCGCCATAGGCAAGCAGGATTTCGGTTTCGCTGATGCCGCCCGGATAGAGGAGAATATGCCCCGGCGCGGGATGGCTGGTATGGTTTTCATATCCGACGCCGAAATCGAGGTCGCCAAGCGGAATCCAGACGCCCTCGCCCGACCAGCGGACATGCACGATCTTTCCTTCGAACGGCATCTGCTTCAGGAAGGCCTCCGAGGTCTTCGGAGCTTTCGCGGTTTCAAGCACGGCATCGAATTCGAAGGGGCCGGCGGTGATCTTCAATTTCATCGGATGTCTTTCCTTGCGTTGGTAATTTCGTTTGTCGGTCCCACATTTGCGGAACGATATTTGCCGTGCCCCTTCGGGCCGGTGAGGACGCCGTCATCGACCATGATCTTGCCGGCGACGATGGTGGTCACCGGCCAGCCGTTGATCTCGATCCCCTCATAGGGCGAGTAATCGGCACCGTCATGCAGGTCCGCGTGGCGGATCATGCGGGTGATGGCGGGGTCCCATATCGCGATGTCGGCATCGGCGCCGATGGCGATCGTGCCCTTCTGCGGGTAAAGGCCGTAGGTCTTCGCATGGTTCGTGGAGGTCAGCGCCACGAAGCGCGGAAGGTCGATGCGGCCGGTCATCACGCCCTGTGAGAACAGGATCGGAAGGCGCGTTTCGACGCCGGGGATGCCGTTCGGAATATGCCGGAAATTGGCGCTGCCTTTGGGGTTCAGCTTGCCGCGCTCATCCTCGTAGCGAAACGGGCAATGATCCGACGAGAAAAGCTCGAAAACGCCCGTCTCGATCCCGCGCCAGCAATCGGCCTGTGCCGCCTCGTCGCGGGGCGGCGGCGAGCAGACGAATTTGGCGCCTTCCCAATCCATTCCGTCGAGATCCTTGGCGGTCAGCGTCAGATATTGCGGGCAGGTCTCGCCGATCACCTTGATGCCGCGCGCCCGCGCCCGCGTGATCTCCTCCATCGCTTCGCCATTCGAAACATGGACGATGACGATCGGGATATCGACGATCTCGGCAAGCGATAGGGCGCGATGCGTGGCCTCGCGCTCGACAGCGATCGGCCGGGTCGAGGCATGGGCGCGCGGGGCGACATCGCCGGCCAGCTCGTGCTTTTCGATCAGGAAGCGGATTGCATCCTCATTTTCGCAATGGACCATGACCGTGGCGCCGGTGCGCCGCGCCACGTCGAGCGTTCTGAGGATTTCCCCGTCGCTCAGCCGCAGGCCCTCATAGGTCATGAAGACCTTCAGCGATGTATAGCCATCTGCCACCAGCGCCGGAATCTCCTGGCCGAGAACCGCCTCCGTCGGATCCGAGACGATCAGGTGGAAGCTGATATCCGTGTAGCATTCGCCGTCCGCGAGCTTGTGATAGGCCGTCAGGGCCTCGCGCAGCGACATGTCCTTATGCTGCAGGCAGAACGGCATGACGGTCGTGTTTCCGCCGAAGACCGCCGACAGCGTGCCGCTGGCAAAATCATCCGCCATGACGATCCCGTCGCCGGATGGCTGCGAGATGTGCACATGGCTGTCGATACCACCCGGCAGCACGTACTTGCCCGATGCGTCGATGATGCGCTCGGCGCCTGAAAGGTTTTCACCGATCTGGACGATCTTGCCGCTGCGGATGCCGATATCGGCCTTGAACACGTCGGACGCGGTCGCAACCGTGCCGTTCTGAATGATGAGATCGAAATCGGACATGGATCGTTTCCTCAGTGTTGCAGGATCTTGCCGAGGAAGGCTTCCGTCCTCGGATTGTGCTTGCCGGCGAAAAATTCCTCGCTTGGACGGTCCTCGACGATCTCGCCCTGGTCGATGAAGATCACGCGGGTGGCGACGCGGCGGGCAAACCCCATTTCATGGGTGACGACCATCATCGTCATGCCGTCCTTGGCAAGACCGGTCATGACGTCAAGCACTTCGGAAATCATCTCCGGATCGAGCGCCGAGGTAGGCTCGTCGAAGAGCATCGCCAAGGGGTCCATGGCAAGTGCCCGCGCAATCGCCACACGCTGCTGCTGGCCGCCGGAAAGCTGGCTCGGATACTTGTTGGCATGGTCGGCAAGCTCGACGCGATCGAGAAGCTGCATGGCCTTGGTCTTCGCGGCCGTCTCGCTACGACCGAGCACGATCTTCTGCGCCAGCATCAGATTGTCGATGATGGTCAGATGCGCGAAAAGCTCGAAATTCTGAAAGACCATGCCGACGCGGGTGCGCAGATTCGGCAGATCCGTCTTCGGATCACCCACCTCGATGCCGTGGACGCGGATAGAACCCTTCTGGAAAGGCTCCAAGCCATTTACGCATTTTATCAGCGTCGATTTTCCGGAGCCGGACGGGCCGCAAACGACGACGACCTCGCCGCGCTCGACCTTGACGGAGCAGTTCTTCAGGACTTCGTAGTTGCCATAGAATTTGGAGACGCCACTGATTTCGATCATGAGCGGCCTTTCGCGAAACGAGTGATGGAAAAGGGTTGAAGCGCCCTGCCGGTCTCCCGGCCAAGAACGAGCTCAGCCGTCAACTGGCCGACGATCGGGCCAAGCGTATAGCCGTTCGATGTCACGGCGCTGAAGTATCCGGGCTGCGACGGATGCTCGCCGAGGATCGGCGCGCCGTCGATATTGATGTTCATCGCCGCCCAGCTGCGGATGACGTGCAGCTTGCGCAGCACCGGGACCACATGCTGGGCGACCCAGAGATTGCCCTCAAGGCTCGCCAGCAGCGGCCTTGGATGCTGGTGCACGGGGTCGAGGCCGGCGGTCCAACCGCCGCCGATGATGAAATTGCCGTTGGCCGCCTGCTTCAAGGTCAGATGACGGTCGGCATGGGCAACGAGGCAGGAGATCAAAGGCGCGGCCGCCTCCGTCACCACCATCTGCAACGGTGCGCCGAAGACGGGAATATCGAGGCCGAGCATCGATCCGATGCGCGACGAGAAGGCGCCGGCGGCATTGACGATGCGTTTTGCCCGGATGGTGCCGCGCGATGTGGTGACCTCAAAGCCGGACGGAATGGCCTGAATGCGAAGGACTTCGCATGTTTCGAAGATGCGGGCACCTTTTGCCCGCGCCGCTTCGAGAATGTGCTGCGTGGCGACCAACGGATTGATCTTGCCTTCCTGTGAGCAATAGGCGGCGCCGACAAAATCCGGTGACAGGGCCGGTTCCAGCCCCCGCAGTTCCTTCTGGCCAATCAGCCTGCAATCGATACCGGCCCGCTGCTCGACGCCGACCTTCTCGGCGAGGAAGCGCATATGCGCCTCGGTCTCGGCGACCATCAGGCCGCCCGTCACCTTCATCTCGAAATCGCAGCCAAGCTCATTCTGGAGTGATGCCCAAAGGGCGATGGAATCGCGTTGCAGCGGCAGTGTCTGCGCCGCCGCACTGCCGCCGCCTTCGGCGCGGGCGCCATGATCGAAGGACAGAAGCTGCGCATGCAGGCTGCCGGCATTGCCGCCCGAGGCCAGCGAATTCGGAAAGGCGCGTTCCAATACGGTGACCTCTTCGCCTTCGCG
>DASVPC010000107.1:0-33432 GCA_036383055.1 Rhizobium sp. | reverse complement strand
CTGTTCGCGCGCGGCGGCTTCCGAAACGCCTCTCAGCTTCAAAGGCAGGTAAACGTTGCCGAACACGGTCTTCCAGGGAAGTAGCGTCGGCTCCTGAAAGACGAAGCCGATATCGCCGTCCGGCAGGCCCTTGGCGTTGATGCGCGAACTCGGCCAGTCGATCCTGCCGCTCGAAGCACCGCCAAGGCCGGCGATGATGCGCAAGGCCGTCGACTTGCCGCAGCCGGAAGGCCCGAGCAGGCTGATGAACTCGCCGCTCTCCACATTGATCGACATGTCGGAAAGCGCCAGCGTGCCGTTCGAGAAGACCTTGGAGACCTGCTCCATGACGACAAGCGGCCGCTTGCGGGCTTCGGCTTTGGTGATCGTGGTTGCGTCAGACAGGGTCATCGCTCGGCTCTCTGTTGATCCACCCTCCCCTTGAGGGGGAGGGTCGGAGCGAAGCTCCGGGGCGGGGTGATCTGTTGCTATCTCAGGCTATCACCCCCACCCGCCGCTTTGCGGCGACCTCCCCCCTCAAGGGGGAGGTAAACCTACCCAGCTGCCCCAACGATCCGGCTACGGCCGAGCGCCTTGAATACCGTCTGGACGATACCGGCGCGGTCGAGGCCGGCCATAGCGTTCATGACTTCAGGCTTGGCCTGTTCCACCCAGATATCGGGCATGACCAGCGTGCGGATCTTCAGGCCGTTGTCGAGCAGGCCCTCGCTGGCGAGGAACTGCATGACCTGGCTGCCGAAGCCGCCGACCGAGCCTTCCTCAATGGTGATTAACACCTCATGGTGGCTGGCAAGCTGGCGGATGAGATCGTGGTCGAGCGGCTTGGCGAAGCGGGCGTCGGCAACCGTTGTCGGTAGGCCGGCGGCGTCGAGATCCTCGGCGGCTGCCAGACTGTCGGCGAGGCGCGTTCCGAAGGACAGCAGCGCCACTTTCGAGCCCTGCTTGACGATGCGGCCCTTGCCGATCTCGAGAATCTGGCCGCGTTCCGGCATCTCGATGCCGACCCCTTCGCCGCGTGGATAGCGGAAGGAGATCGGACCGAGATCATAGGCCGCGGCCGTACGCACCATATGTTTCAGCTCCGCCTCGTCGGCGGCTGCCATGACGACGAAACCGGGCAGGGTGGCGAGAAAGGTCGTGTCGAAGGAGCCGGCATGGGTCGGCCCGTCGGCGCCGACGAAGCCGGCGCGGTCGATCGGGAAGCGAACCGGCAGGCCCTGGATCGCCACATCATGCACCACCTGGTCGTAGGCGCGCTGCAGGAAGGTCGAATAGAGCGCGGCGAAGGGCTTGAAGCCCTCGGCGGCAAGGCCGGCGGCGAATGTGACGGCATGCTGCTCGGCAATGCCGACGTCGAAACAGCGCTTGGGGAAGATCTCCTGCAGCTTGTCGAGGCCGGTGCCACTCGGCATGGCGGCGGTGATCCCGACGATCTTGTCGTCGAACGTCGCTTCCTGCACCAGGGCGTCGGCGAAGACGCTGGTGTAGCTCGGTGCATTCGGCTTCACCTTGGCCTGTGCGCCGGTGATGACATCGAACTTGTTGACGCCGTGATACTTGTCCGCCGCCGCCTCGGCGGGCGCATAGCCCTTGCCCTTCTGCGTGACGACATGGATCAGCACCGGACCTTGCGCATTGTCGCGGACATTACGCAGGACGGGCAGCAGATGGTCGAAGGAATGGCCGTCGATCGGGCCGATATGGTAGAAGCCCATCTCCTCGAACATCGTCCCGCCGGTGACATAGCCCCGGGCATGCTCGACGGCGCGGGTGATTGCGCGGTCGACATTCTTGCCGAGATAGGCGGTCAGCTTCTTGCCGAGATCGCGGAAGCCCATATAGGTGCGGCCGGAGGCAAGGCGCGCCAGATAGGCGCTCATGGCCCCAGTCGGCGGCGCAATCGACATGTCGTTGTCGTTGAGGATGACGATCAACCGCGCGTCGAGCGCGCCGGCATTGTTGAGCGCTTCATAGGCCATGCCGGCCGACATCGCGCCGTCGCCGATGACGGCAATGACACGGCGGTCAGTCTTGTCGAGATCGGCGGCAACCGCCATGCCGAGACCGGCTGAGATCGACGTCGACGAATGGGCCGCGCCAAAAGGATCGTATTCGCTTTCCGCCCTGCGGGTAAAACCGGACAGTCCGCCTTCCTGGCGCAGCGTGCGGATGCGGTCGCGGCGGCCGGTCAGGATCTTGTGCGGATAACATTGATGGCCGACATCGAAGATCAGGCGGTCGCTCGGCGTGTCGAAAACATTGTGGATGGCAATGGTCAGTTCGACGACGCCGAGGCCGGCGCCGAGATGTCCGCCCGTGCGCGATACCGCATCGATCATCTCGTCGCGGACTTCGCGGGCGAGTTGCGGCAAATCCCGGTCCTCCAGCTTTCGCAGGTCGGAGGGATAATGGACCTGATCCAGCAGGGGCGTCTCTGGCATATGTGTCAAGGCTGGAGCCTCTTTCTTGCTATTCTTGGGCGGCGGCCCGCCTTTGCGTCAAAACAAATTGCGACAAAAGCCGACGAATTCAAGGAGTGGCCGAACAAGAAACATTTGGCACTGTTATGAACCCGTTAGCTCTCAGGCAAGGGAATGAACTCTTCCTCGTCTCCCGGCACGATATCGAAACGGCCGGTGCGCCATTCTTCCTTTGCCTTTTCGATGCGCTCCTTGGAAGACGAGACGAAATTCCACCAGATATAGCGCTTCGAATTGAGCGCCGCACCACCAAAAAGCATCAAATGACAGTCTTTTTCTGCCGCTTCCAGTGTTATGGCGTCGCCGGGACGGAATATCAGGAGTTGATCCGGCTCGAAACGATCGCCGGCGACGATGAGCGAGCCGGAGAGAATATAGACCGCGCGCTCCTCATGTGCTGCCGCAAACGGAAACTTCGCGCCAGGTCGGAGCTGAAGATCGACATAAAGCGTGTCGGAAAAAACCTTCACGGGCGAGGTCACGCCCTCGAAGTTGCCGATCACCACGCGCCCGGTCGCGCCGCCATCGCTAATCAGCGGCAGGTCGGTCTTTTCGGTGTGGGCGAAGGCCGGATCGATCTCTTCCTTGTCGTCGGGAAGCGCCAGCCAGGTCTGCAGGCCGGACATCGCCAGCGGGTGGCCGCGCAGATTGTCCGGCGTGCGCTCCGAATGGACGATGCCGCGTCCTGCCGTCATCAGGTTGATATCGCCGGGGCGAATGACCTTTTCGGTGCCGAGGCTGTCCATGTGGCGGATTTCGCCGTCGAAAAGATAGGTGACGGTGGAGAGCCCGATATGCGGATGCGGCCGGACATCCAGCGCCTCGCCGGGCCGCAGCACCGCCGGCCCCATGCGGTCGAAAAAGATGAACGGTCCCACCAGCCGCCGCCGGCTGCTCGGAAGCGCGCGGCGCACGGAAAAGCCGCCGATATCGCTCGTGCGCGGAATGATCAGATGCTCGATCGCATCGCAGGCGAAAGCGTCGCCGGGCTGCGGATCTTTTCCGGGAAAGAAGGACATGATGAGCGCTCCGTTGGCCACCCGCTAACTTAGCGGGGATGAGAGGCGAGAGAAAGCGGAAGTTGCGGTCGGCCGGAAGCGCGACGCGTTCATTGTAAATTAAATATCACACGCGAACGCCTACGAATCTCGGCTTTCTTGGGTTGGCTTCGTACCAGAGGTCATGCCATCACGCGGATAATAATGGCGCGCGCAAGAAGGCAAAAGCAAGCATGAGTGGCAGGCTAAGGAAACAAGTGAAGATGGGCATGCTTATGGCGCTGGCGAGTGCGCTGAGCGCCTGTGGTACCTATTCGTCAACCCAGCTTGGCGCGGGCGCCAAGGAGGTTGCAAAAGCAGCTCCCGGCATGGCGAAGGATGCAGGAGCGGCTATCGTTATTCGCGTTTCCCTGTCCGGCAGCTATTGTGCCAATGGCCAAGTCGTTTTGAACAAAATTGTCGATGGAAAAATCGATAAGAACCAGTCCGTGACGATCGGCCAAGTCGGAAGTGGCAATCTCGGCGATGGCCTGAAGGACATTGGGAAAATGTATGTCCGTTTTCTCACCCTGAATGTTCCAGCAATCGTCAAGGAAGTCGATAAGGGAGATATTCGCACATCCTACAGGCCAATTGCCCCTGGCAGCTATGTGGCCACTTATGCGAGCTGCTCTATCGGCCGGACGCAGGCGACGATGGGTGGTAACGAGGGCGGCTCGCTTTTCAAGGCGCCGCCGCCACCGGTTCTTCGTCCGCTCCTCGGCGCGAACCATATCGTGATCGGAAACGGTCAGATCGTCGATGCGGGTATTCTCGATATCAAGGTGCTGTCGCAGCAATATCGATTTACCGGGCCAGGGATTGCCATGTTGATTGGCTCCGAGGCGCCTCCCGTCTTCAGGGAGACGATCAGGAAGAATCTGCCGGAGCTTTATCCGAAGATCACCTATTCAAAATTCGCGCCCTATCCCGGACTTCTAGCTCCGGTTCCGATCAAGTAACGAACCAAAAGACCGAGGAAGCATGACGAAGAATCGTATCATTCATTTCGTTCGCCCAGCTCCGGCAATGGCTCTCGCTTTGGCGGTGGCTTTGGCCGGATGCACCACCGCGGAGCAATCTCAACCCGTCGCACCGGCGCCGACCGGCAAGACCGATATCGCCATCAAGGCATTCAAGGAACTCTGCCTGCAGACGGCACCATCCTTTGCCGCCGGCATTAGTGGTGCCAAGCGCTATGGCATCAAGCAACTCCTCGATCTGGGCGGCGATCAGAGCGGCATGACGGACGACAAATCCATGTCGGTTCAGATCAAGCCAAACCGCGAATGCGCGATCACCAGCCCCAACCGGGCCGATCCGACGCTGCATCGGCAATTTGTAAGCGTTATCGCTGAATTCGCCGACAAGGTTCCGGCCGACAGCAAGGCCAACCAGCCTTTCGTTGCAATGGTGAAGGGCAAACGCTTCATCTTCCAGCACGACCGCAACGGCGGCGAGGCCTATGTCATGTTAAGCCTGGAAAAATAACGGCAATATACGTCGCTGGATCGGGCCTCACTGCCCGTCCAGCGGCTCCGTGCCCTGCGGCTTGCCGGCGCGGTCCAGCCTGATCTTTTCGATCCGGTTTTCCGCCGCTGAGAGCAGCGTCTCGCAATGCTTCTTCAGCGCTTCGCCGCGCTCATAGATGGCGATGGATTCGTCCAGCGCCACGTCGCCGCGTTCCAGCCGTGCCACGATGCTTTCAAGCTCCGCCACGGCCTTTTCAAAGGAATAGCCGGACACATCCAATTTGGCGCCTTCGCTCATCGTCAACCCTTCATCATGCGCAGAATATGCAGCCCGGCCGACTCGGCCAGACCTTCCAGATCATAGCCGCCTTCGAGCAAGCTGACGACCCGGTTCTTGGCGCTGCGATCGGCGGCCTCCAGAATCCGCCCGGTCGCCCAGTCGAAATCCTCGCCGGTGAGGTTCAGCTGCGCCAGCGGATCACGGTGATGAGCGTCGAAGCCGGCGGAAATGATGATGAGGTCGGGGCGGAAATCATGAAGGGCGGGCAGCACGCGCGATTTGAACGCCTCGCGGAAATGATCGCCGCCGGTGTTAGGCGAAAGCGGCGCGTTGACGATGGTGTTATGCGCTCCGCGCTCGTCTTTCTTGCCGGTGCCGGGATAGAGCGGCATCTGGTGGGTGGAGCAGAAGAGTACGGACGGATCGTCCCAGAAGATGTCCTGCGTGCCGTTGCCGTGATGCACGTCCCAATCGACGATGGCGACGCGCTCGACCCCATGGGCTTTTTGGGCATGGCGGGCGGCGATCGCGGCATTGTTGAAGAAGCAGAAGCCCATGGCCTTGTTCTTCTCGGCATGGTGGCCGGGCGGACGGGCCGCAACGAAGACATTGTCGGCAGCACCCGAGAACACGTCGTCGACGGCCGCCGTCGCCGCGCCGACGCCATGCAGGATCGCCTGCAATGTCTTCGGGCTGGCATAGGTGTCGGCTTCGAGTTGGTTGATCTCACCATCGTCGCCCCTGTCGGGGATCGAGCGCAGGACGAAATCCAGATGCTCTTCCGGATGGGCGAGCAGCACCATGTCCTCATGCGCAAGCGGCGCCTTGCACCGGTCCAGTCGGTCGAAGTTCGGATGCTCGAGCGCGATGTTCAGCGACCGCAGTCGGTCCGGCCTCTCGGGATGGCCCGGCGGAACGATGTGCTCGAGAAAGATCGGATGTTCGTAAAGACGTGTGCTCATGAAAACCAATCTATAGAGGAGATATGACGGCTGCTACAGGACATGGGCGGTATCACCGCAATGTCAACAATTACCGGTAACGAGGGGAGGGAGCGCGCCGTTTACTTCCGGGAGCGCAGTGTTAAACTTTCAAACAGGCGCGGGCAGCGCCGGCCAAGGTCTTTTCGTGATGACAAGTGCAGAGCGTTCCGATGTCGTCGAGATGCGGGTGCCACCCCGCGATGTCGACAGGCATGGGCGGATGTTCATCGCGTCCTACATCTCGCAGGCGGAAACAGCCCTGTCGAATTTTTGGCGAACCCGGCCGCTGGTCGACGACGAGCCGGCCTACATCGCCACCAAGGCATCCTGTGCGCTGCATCGCGGCCTGCGTTATGACGATCCCGCCCGCTTTTCGGTCCGCGTCGGCAAGATCGGCGGCAAGTCCGTCGGTTTCAATATCACAGTCGAAACCGGCCAGGACCTGGCCGCCGAGGTGGAGATCCTCTGGCTTGCCGTGCGCGGCGAGGAGCAAGAGCCAGTGCCGTTGCCCGAAGACACCCGCGACTGGCTCTATAAATATCTCGATTAGCAACTCCAGGAAAAGTGTACTGCGGTTTCCCGTCCGGAATTGCGTACAAACGTTCCAGCGATCAGGTTCGCTGCGGCAGCAGTGGATAACCGGCCATGACGGCGCGGCCGACGAGAGCGGCGATCACTGCCTTGGCGAGATCGCCGGGCACGAAGGTCAACGAGCCGAAGAATGCCTTGCCGAAGTCGATATTGGCCACCAGGGCCAGCCAGCCGATGCCGAAGGCATAGAGGACGATAACGCCGCCGATCACCGAGGCGATGAAGAAGCCTATGCCCTGGGCGATGCCCGTCTGCTCCGCCTTGACCAATCGTTCGGAGAGATAACCGGTGATGTAGGCGGCAAAGGTCCAGCCGATGAAGAAGCCGGCCGTTGGTCCCGCGAAGACGGACAGTCCGCCGCGCCCGCCCGAGAGCACCGGCAGGCCGATCGAGACCAGCACTACGACGATCAGCACAGCGATCGCGCCGCGTTTCGCGCCAAGCACCACGCCCGCCAGCATGACGCCGAGCGACTGCGCCGTGATCGGCACGGCAATGATGCCGATCGGGATCGGCGGCAGCAGGCCGAGCGCCACGATGATGGCAGCGAAAAGTGCGGAGAGGACGAGGTCGCGGGTCGTCATGGCGGCTCCATTCAAAAACGATCTCTGTTCAATGCCGCCGAATGCCGCGGGCGTCAATCGCAGCCGCGATATTATCAGCATCGCGCAAGGTCAGGATGATCAACGGCACGAGCGTCGTGGCGACGCGGATCCTGATGCCGCGCGCCTCATGCGCCTCGCGGATGGCGCTGTAACGGTCGAGAATTTCCGGCACGAAACGGACGACGAGGCCGACCGCAAGCCCGATATCGGCGGCTTTAAGGAGGCCCATCTTTTCCAACGGTGTCGCGAGCGCCGTGATCTCGTCCATGAAAGCGGCAATCGAGGTCGTCGCCGTTACCGTCGCCGCGAAAAGCACCAGCGCAACCAGCCGAAGTGTGGTGACGATGGCGACATGGAGCGGATTTAAGACCAGGCCGAACATCGCCACGATGGCGATGGAGAGAAGGATCGGCCGCAGTCGTTTCAGTGCTTCGCCCGCTGGCAGGCCGGTGCGGAAGTAGAGGAGAGCACCGATGACGATGGCAAGACCGAGCAGCGCAATGGAGTCGGTCAGGAACAGGACGACGCCGAGCACCGCCAGCACGCCGAGCTTCAGGCGCGGCGATATCCGGTGCATCCATGTATCGGCATCGACATGCAGTGTCTGCATCAGACGGCCAGCTCCCTGTAGCGGGCGATCGCTTCGGCCGGCGGTGCGTCGGCGAAAAGGCGGCCCTGATCGAACAGCAGCACGCGGTCGAAATCCTCGACCAGCGGCAGGTCATGGCTGATGACGATGACGTTTTCCGGCAGGCCGGCGAGGGTTTTCTGCACCAGCGCCCGGTTTTTCAGGTCGAGCTGGTTGGTCGGCTCGTCGAGAATGAGGATATCAGGCCCGGTGACGAGCACGGAGCAGAGAGCGGCCATCTGCAGCTCGCCGCCCGAAAGTTCATGCGCTCGCCGTTCCGCCAGATGGCGCACGCCAAAGCGGTCGAGAATGCCGTCGACCGCCGTCTCGATCTCGGCTTTCCCAAGCCCGCGCGCCTTGAGGCCGAAGGCGATGTCGTCGCGGATGATCGGCAGGATGATCTGGTTCTGCGGCGACTGGAAGATATAGCCGACCTTGCCGAGCACGGCTTTGGTATCGCCAACGGTATCGAGCCCATCGACGATAACGCGGCCGGTGGTTGGTTTGGCGAGCCCATTGATCAGCCGTGCGAATGTCGTCTTGCCGGAACCGTTGAGCCCGATCACGCCGATCCGCCGTTCCCTCAGCGTCAGGCTGAGCGGCAGAAGTGCGGACCGTTTGCCGAAATCGACGCCGGCATTGTCGAAGCGGATATCCAAGCGGCTGGTCCCATTCCGTAGTGCTGTTGCGGTCCTATAGCTCATCATGACGAATTATCAAATCAACGCCTGTTGGAAAGCATGGGAATTTATGCCTATGATCGGTGGATGACGAATCTGCTGTCGAATCGTGATGCCCGCCGCGTCTTCCTCGCCAAGCAAGGGCTTGCCAATCCTCCGAACCGCGCCTTGACCAAGGCGGGGTTGTTGCAACTGATCCACGATATCGGTTTCGTGCAGGTCGACAGTATCGGCACCGTCGAGCGAGCGCACCACCAGATCCTGTTCTCACGCAACCAGACCTATCGGCGCGAGCATCTGACCGAGCTGCTCGAAAAGGACGGCGCACTGTTCGAACACTGGACGCACGACGCCTCGATCCTGCCGAGCGCCTTCTTCGTCTATTGGAAACACCGGTTCCGCCGCGAGGAACTGGCGCTGGTCGAGCGCTGGCGCAAATGGCGCGGCGAAGGGTTCGAGTCCGCTTTCGAGGAGACCTATGAGCGTGTGCTGAAGAACGGCGCCATCATGGCCCGCGAGATCAAGGCGGAGAACCACGTTTCCGGCGGCTGGTGGAACTGGCATCCGAACAAGACGGCGCTCGAATATTTCTGGCGCACCGGAAAATTCGCCATCGCCGGCCGCACCAACTTCCAGAAAGTCTACGATCTCGTCGAGCGGGTCCTGCCGGATCATGTGCACACGCCGGAGGTCGGGCATGACGAGTTCGTCGATTGGGCCTGCCGTGGCGCTTTGCAGCGTCTGGGCTTTGCCACCTCTGGCGAAATTGCTGCCTTCTGGAATCTGGTGACGCCGCAGGAGGCGAAAGCCTGGGTGGAAGCGCATCGCGACGAACTCTCGGAAATGCTGATCGAGCCCGCGGTCGAGGGCAAACCGCGCCCATCCTTCGCCTTCGCCGAATTCCTTTCCACGCTCGACAGCTACCCCGAATCGCCAGCCCGCATCCGCGTTCTGAGCCCGTTCGACCCGACCCTGCGCGACCGCAACCGTACCGAACGTCTGTTCGGCTTCTTCTACCGGATCGAGATCTTCGTGCCGGAGCCAAAGCGCGAATATGGCTATTATGTCTTCCCACTCTTGGAAGGAGACCGTCTGATCGGACGGATCGACATGAAGGCCGACCGCAAGGCGGGAACTCTGGATGTCAAGCGTCTCTGGCTGGAGCCGGGCGTCAAGGCGTCCGCAGGAAGGCTGGAGAAGCTGGAGGCTGAACTGGAGCGTGTTGCGCGCTTTACCGGGGTCGAGAAGGTGATGTTTTTGGAGGGGTGGCGGGGTTAACTACCTCCCCCTTGCGGGGGGGAGGTCGCGCGGAACGCGCGGGTGGGGGTGATCCTGAGTGTGGGGAGACATCACCCAACCCCGGAGCTTCGCTCCGACCCTCCCCCTCAAGGGGAGGGTGAAGATCAACAAATCTCCGTCGCGGCAATCTTGATGCCAAACCCTTCGAGGCCGACATAGTGCCGTTCGCGGCTGGTGAGCAGCTTGATCGAGCTGACGCCGAGATCCTTGAGGATCTGGGCGCCGAGGCCGATTTCCAGCCATTCGCTGTCGCGAGCCTGCGCCTCGGCATGGCTTTCGCGTTCGGCCTGGCGTGCCTTGCGGCCATTGTCGAAATGGCCGACGCCGACGGAGCCTTCGCGCAGATAGACGATGATCCCGCGGCCTTCGTCGGCGATCTTCTTCATGTAGAAATCGACCGGGCGGCGCTTGCCGAACAGGTCTTCGGCGACGCTTTCCGGATGCAGGCGTACCGGAATGTCGATGCCGTCGCGGATGTCTCCGAAGACGACGGCGAGGTGCTGCATCGTGTCCCAAGGCAGCGAATAGGTGTGAGCCTGCGCCTTGCCGAATGGCGTGTCGATGTCGAAGCTGGTGCCGAGTTCGATCAGCGTTTCCTTGCGCTGGCGATAGGCGATGAGATCGGCGACGGAGACGAGCTTCAGCCCGTGCTGCTCGGCGAATTCCACCACCTGCGGGCCGCGCGTCACCGTGCCGTCGTCATTGACCAGTTCACTGATGACGCCGATCGGCGGCAGATTGGCGAGCCTGCAGAGATCGACCGCCGCTTCCGTATGGCCCGAGCGCATCAGCACGCCGCCTTCGCGGGCGATCAGCGGGAAGATATGGCCGGGACGAACGAAATCGGTCGGGCCGACATTCGGATTGGCGAGATTGCGCACCGTCAGCGTCCGGTCGTCGGCGGAAATGCCGGTGGTCGTGCCGTGCTTGAAGTCGACGGAGACGGTGAAGGCGGTCGTGTGCGCCGAATCGTTTTCCGCCACCATGGCATTGAGGTTCAGGCGCTTGGCCTCCTCGCGCGGCATGGGCGTGCAGACGATGCCAGACGTATGGCGGACGATGAACGCCATCTTTTCGGGCGTACAATGAACGGCGGCGACGATCAGGTCGCCTTCGTTTTCGCGGTCGTTATCGTCCATGACGACGACGATTTCGCCGGCCTCGAATGCCCGGATAGCATCGACAACACGCTTCTGGTCGTAAGGCATGAGAAGGTCCTTATTTCAGCCGGCCAGTCTGGCCACGGTCTCTGAGGTAATGATCGGCAATGGCGCATGCAACCATCGCCTCGCCGATCGGCACGGCACGGATGCCGACGCAGGGGTCATGGCGGCCCTTGGTGCGGATATCCACATTCTTGCCGTCGGCGTCGATCGACTGACGCTCGGTCAGGATCGAGGAGGTCGGCTTGATGGCGAAGCGGGCGACGATGGGTTCGCCGGTGGAAATACCGCCCAGAATGCCGCCGGCATGATTGGACAGGAAAATGCGGTTGCCGTCATTGCCCATCCTCATCTCGTCGGCATTTTCCTCGCCGGTCAGTTCGGCGGATGCGAAGCCTTCACCGATCTCGACGCCCTTGACCGCGTTGATGGACATCAGCAGCGAGGCGATATCCTGATCGAGCTTGGCGTAGATCGGAGCGCCAAGGCCGGCGGGTACGCCCTCGGCGATGACCTCGACCACCGCGCCGATCGAGGAGCCGGCCTTGCGAATGCCGTCGAGATACTCTTCCCACACCGGCACGATCGCAGGATCCGGCGCGAAGAACGGGTTCTGGTCGACCTGTGCCCAATCCCAGTTGGCGCGATTGATCTTGTGCTTGCCGATCTGCACCAGCGCGCCGCGCACGGTGACGCCGGGCACGACGAGCCGGGCAATGCCGCCGGCAGCAACGCGCGCCGCGGTCTCGCGAGCAGAGGAGCGACCGCCGCCACGATAGTCGCGGATGCCGTATTTGACGTCATAGGTATAGTCGGCATGGCCGGGGCGATAGCTGCGGGCGATCTCGCCGTAATCCTTGGAGCGCTGGTCGGTATTTTCGATCAGCATGGAGATCGGCGTGCCGGTCGAAATCATCGTCTCGCCGTCCTCGTCCAGCATCACGCCGGAGAGTACCTTGACGAGATCGTCCTCGCGCCGCTGCGTTACGAAGCGTGACTGGCCGGGCTTGCGTTTGTCGAGCCAGGTCTGGATGTCTTCCAGCTTGAAGCGCAGGCCGGGAGGGCAGCCGTCGACGACGCAGCCGAGCGCCGGCCCATGGCTTTCGCCCCAGGTGGTGACGCGGAAGAGGTGACCAAAGCTATTATGCGACATGGGAACAACCGGATTGCGGCGGCCCGGCGGCGGGCCGCGTCTTGTCTTTTGGAATTGCGGCACACTCATAGGCCAAAAAGCCGCCGAGGCAAATCTTTCTTTCCATGATGACGGCGCAGGCACGGGGGAGGTGAAAGTCCGTCAAGCACCTGATATGGTAAACAAAGATTAGACCATGCTGTGGATTGTGACGATACATTCATCAATTGGGCGGCGAAAGCCATTGTTGCGGGCAACTTCCGCCATATTCAAAGTATTATCTATGTCAGATCAAAATTGGCACCGAAATGGAATAAAAAGGGTCCCTCCAATGCGCTTCTTTGTTGCGACGCTCCTGGCCACGGCAAGTTTTCTTGCCCCTGTCGCCGGCTTTGCCGAAAGCGCCGACGTCCAGTCCACGATCAAGAAGGTCGACGCGAAGAATTTCAGCATTACGCTGGATGACGGCAAGAACTATCAGGCGCCGGAGGATTTCGATTTCAGCGGCCTGAAACCCGGCGTCAAGGTCGACGTTTTCTACACCGAAGTCGATGGCAAGCGCGTCATCAACGATCTCGATATCGTGCAGTGAAAATTAGCGGCCGTTAGCCGAGCAAACGGCTGCCCTTTGAGCATTTCAGCGCTTCACGGAAGCGCTTCATCGCTCTGCTCTATTGTTGCAAAGCAATTCCGGACGGAAAACCGCTACGCACTTTTCCTGGATTTGCTTCAGATCCAGCCGATGATCTTCATCTGCAGATCGACCTTCAGGACGCGGTCCTGCGGGATTTCCGCCTCAGAGGCATCTTCTTTCGAGACATCGCCGACCAGCCGGAATAGCGACCGGATGACGCCGCCATGGGTGACGCAGACGGTCGGCTTGTCGATGGATGCCAGCCATGAGCCGACGCGCCAGGAGAGAATCTCGTAGCTCTCCGCATCCTCGCCGGGCGGGATGAAATCCCATTTGCCGGCATTGCGTTCGGCAAGGCGCTCAGCCTCGGTCGCCTTCAGTTCCTTGATGGTGAAGCCTTCCCAGGCGCCGAAGGAGACCTCGACCAATCGCTCGTCGGTGCAGTAATCCTTGGGCGGCAGGCCCATGGCTTCCCGCGCGATCTCCATGGTCTCGCGCGTGCGCCGCATCGGGCTCGCAACAAAGTCGAAGGGCTGGTTTTCGAAGGCGAGAATTTCGGCCAGTTCAAGGCCGTTCTGCCGCGCCTGTGCGCGGCCGATGGCGTTGAGGTCTATGTCCTTCTGGCCTTGCAGTCGGCGCTCGGCATTCCAGTCGGTCTGACCGTGGCGGATCACATAAAGGATAGGCGGCACGGTTCAGACTTCCTGTTGATCAGTCCTTGAGGACCGACATGTCGGGCGCATCCACAGCCTTCATGCCGACGGTGTGATAACCGGAATCGACATGATGGATTTCGCCGGTGACGGCAGTGGAGAGATCGGAGAGCAGGTAAAGTGCGGAATTGCCGACCTCGTCGATCGTAACCCCACGCTTCAGCGGCGCGTTATATTCGTTCCACTTCAGGATATAGCGGAAATCGCCGATGCCGGAAGCGGCCAGCGTCTTGATCGGGCCGGCCGAAATTGCGTTGACGCGAATACCGCGGCCGCCGAGGTCGACGGCGAGATAACGAACGCTCGCTTCGAGAGCGGCCTTGGCAACACCCATGACGTTGTAATGCGGCATGACCTTCTCCGCACCGTAATAGGTGAGAGTGATCAGCGAGCCGCCGTCATTCATGATTCGCTCGGCGCGCTGGGCGACGGCGGTGAAGGAATAGACCGAGATATCCATCGTGCGCGCGAAGTTGTCGCGGCTGGTATCGACGTAACGGCCGGTCAGTTCGTCCTTGTCGGAGAAGGCGATGGCATGCACGACGAAATCGATCTTGCCCCATTTGGCTTCGAGCGCATCAATGACGGCATCGATCGTCGCGGGCTCGGTTACGTCGCAATGGCCGGCCATGAAGGCGCCGAGTTCCTGAGCGAGCGGCTCGACGCGCTTCTTCAAAGCGTCGCCCTGCCACGTCAACGCGATTTCGGCACCGGCGTCCGAACAGGCCTTGGCAATGCCCCACGCTATGGAACGGTTGTTTGCAACGCCGAGAATGACGCCGCGCTTGCCTGCCATGAGGCCAGTGGCTTGAGCCATATTATGCTCCCTTGAATTACAATTGAACCTGCCTATGGCATAGGCCGATCCCCTGTTCAAGCATTGTCAAGATCATCAACTGTTAGGGATCGTAACAAAGGGTGCGGTTGTCACTGAAATTTCACAGAAAAAAGCCCTCGCGCATGCTGCGCATCAAATCGGTGACTTTGTCATCCGGCTTTTCCCAGAGCATCAGGCGCAGCTCCACCACCAGGTCGCCTTTTCCGCCCTGTCCGTCCGGAAGGCCCTCGCCGGAGATTCGGATGACCTGATCCGAACCGGACCAGGCGGGAACCGTCAGTCGAACCTGACCGTTCAATCCCTCGACCTCCGTCTCATAACCGAGCACGGCATTTTCGATGGTGACCGGAAGCGTCGTGCGGACGTCGAGGCCATCGAGGGTAAAGCGGCTATCGGTGGAAAGATGGACGGTGATCGCGACATCGCCGCGCAGCATGCCCGGCAATTTCAGTCCCTGATTTTTCAAATGCAGGACTTGTCCGTTGCCGATATCCGTCGTCGCCTGGAAGCGAGCTTCCCGCCCTTCGGGGAGCGGAACGGTGATCCACTGTCCTTTGAGCATATCGTCGAGCGTGATGGTCGCCTCGGCGGCGATCTCCGGCGTTTTCTCCGCAGGCTTGTCCTGAGCCACGCCGGTAATGCGGCGCACGAGCGAGCCGAGGATACCCAAAGGGGAGCGCGCGGCGCTCGACCCGGTTCCCGTCGCAAGCTGCTCCTCTTCGACGAAAGCTTCGCTGTTCGCGTCGCGTTGCTTTGCCGTCTCCGTGGCGCTCGTATCGGCCGCCGCTTGATTCTGTGCCATTTGCGCGGCCTTCACGCCAAAAATGCGCTCGACCATATCTTCGGGCGATTCGCTCGCTCCGCTAGCCTGCGGATTGGCAGTCGCCGCTGCCTGTGCCTTGCGGGCATTGGCGCGGGCGAGTTCTTCCATGATCTTTTCGGCGTTGGCACGCGCTGCCTTGGCGCGCTCCTCCGCTTCGCGCGCTGCCTGGCGCTGCTGCATGATGGTCTGCTCGCGGCTCTGCGCCTTCGCTTCGGCCATGTGTGCTACCTGATCGTAACGGCTGCGTTTCTGCGGGTCCTTCAGCGTTTCGTATGCGCGGCCGATTTCGGCAAAGCGCGCCGTTGCGGTAGGATCGCCGATGTTGTGGTCGGGATGGACGGCTTTCGCCAGATTGCGCCAAGCCGCCTTGATTTCGTCTGGTCCGGCATCCCTCTTTACGCCAAGTAGCTTGTACGGATCGCGCATCATCTCAACCACCGATTTGGACCGCGCCAGGTCTCGTTGGGGCGCCCAAAAAGAAACAATAGAATGGATCGCGCTTCCCTCCGTGGTCCCCGGACGCGAAGAGGGTCGGCGCGCATGTGGTGTGATCCTGCGGGAACAGTTGCTAATCAGTTGTTACATCGGGTGCGCCCTGCTCAGGCGATCTGCCGGAATGGTTAGCCGTTCGCTAAGCCGCGGGGTGGGGTGTTAAGACGATGCTGCCGACTGACGCGCATTGCATCGCGCTCACCGGTCCAGGCGAGATCGTTCGATGGGCAAGAATAAGGAGGGAGAGCGGTCAGCCGGCCTGCTGGAAGCTCAGCAATTGCCACTCGCCCTGGCCGAGAAGGCAGGTCCTGCCGGAAAAATTGGCGATGCCCTGATAGGAGTGCCGGGTGGTGCGGAACTGGCGGCAGACTTGGCCCGAGGCGCTGTTTTCGACGATCGTGTCGATGACGCCGGCGCTGCCCGTTGAGGCATTGGCCCAGGGAACGGGCTGTCCATTAAGCTTGTGGAGATCAGCCGAAGTCACGGCGTTGCGCACAGTGGTCTCGTCGGAAACGCTGTCGGCAGTGACGGGGGCTGTCGGTATCGTGCCCGTGGCTACGCTTCGATCCACCTTCGCAGAACTCAGGACATCCATGCCGCCGCTGACACAGCCGCCAAGGGAGAAAATGGCAACCGCCATCGCCGCGCCTTTTACAAGCTTGCGCTTTGTATGAACCGTCGACTTTGCTATGACTTCCACCCGAGTGTCTTGGCCAGCGTCAGGGGCTGGCGATTTTTAGGAATTGCGGAGCATTTGAGCTAATATGTCGGAAAACGAGTTAACAAGCGGTGACTTCACCGAACAGAACGAACCCTTCGCGCTTTTCGCCGCCTGGCTGCGCGAAGCGGAATCCACCGAGCCGAATGATCCGAATGCGGTTGCCCTGGCAACGGTTGATGAGGATGGATTGCCAAATGTCCGCATGGTCCTTCTGAAAGGTTTCGATAGTCAGGGATTCGTATTCTATACAAATTTCGAGAGCCAGAAAGGCCAAGAAATTCTTTCCCAGAAGAAAGCTGCCATGTGCTTCCACTGGAAATCGCTGCGACGGCAGGTGCGGTTGCGCGGCCTCGTCGAGGTGGTGAGTGACAAGGAAGCCGACGAATATTACAAGACGAGGGCTCGCGGCAGCCGCATTGGCGCCTGGGCTTCAAAGCAGTCGCGCCCGCTCGAGGGCCGCTTTGCGCTGGAAAAGGCGGTTGCCGAATATACCGCGCGCTATGCTATCGGCGACATTCCGCGCCCGCCGCATTGGTCCGGCTTCCGCATCAGGCCGCTGTCGATCGAATTCTGGCACGATCGTCCGTTCCGTCTGCACGACCGCGTCGAATTCCGCCGCGAGGTGCCGGAAGGCGCCTGGGAAAAGGTGCGGATGTATCCGTAACGGATCATGCCGGCGCCCGGCGCCCCATCAGTCGCATGGGGATGCCGGAGGCAAGCGCCGAGGCGTAACGCGCCTTCTGATAATGGCCGTTGAGAGATAGCCGGGGCAGGAGGGTGGCGGTGGCAGCATTTGCGGCCGCGATCGTCCCAGGCCGGGTCGTGACGCCGACCACAAAGCCGAGTTCCGTCGCAAGCCGGGCCTCGCGCGGTGAGACCGCGTCAGTCGTGCCGTAGGGATAGGCGATTGCCGTCGGTCGGTGGCCGATGATCTCGGTGACATAATCCGCCGACAACGACATTTCCGCCGCCGCTTCCGTCTCCGGCAGCCGGGCAAGAGCCCGGTGGCTCACCGTATGGGCGCCGAGCGAGGCGAGCGGATGCGCGGCCAGCCGTTTCAATTCCGCCCGGTCCATGATCGCGGCACGTACGAGATCGATCGGCTCGATGCCGTTCTGGCGCGCAAGCTCGTCGATCTGGCCGACGGCTTCCGTCTCGTCGTGGCCATGAACATAGGCCGCGAAACGCGCGAATACGGCCCGCCGTTGGCTGGTTTTGCTGAGATCGTAGCTCTCCAAGCCAGTGCCGAAATCGAACGTCAGGCGGTCCAGCCGGTCAAGTAGCTCGTCCAATGTTTCCCACCACAGGCTATGTGTCCGTTCCGACAGGCCCTGGGCGACGAAGACCGTAAAGGGGGTATTGTGGCGGGCAAAGATCGACAGCGCGTGGTCGAGATTGTCACGATTGCCGTCGTCGAGCGTGAAGGCTGCGAAAGGCCGGTTGCTCTTTTTATTGGCGATACGCTCGGGCAGGGCGTCGAGGGCGATGAAATCGTAACCGTCCCGCGTCAGCCGGGTTAGTGCGCGATCGAGGAATTCAGGCGAAATTTCCAGATGCGCGTTCGGTGCGAAGCGGCGGGGCTGCGGCGGACGGACATGATGCAGGGTGAAGATGGCGCCGAGGCCGGTGGCGTCGCGCATCAGCCCGAGGCTCTTCAGAATTGTGGCGGTTTCCAGCCCGCCGGAAATCGCGGCGCGCTTGAGGCGGTCTCTGATGGCCTGCTCCATGGGGATTGACCCGGTTGACGAAGACCCATGCTGTACCGGAGCGCCGTTAATCCTTGCTGAATCTGCGCCATATTTTCAATATGTTAACCGATATTTTACCAGCAAAGGCAAAATTGGGAATCTCTTGAGGGTGTTGCCTCAATATCGCACCGAATATCAGGCTTCTGTCGCAAAAGCGCACAACGGGTTGACGCGGTGTATTGGCATTTGTTTCGTTTGGGGACGAATATGAAAAAATTTCTGATGGCCCTCTCTGCGGCCGTCGTGCTTCTGGGCGCGCCCGTCGCAAGCTTTGCGGGCAGCGCCTATTTCATCATGGACGCGAAGACCGGCGCGGTGCTTGCCTCGAGCAACGCCGATGATCTCAATCATCCGGCGTCGCTGACCAAGATGATGACGCTCTATATGACCTTCGAGGCAATTCATCGCGGCAAGCTGAGCTGGAACAGCAAGATACAGGTTTCGAGCAATGCCGCCGGCAAGCCCCCGACCAAACTCGGCCTGAAGCCCGGCGGCACTGTCACCGTGCGTGAGGCCGTCGACGGCATGATCATTAAATCGGCCAATGATGCCGCCGCCACGATGGCGGAAGCGCTCGGTGGCAGCGAAAGCGGCTTTGCTCGTATGATGACGCAGAAGGCTCGCGAAATCGGCATGCGTCGTACTGTTTTCATGAATGCCTCGGGCCTGCCGAACATGCAGCAGGTGACCACCGCCCGTGATATGTCGACGCTTGCCGTCGCGCTCATCAACAATTATCCCCAGGAATACCGGCTGTTCTCGCAGACGGGCTTCACCTATCGCGGCCAGCGCGTTCGCGGCCACAATAACCTGATGTATCGCTATGAGGGCATGGACGGCATCAAGACCGGCTATACCAACGCTTCCGGCTTCAACCTTGTCAGTGCCGTGCGTCAGGGCAATCGCCGCGTCATCGGCGTTGTCATGGGCGGCGCGACGGCCCGTGGCCGCGACGCGCTGATGGCTTCGCTTCTCGACCGCTATGTGCCGAAAGCCAATTCCGTTTCGACGTCGCGCCTCGTGGCAAGCACGGGCGGCGGCAAGGTCAAGCAGGTTGAAGTGGCTTCGGCCTCGAATGATGTTGCCGTTGAGGTTGATACGCAGACGACAGCGACAACGCGCAAACGCGCCGAGTTCAACCCAGCTCAGACCCCGACTCCGCTGGCCTACGCAGCCGTCCCGAACGTGACCGTGCCGATGGATCGCCCGGTGGCAATGGATGAGATCCTCAATGCCGGCAAGCCGGCGACCGGCCGCTGGCAGGTGCAGATCGCCGCGACCCCGACCGCGCAGGCCGCCAAGGACCTGCTCTCGGCAGCCCAGTCCAAGGCCGGCAATGCGCTCGCCAATGCCTCGCCTTATATGGAAGCCGTCGGCAAGGGCAGCGGCACTGTCTACCGCGCCCGCTTCGTTGGGTTCGGCAGCCGTGACGATGCGAACTCCGCTTGCGCCGCGCTGAAGCGGAACGATTTCGACTGCCTGCTGCTGCCGCACAAGAGCTGATCGAAAATCAAAATCTGGACCTATCCGGACGGCGAGGCGCAAGCTCTGCCGTCTCGACATTTTCGGCAGAATCGTTCACTGATGTCTAGAACATAAAGGGAACGATATCGATGCTTTCCGGTCTGATCCAGCAATTCGAAAAAGCCTCCACCACCTATGCCATCGCCCACAGCGTGGAGCGCGACGACGATTGGTTCGTCCTCAAGCTACAGGAAGAGATGGGCGAACTCACTCAGATCTGGAACAGGAAGACGGGCCGAGGTCGGCGCAAGGGCATGACGGATGAGGAAGTGGCGCTGGCGCTGGCGGACGAGACGGCCGACGTGCTCGGCCATATCCTGCTCTTTGCCCACCGCAACGGCCTGGATCTTGCCGCTGCCGTCGAGCGGAAATGGCGCTTTCGGCCGGAGGAGGGATGAGATCCGGCTATAGGCAGGTGGATTTGCGCGTTTGCGCCACGGCTTACGAGTTGGGGAAGTCGACTTGCGCTTCCGGGCGGGCAAGACGAAAGGCCTCGCGTTCGATGCAGCGCTCTTCCGTTGCGAGCAGCTGGGCGTAGCCGGATAGATCGATACCAAGGCGACGGGCCGCACTCAATTGCGGCACGAGATGCAGATCGGCCCAACCGGGCTCCGCACCGAAGCAGAAAGGCCACTGAGCTGGCCGCCGCAACAGGGTTTCTTCCAGGGCGTTCAGACCCAGAACCAACCAGTGATTAACCCAGGTCGCGATCTTGTCGTCATCTGCCCCCAAGTCGGACTGCAGAAAGCGCCGCACGCGCTGAACGCTCAAGGCGTGCATCTCCGAGGCGATGTGGGCGGCAAAAGCTCTTGCCTCGGCACGAACGACAGGGTCTGCCGGCAGCAGGCTTGGTTGAGGATACGTCTCCTCCAGATAATCGAGAATTGCCGAAGACTGAGCAATGATGCGGCCGCCGATATCGAGGGCAGGCAGGAGGCCCTGAGGGTTGAGCCTTGCATATTCCCCCGGAGCCAACGAGCCCACGGGAGCATAGGTGAAGGGTATGCCTTTGAGGTGAAGTGCTATCCGCACTCTTTCTCCCGCGGAGTTCTGCCAGCGCGACAGTAAACGCATCCGGAAAGCCTCATGGTTCAATAGTTGCCGAGAGTACCGATCCTGTCGCTGGGCGATGTTCCGTCCAGGCAATCCCTGAAGGCAGATGTCAGGTCTTCGTCCCGCCGACCGTGACCTGATCCATCCTGAGATGCGGCTGGCCGACGCCGACGGGGACCCACTGGCCGGCCTTGCCGCAATTGCCGATGCCGGTGTCGAGTGTCATGTCGTTGCCGATCATCGAGACCCGCTTCATGGCGTCCGGGCCGTTGCCGATCAGCATGGCGCCCTTGATCGGCGCGCCGATCTTGCCGTTCTCGATCAGATAGGCCTCGGTGCAGCCGAAGACGAATTTGCCGGAGGTGATGTCCACCTGGCCGCCGCCGAAGGAGACGGCGTAGATGCCCTTCTTCACCGAGGCGATGATTTCGTCCGGCGTCTTGTCGCCGCCCAGCATATAGGTGTTGGTCATGCGCGGCATCGGCGTATGGGCGTAGCCCTGGCGACGGCCGTTGCCGGTCGCCTTCATGCCCATCAGCCGGGCATTCTGCCGATCCTGCATATAGCCGACCAGCTTGCCGTTCTCGATCAGGACATTATAGGCCGAAGGCGTGCCTTCGTCGTCGACCGTGATCGAGCCGCGACGGTTTTCGATCGTGCCGTCATCGACGACGGTGACGCCGGGTGCGGCAACCATCTGGCCCAGAAGTCCGGCAAAGGCCGAGGTCTTCTTGCGGTTGAAATCGCCTTCCAGCCCGTGGCCGACGGCCTCGTGCAGCATCACGCCGGGCCAGCCGGAGCCGAGAACGACGTCCATCGTGCCGGCCGGCGCATCGATCGCCTCGAGATTGACGAGCGCCTGGCGCAACGCCTCGTCGGCGCCGCGGCGCCAATTCTCTTCCGTGACGAAATCGCCGAAGCCGACCCGGCCGCCGGTCCCGAAGGAGCCGGATTCCTGCCGGTCGCCATCGCCAACCATGACGGAGATGTTGATGCGGGTCATCGGCCTGATGTCACGGACGCGATGGCCGTCGGCGCGAAGAATGTCGACCACCTGCCAGCTTGCGGCGACCGAGGCCGTTACCTGGCGCACCTTGCCGTCCTTGTCGCGCAGATAGCTGTCGATCTGCTGCAGAAGTTTCGCCTTGTCCTCGAAGCTCGGCGCTCCGATCGGGTTCTCGTCGCTATAGAGCACCTTGTTGGTGCGCTGGGGCGCTGCGGCATAGGAGCCGGCATAGCCGGAGGTAACCGCGCGCACCGCATCGGCGGCGCGCTTCAGCGCAGCTTCGGATAGATCGCCCGCATGAGCATAACCGACCGCTTCGCCGGCGACGGCGCGCAGGCCAAAGCCCTGCTCGGTGTTGAAGCTGCCGCCCTTCATCCGTCCGTTGTCGAAGGTCAGCGATTCCGCCTGGACATGCTCGACGAAAAGCTCGCCATCATCGGCGCCGGCAAGCGCCTCGGCGACGATGGCGCGCAGCTTGGTTTCGTCGGCATCGAACAGGGTAAGCAGATCGGTATTCATGGGTCAGGTGCTCCGTTCAGAGCCGATGTAGGCGTCGCACGACGAGAGGGCAAGCCCCGCCGGGTTACGGAAGCGCGTCGTAGCCGTCGGCGAAGCCCTTGAGGTCGACTGGAATGCCGATACCTTCTTCCGGCGACTGGAAAACGATGAACGTCGCCGTGGCGCCGCTGCGCAGCGTCTTCAAGAGTTCGTCCTCAAGCACAACTTCGGCATAGCAGCCGTCAGCGAAGCAGCGGACGAAATAGGCGCGGCCGATATCCTTGCCGTCGATGTTGAGGCCAAGGCCGTTCGGCAGCAATACGCCGAGCGGAGCGAGCACGCGCAGGATCTTCGACTTGCGATCGGCGGTCTTCAGCACCACGACCGAAAGGCCGACTTCCGGCCGGTCTTCGGCGATGACATTCTGCATCAGCGCGCATTGCTCGGTGGCGGCACCCGCCGGCTTGTCGCAGACCACGGACCATGCCCCATGGCTCGAGCGCACCGTGCCCGGCGGTTGTGGAACCTGAGTGGTGGGGACTTGCTGGGTATGCGTCGGCTGCTGCTGACCCTGCTGCGGTTGCAACTGTTGGGCTTGCGGCGCCGGCTGTGCCTGCTGCGCTGAAACGGGCACGGCAACCGCGACAGCGATGCTGGCGGTGGCAAACCAAAGCCGCGCGAGGGAACGAAAACCCATGGAAACCTCTAGATTCGAATCAGTGCCGCTATTGTTGAAGCCCAGCCCGGCAAATGAAAAGCCCCGCCTGCTGAATTCCAATCGAGTACGGCGGAAATACGACCTCTATCCTATTTTGTCACGGTGATGCGATGGACCGTCATGCAATTTTTCGTATGATGATGAAATGCTTGTCATGTTTAGACGGGTCGGGGGAGTATATTTCGCGCAAAAATGCCGCACGGACAAATGTCGTGAGTTGTTGCGGTGTGCCCCAAACTGTGGTTTGAAGCGCAGAGGACTGTAGGGATACTGCGTTTGAGGTTGATCTGGGATCAAACGCTGGAGGGAGAGACATCGTGATTAAGAGGGCTTACGCAGCTCTGGCGGCTATCGCCTGTCTGCTTTTTGCGACCGGCAGCTATGCCGATCAGCCAAAACCATGGGAAACCGGTCTGCAGGAGGCGGCGACCGAAAACATGGAAAGAATCCACTGGTTCGAGGCCTACACGCTTTGGTTTATCATTCCGATTACCCTCTTCGTGCTGGTTCTTTTGATCATCGTTATGGTCAAGTTCCGTGCCTCGAAGAATCCGGTGCCCTCGAAGACCAGCCATAACACGCTGATCGAAGTTGCTTGGACCATAGGACCGGTTCTCGTTCTTCTGTTCATCGCTGTTCCATCTTTCGAACTTCTGACCGCGCAGTTGACACTTCCTCAAAATCCAGACGTTACCGTCAAGGCGACGGCCACGCAGTGGCAGTGGAATTATGAATATGAAAACAGCGGTGCCACGCCGCTGGACTTCGATTCCTTTCTCCTGAAGGAGCCGGATCGCGCGGCGGCCGGCAAGGAAGACAAGTCGAGGTATCCGCGGCTTCTGGCTGTCGACAATGAGCTGGTGCTGCCGGTCGGCAAAGTGGTACGCTTGCTCGTCACCGCAGCGCCAGCCGATGTCATTCATTCTTTTGCCATGCCGTCCTTCGGCGTCAGGATCGACGCCGTTCCGGGCCGTTTGAACGAGACTTGGTTCAAGGCTGACAAGGAAGGCCTGTTCTACGGCCAGTGTTCCGAGCTCTGCGGCAAGGACCACGCATTCATGCCGATCGGTATCCGCATCGTCTCGCAGGATCAGTATCAGCAGTGGCTCACCGCCGCCGCTGGCGATCTGAGCAAGGCGAACAAGGCCCTGATGGCCGCCGTCGACAAGCCGGCTACCGTCAACGTTGCTGAAAACACGGCTGAGTAGGAGGGGTAGGAACAATGGCTGGATCCACGGCACACGACGATCATTCGCATGATCACAACGACGCTCACGCGCATGACGATCATCACACTCACAAGCTCAGTTTCGCCAACCGCTGGCTGTTCTCGACGAACCATAAGGACATCGGCACTCTCTATCTGATCTTCGCGATCTTTGCCGGTGTCATCGGCTTCCTGATGTCCGTTGCGATCCGCATGGAATTGCAGGAACCCGGCATTCAGATCTTCAGCGGTCTGGCCTCTATGGTTTATGGCTATTCCGCCGATGCCTCCATCGACGGCGGCAAGCAGATGTACAACGTCTTCGTCACCGCCCATGCGCTGATCATGATCTTCTTCATGGTCATGCCGGCGATGATCGGCGGCTTTGCCAACTGGATGGTGCCGATCATGATCGGCGCGCCGGATATGGCTTTCCCGCGCCTGAACAACATCTCTTTCTGGCTGATCGTTCCGGCTTTCCTGCTCCTGCTCCTGTCGATGTTCGTCGAAGGCCCGGCCGGCGCTTATGGCGCGGGTGGCGGCTGGACGATGTATGCGCCATTATCGGGTACGGTCGGCCATCCGGGCCCGGCGATCGATCTGGTGATTTTCGCACTGCATATTGCGGGCGCCTCGTCTATCCTCGGTGCGATCAACTTCATCACCACCATTCTCAACATGCGCGCACCGGGCATGACGCTGCACAAGATGCCGCTGTTTGCCTGGTCGGTGCTGATCACCGCGTTCCTGCTGCTTCTGTCGCTGCCCGTTCTCGCTGGCGCGATTACCATGTTGCTGACGGACCGCAATTTCGGAACCACGTTCTTTTCGCCGGAAGGCGGCGGTGATCCGCTTCTCTACCAGCATTTGTTCTGGTTCTTCGGCCATCCGGAAGTCTACATTCTGATCCTGCCGGGCTTCGGCATGATCAGCCACATCATCTCGACCTTCTCGCGCAAGCCCGTCTTCGGCTATCTCGGCATGGCCTACGCCATGGTCGCGATCGGCGCCGTCGGCTTCCTTGTCTGGGCCCACCACATGTATACGGTTGGCCTGTCGCTCGACACGCAGCGCTATTTCGTCTTCGCGACGATGGTCATTGCCGTCCCGACCGGTGTCAAGGTCTTCTCCTGGATCGCAACGATGTGGGGCGGCTCGGTCGAATTCCGTACGCCGATGATCTGGGCGCTCGGTTTCATCTTCCTGTTCACGGTCGGCGGCGTTACCGGCGTTCAGCTCGCCAATGCCGGTCTGGATCGTGAATTGCATGCGACCTACTACGTTGTGGCCCACTTCCACTACGTTCTGTCGCTCGGTGCCGTCTTCGCCATCTTCGCCGCCTGGTACTACTGGTTCCCGAAGATGACCGGTTACATGTACAATGAGAAGATCGGCAACTGGCACTTCTGGATTACCTTTATCGGCGTTAACATGGTGTTCTTCCCGCAGCACTTCCTGGGTCGTGCGGGCATGCCGCGTCGCTACATCGACTATCCCGATGCTTTCGCCGGCTGGAATTTTGTCTCGTCGATCGGATCCTACGTTGCCGCTGTCGGTCTCTGTTTCTTCTTCTGGGGCGTCATCGACGCTTTTGCAAAGAAGCGCATTGCCGGCGACAATCCCTGGGGTCCGGGCGCAAACACGCTGGAATGGCAGCTTCCTTCGCCGCCGCCGTACCATCAGTGGGAAGAACTGCCGCGTATCAAGTAGCTTATTTTCGGACGCCGTGATAAGCGGCGTCCGATTTAACAGACTTTGGATTAAGAGAATGACGGTTATCGACAATCACGAAGCACTTGCGGAGAAAGGCGAAAACGGCCTGTCGGAAGCGAGTGCGCGCGATTATTTCGAGCTCTTGAAGCCGCGTGTGATGTCACTGGTCGTCTTCACCGCCTTTGCCGGTCTGGTGCTTGCGCCGGGTCATATCAACCCGGTTCTCGGCCTGATTGCCATCCTCTGCATCGCTGTCGGCGCAGGCGCGTCCGGCGCGCTGAACATGTGGTACGATGCCGATATCGATGCGATCATGACCCGCACCGCAAAACGCCCAATCCCGTCCGGCCGGGTGGCGCCCTCGGAGGCGCTGGCCTTTGGCCTGGTTCTGTCGGGCTTCTCGGTGACGATCCTCGGCCTTGCCGTCAACTGGCTTTCTGCCGGCATCCTCGCCTTTACCATCTTTTTCTACGCCGTCATCTATACGATGTGGCTGAAGCGCTCGACGCCGCAGAACATCGTCATCGGCGGTGCCGCCGGCGCTTTTCCGCCCGTCATCGGCTGGGCCTGTGTGACCGGCAACGTGACGATCGAAAGCGTCGTGCTCTTCCTGATCATCTTCCTCTGGACGCCGGCGCATTTCTGGGCGCTGGCGCTGTTCAAGATGGGGGATTACGAGGCCGTCGGCGTGCCGATGCTGCCGAATGTGGCCGGTGTGCCCACCACCAAGAATCAGATCGTCGCCTATGCCGTGCTGACCGCTATCATCGGCGTCGTCCCATCCTTTATGGGCTTTGCGAGCCTCGGCTACGGTGTTGTCGCCACCATTCTCGGTGTGGTCTTCATTCACTGTTCCATCTCTGTCTGGCGCATGCCGGATGACGACATGAGGATGGCGCCGGCGAAGAAACTCTTTGCCTTTTCGATCTTCTATCTCTTTGCAATCTTTTCGGCGCTCTTGATCGACAGGCTTGTTGCCGTGCTGATGTCGGGCGGCGTGGGGGGCTGGTTATGATCGAACTTGTCAAGCTTACGGACGCGCAAAAGAAATCGCGGCGAGGGCGCAATATCGCGCTCGGCCTGGTGCTCGCCGGCCTGGTGATCCTGTTCTACGCGATCACCATCATCAAGGTCGGCACCGGACACGTTTGAGGAGGCGTGATGGAGGAGGGAACAACAAGCAAGGCGAGGAACATGGGTCGTAACAACGGCCTGGTGGTTGCCATGTGCCTGAGCTTCGTGATCGGCATGAGCGCCATGTGCGCCGCTGCCGTGCCTCTCTACCGCATGTTCTGTCAGGTGACGTGTTTCAACGGCACGACGCAGCGCGTCGACCAGGTTTCGAGCATCATTCTCGACAGGCCGATTCAAGTCTCCTTCGATGCCAATGTCGCGCCGGGCCTGCCCTGGGACTTCCAGCCGATGCAGAGGCAAGTGACCCCGAAGATCGGCGAGACGGTCGAGATCAAGTTCATGGTCGAGAACAAGTCCGACCAGCCGACACGCGGACAGGCCATCTTCAATGTCACGCCGCTGGCTGCAGGCGTCTACTTCAACAAGGTGCAGTGTTTCTGCTTCAACGAGACCGATCTGGCGCCTGGCGAAAAGCGTGAGATGCCGGTGGTTTTCTATGTTGATCCCGAGATCACCAAGGCGGAAGAGACCAAGACGATCACGGCGCTGACGCTGTCCTACACCTTCTATACACGCGACGGCGCAAAGCCCGTGGCTTCGAACGAGGACACGGCGAAGGTGGCGGAAAAGAAACTTTGATGGGAGAGTGCTTTTCGGCTCCGCCGGAAGCAATATGGGAAAAGTCATTCGGGGATTGCTGACATGGCAGAGGCGCATACCAAGAAACACGATTACCACATCATCGATCCGAGCCCGTGGCCGATCATGGCGGCATTCGGAGCATTCATCATCACCTTCGGTGGTGTCTGCTTCATGCGCTACCTGAACGGTGGCTCGGTGCATCTGTTCGGCCTCGATTGGGCGCAGCCGTGGCTGTTTTTCATCGGCTTGGCTTTGATCCTCTATGTCATGTACGGCTGGTGGTCGGACACGGTGAAGGAAGCGCATGAGGGCGCGCATACCCGCGTCGTTTCGCTGCATCTGCGCTACGGCATGATCATGTTCATCGCCTCTGAGGTGATGTTCTTCGTCGCCTGGTTCTGGGCCTAGTTCGATGTAAGCCTCTTCCCGAACGAGGCGATCCAGGCATCGCGGACGGCCTTCCTCGGCGGGCAATTCCCGCCCAAGGGCGTCGAAGTTCTCGATCCCTGGCACCTGCCGATCTACAACACCATCATCCTGCTGCTGTCGGGCACGACGGTCACCTGGGCGCACCATGCGCTGTTGCACAATGACCGCAAGAGCATGATCCAGGGCCTGACGCTCACGGTTCTGCTCGGCGCGCTGTTCTCTTGCGTGCAGGCCTATGAATATGCCCATGCGCCCTTCGAGTTCAAAAACTCGATCTACGGCGCGACCTTCTTCATGGCGACCGGTTTCCACGGCTTCCACGTTTTGATCGGCACGATCTTCCTGCTGGTCTGCCTGATCCGCGCGATCAAGGGCGACTTCACGCCGAAACAGCATTTCGGCTTCGAAGCGGCCGCCTGGTACTGGCACTTCGTCGACGTCGTCTGGCTGTTCCTGTTCTTCTGCATCTACATCTGGGGCAGCTGGGGCGCACCGGTAGCGGCTGGCTGATCCGTCGGTGTGGAGAGTTGCTATTAAAGGCGGGTGCCATGTGCCCGCCTTTTTCTTTTGGAGCAGGCAGCCTCAGTTGCTCGCTGCAAGCCGCTCGAATGCCGTCGGGCGCGAAACGCCCCGGTCCATCAGCTGCCTGATCTCCTCGGCGCAGGCTTCAGCGCTCTTGATCGAGGTATCGACCTCCAGATCGTAGATGCCGGGCCGATGCACCTCTTCCTGCCAGGCAAGCACCGGCGCCGGGATCGGCTCGTCGGCGGCAACGCTAACATAGGTGCCGCTCCGTTCGGGGCCTTCCACTAGCCGCCGCTGCATGATGGTCTCGATCGGGCAGTGGACGCCGACGAAGAGAACCGGCAGGCCGGCCAGTTGCCGGGCGCAATCCTTGAGAATGCCGAGCGGACGCGAATGGGCGTCGTGATGGCCGAACTCGGCGACGACGTTCAGTCCCAGCCGGCTATGGGCGGCGATAGAGGCGTAGAGCGCGGCATAAAAGCGCGGGACAAGCGTTTCCAGATCAGGCCTTTCGCCGCCGGGGCGCAGGCCGATGCCGGGCCAGTAGCGTTGCGGTGTGACGTGCCTGACATAGGCGTCGACGCCGAGATTCATCCAGGGGCCGTCGAAACTCGCCTGAATAGCCGCGACAATGCTGGATTTTCCAGATCGCGGTGCACCGTTCAGAATGATGATTTGACCGGCCTTTTGGCCCTGATTGAGTTCCATTGGCTTCCTCCGTGGCGCTTCTATTGTAGCAGACTCGCCGTGCTCACTAAGCTTTTGGATTGGACGGACGGCCGCATCGCGGTTACTGATGACGAAAGGGACGAGAGGTGGAGCTCGTCCGGGATGATGGACCGATCGAGACCAAACCTTGAGCTCAGAGCAAGACAAAACCCCGGATGATGGGGTAAGCGACGACAGCGCCCTGTTTGCGCCTGTCGATCCCTTCAAAGTCGGCATTCGGGGCTGCTGCCCGCGCTGCGGCAACGGTAAGCTCTTCGATGGGCTGCTGGGGCTGAAGCCGCGCTGTGCGGCCTGCGATCTTGACTATGCCTTTGCCGATGCCGGAGACGGGCCGGCGGTCTTCGTCATCCTTATCGTCGGCTTCATCATCATCGGCTCGGTCCTGTGGATGCAGGTCAATTACGGGCCGCCGATCTGGGTGTATATCGCTCTGTTCGGGCCGTTGACCATCATCCTGTCGCTTCTGTCGCTACGCTGGTGCAAGGGCATCCTGATTGCGCTGCAATACCGCAACAATGCCAGTGAAGGGCGCATTCACCGTGACTGAGGCCGCTTTCCCCGCTCGCCGCCCGAACTTTTTTCTGCAAATCGCCAAGGCGTTGTTGCTGCTCGTGGTGTTTTGTATCCTGCTGGCGCTCGGCACGTGGCAGGTCCAGCGGCTGCACTGGAAGGAAGGTTTGCTCGCCGATATCGCCGAACGCCAGGCCACCGCCCCCGTGCCGCTGTCGGTGATCGAGACGATGGTCGCCTCCGGCGGCGATATCGAATATCGCGTGGTGACGGCGACGGGCCATTACCTCAACGACAAGGAACGGCATTTCTTCGCCACCTATGACGGCGATCCCGGCTATCATGTCTATACGCCACTGCAGCTTGCCGACGGGCGCTATCTCTTCGTCAACAGAGGCTTCGTGCCCGATGTCGACAAGGCGCCGGAAAAGCGCATGCAGGGGCAATTGACGGGCGAACAGACCGTCATCGGCCTTGCCCGCGCCAAGCTGGCCGAACATCCTTCCGGCATGCCGGACAATGATCTGGCGAAGGACATTTTCTATTGGAAAGACCTGGATGCGATGGCCTCCAGCGACGGGTTGCCGAAGGATAAGGTGCTGCCTTTCTTCGTCGATGCCGGCAAGGCTCCGAACCCCGGCGGCCTGCCGATCGGCGGCGTCACCATCGTCGACCTGCCGAACAGCCATCTGCAATATGCCGTGACATGGTATGGTCTGGCGGCGGCGCTGGTGGTCATTGTCGCCATTTCCTGGTGGCGCAAACGCCATCCGGAAGCGCCTCAGCAATAGAGGCATGCAACAGAATAGCTTCATTTCGATGGAATATTCGGCTAGAGCATGATCCCGAAAAGTGCGCAGCGGTTTTTGGATAAGATCATGCGGACTAATAGGATAAGCGGCAGGGCGAACTTATCTATTGCTTTGCCATCGTCCCGGATTTCGGAAGAGACATGAACATAGCAGTTTCCAAACCTGACCTGACCATCCGGCTCTGCGGCCCGCGCGGCTTCTGCGCCGGCGTCGATCGCGCCATTCAGATCGTCGTGCTGGCGCTGAAATCCTATGGCGCGCCGGTCTATGTCCGCCATGAGATCGTGCACAATCGCTATGTGGTCGAAGGGCTGGAAGCCAAGGGCGCCATCTTCGTCGAGGAACTTGACGAGATCCCGGCGGAGCATCGCGCCCAGCCGGTGGTTTTCTCCGCCCATGGCGTGCCGAAGGCCGTGCCGGAAGATGCGGATGCCCGCAATCTCTTCTATCTCGATGCGACGTGCCCGCTGGTTTCCAAGGTGCACAAGCAGGCCATGCGCCACAATCGCCTCGGCCGCCATGTCGTCCTCATCGGCCATGCCGGCCACCCGGAAGTGATCGGCACCATGGGCCAGCTTCCCGAAGGCACGGTGTCGCTGATCGAGACTGTCGAGGATGTCGATGTCTATGAGCCTGCCGACCCCGACAATCTCGGCTACGTCACCCAGACGACACTCTCGGTCGACGACACCGCCGGCGTCATCGCGCGGTTGCAGGAGCGGTTTCCGAACCTGACGGCTCCATCCGCCGATTCGATCTGTTACGCCACCACCAACCGCCAGGAAGTGGTAAAGCAGGCGGCTCCCGGCTGCGATCTCTTCATCGTCGTCGGCGCGCCGAATTCGTCCAACTCCAAGCGTCTGGTCGAAGTGGCGCTGAGGGCAGGGGCGACGAAGTCCGTGCTCGTGCAGCGCGCCGCCGAGATCGACTGGGATGATATCGGCGATATCAAGACCGTCGGCCTGTCGGCCGGTGCATCTGCGCCAGAGGTTATCGTCAACGAGATCATCGAGGCCTTCCGTGCCCGCTATAATGCGGTGGTGGAGCTGGCGGAGACGGTCAAGGAGACCGAGAATTTCCTCGTCAACCGCGAGCTGCGCAACATCGAGCTGACGACGGCCGACATGGCCTTCGTCAACGGCGAATAATCAAATCCCTTAAAGCCTTTTCCAGGAATAATTCGTGGCCGTTTATACCGATATTACCGAAGACGATCTGAAGTGGTTCCTGACGGAATATGATGTCGGCACATTGCTCTCCTATAAGGGCATTGCCGAGGGCGTCGAAAACTCCAACTTCCTGCTGCACACCTCGCGTGATCCGCTGATCCTGACGCTCTATGAAAAGCGCGTGGAAAAGAACGACCTGCCGTTCTTCCTCGGCCTGATGCAGCATCTGGCGAGCCGTGGGCTTTCCTGCCCGCTGCCGCTGCCGCGCAGGGATGGCGAGCTGCTCGGCCATCTCTCTGGCCGGCCGGCGGCGCTGATCTCCTTCCTCGAGGGCATGTGGCTGAGGAAGCCCGAGGCGAAGCATTGCCGCGAAGTCGGTAGGGCGCTGGCCGCCATGCATGTCGCCGGCGAGGGTTTTGACATCAAACGGCCGAACGCGCTGTCGCTTCAGGGCTGGCAGGGGCTTTGGGAAAAGTCCGAGGCCCGCGCCGATGAGGTCGAGCCCGGCCTGCAGGATGAAATCCGTGGCGAGCTCGAATTTCTGGGCAGCCACTGGCCGAAGGACCTGCCGGATGGCGTCATCCATGCCGATCTCTTCCCGGACAACGTCTTCTTCCTCGGCGACGAGCTTTCCGGCCTGATCGACTTCTATTTCGCCTGCAACGATCAGCTCGCCTACGACGTCTCGATCTGCCTCAACGCCTGGTGCTTCGAGAAGGACGGCGCCTACAACATCACCAAGGGCATGGCGCTGCTGGAGGGCTACCAGAGCGTGCGGCCGCTCAGCGACGCCGAAATCGCCGCCTTGCCGACGCTTGCGCGCGGCTCGGCGCTGCGCTTTTTCCTGACCCGCCTCTACGACTGGCTGACGACGCCGGCCGGCGCCATGGTCACCAAGAAGGACCCGCTCGAATATCTGCGCAAGCTGCGCTTCCATCGCCAGATCGCTTCATCAGCCGAATACGGGCTGAAGGCATGAAACAGGTCGATATTTTCACCGACGGCGCTTGCTCCGGCAATCCCGGCCCAGGCGGCTGGGGCGCGGTGCTGCGCCATGGCGACGCGGAAAAGGAACTGTTCGGCGGCGAAGCCGAGACGACCAACAACCGCATGGAACTGATGGCGGCGATCTCGTCGCTGAACGCGCTAAAGAGCCCTTGCGAGGTCAACCTCTATACCGATTCCAAATATGTGATGGACGGCATCTCCAAGTGGATTTTCGGCTGGAAGAAAAACGGCTGGAAAACCGCCGACAAGAAGCCGGTGAAAAACGCCGAACTCTGGCAGGCCCTGGAAGAAGCCCGCAACCGGCATCAGGTGACGCTGCACTGGGTCAAGGGGCATGCGGGGCACCCGGAGAACGAGCGTGCGGATGAATTGGCGCGCAAGGGGATGGAGCCGTTTAAGCGGAAGTGAGGGGGGGTCTGTCCGACAAGCTACGATA
>DASVPC010000106.1:0-11128 GCA_036383055.1 Rhizobium sp. | reverse complement strand
GTGCTGGCGAACGCGCATCTCTCCGCAGGCGTCGGCGATGTCGCCTGGCTGGAATATCCCTATGACAATCCGGAATGGAGCGAGGCCCGCAGGGACTACCCGATGGCTTCGCCGCTCAAGCATCAGGATGGCTGGCTGGATCTTGGAGAGGCACCTGGTCTCGGCGTCGTTCTCGATGAGGGACGCCTGAAGGCCACACGTATCTGACCCGATGCTCGGCAACCCTAGCCGAGCTTCTTTGCCGTCCAGCGGTTCTTCCGTTGGGCGGCCTTTTTTCAGGTATGGCTGGCTCGGCGCGTCGGCGCCTGAGAGCCACGCAGGCCTCGTGAAAATCCAATAGTATATTGGCCGCATGCGTTCCTCGTTCTAACTTGCCTGCATGGAACAGGTATCAGTCAGAGGTCAGCTTCTGGAACATGTGGCGCGCGCTAGTCTCGGCTTCGCGCAGGAGCGCGTGATCGTTGCCGTCGATGGCGTTGACGGTTCTGGGAAGACGACTTTCGCCGATGAGCTTGCCGCTGTTATGAAGACGGCGGGGCACTCTGTCATTCGCGCAAGCGTGGATGGTTTTCACCATCCAAGAGAGGTTCGCTATCTCCGTGGTAAAGACAGCCCCGAGGGCTATTTCCTTGATTCCTATGACTACGATACCCTCAAGCGGGATCTGCTGCTGCCGTTCAGGTCCGGCGCCAGAGCTATCCAGACGGCCCGATTCGATCACCGGAACAATTGCGAGGTCACGTCGGCCTTTGCGGCGCCCGACGCGCGTTCGATACTGCTGATCGACGGAATATTCCTGCATCGCGACGAGCTGGCCGATTGCTGGGATCTCAGTGTTTTTCTCGACGTTCCCTTCGCGGTTTCCTACGGACGAATGGCGGCGAGGGATGGGTCGAATCCCGACCCCGATGATCCCGGCAATCGTCGATATCTGGAGGGTCAGCGTCTTTACCTGCGGCGATGCAATCCCGGTGACCGAGCTACGATTCTGATCGACAATGCCGATCTCAGGTCCCCACGGATTTCGCGGGAACAACCGGCCGGTTGACGATTTTTATCGGTCAGCCTTTTTGTCAGGCTCGGACGGTTCCCCCTGCCGCCTTTTCCCGAGCACGAGCCCAGCGCATGACGGGGCGCTCCAGGAAGACATAGCTGAGGGTGCCGATCGTAAAGATGATGACGGTTGCGATGAGGCTCGAGGTGAACCATCCGCCGAACACATCATCGGAGCCCGTGCCGAAGCTCCAGGGGACTAGTTTCTTCATCAGCAGCAAAACGATATCCTGCCAGATATAGACGCCGAAGGAGACGGTGGCGATGTAGCGGCTGAGGCGATTGTCGAGAACATGGCGGAGGGCTGCCGTTTGCGGCAGAACGCAAAGCGCGACGGCAATGGCGAGCGGAAAGACGGGGAAACGATAGGGAATGCCAAGCCAGCCGTAACCTTCCCAGCTGCCGCTGACCGACATCCAGATTTCGGTGGCGCCGACGATCATCGCAAGCATGGTCACGGCGTCGTAGAGCGGCGAGCGCTTTTTTGGGATCATGGTCTGGATGCCGGCGGCCAGGGCGCCGATGGCAAAGATCGTGAAGAAACCAATCGGGTTATAGCGCGGCATCCACTCCTTGGCGCCGCCCTGGAAGCCATGCTCCCAACCCCGCCCGACGTTGTCGATCGGGATCTGGGTGACGATCAGCCAATGGCCGAGAAGCGCAAGAGCGATGACGCCGAGCCAGAGGATGCGGGCGGGCAGGGCAGCGCGCGGTCTGAGGGCGGGGCTGAACAGAAGCAGGAAAGCGATCGGTAGCAGCACATAGCAGGTGGTCTCGAAGGGGATGGACCAAAGCGGCCCGTTATCCTCTACCGGGAAGAAGGTGCGCCAATGCCACTGGCTCATCAGGAAGAAGCCGGAGACGTAGCGCCCGGCCAGCTCGCGATCGAGCGGAAAACCGTAGACCGTGACACTCAGGACAAAGCCGACCGTCAGGGCAAACCAGAAGCCCGGCAGGATGCGGGCGGCGCGGCGCACGGCGTAGATTGTCAGCGATGGCGGCGGCAGACCTCTGTCCAGCGCCAGCCAGAAGGGCCGCGACAGCAGAAAGCCGCTGAGCACGAAGAAGACCGAGACGCCGTAATTGCCGAAGCGCGCCAGAATGAGCGGCAGGGCCAGGGCATCGGGGAGGTAACTGAAATCCATCCGCAGCACGAGATGATGGGCAAGCACCATCAAGCACGCCATGGCGCGCATGAAATCCGCTCCTCCCAGCCGCGTCTCTTGCCCCATCCTCATCCCTCTGGAACCGCCTGGATATTGGGTTAGGCCATCTAGGCGGCGTCGGCAAGGGTGAGACTTGATCGACCGAGGAGGAGAAAGACGCCCGGGCACATGCGGCGCAGGCCCGGGCGCCGAGCCGTTCTTCCGTACCTGCCAGAAACGGAAGAGCGGTGTTGGCCATTGTGGACGAACGCTTAAGCCGCGACGGAGCGATAGGGACGTGTCTCCCGGGCAGGCTTCAATGCCGCGCTCCACCAATGCAGCCGCGCTATCATCCGCACCAGCGATTGGCGCGCCTCGATCGGGTTTTCCAGGGAGCCGTCTTCGGCGAAACGGCCCCAGGGATTGGCGAAGCTGACGGTGTCGCGCACGGTGACTGCATGTAGTTCGGCAAAGACCAGCCGCAATTGCTCGACCGCACGCAGCCCGCCGGAAATGCCGCCATAGGAAACGAAGGCGACCGGCTTGCCCTGCCACGGCTCGTAGACGAGATCGAGTACGAATTTCAGCGAGGCCGTGAAGCTGTGATTATATTCCGGCGTGACGACGATGAAGGCATCGGCGTCCGAGAGCCGTGCGGCGAGCGCCGCCACCGCCGGATGCTCGCCGTCATGGTGAACCGGCAGGCCGAAATCGAGCGGATCGATGACGTCGATGTCGATGAGCGGATAGTGGGCCAGTTCCCGGACGACCCAATTGACCACGCGGTCGCATAGCCGGCCCTTGCGGGTGCTGCCGTAGAGAATTGCCAGGTGGGTGGGTTCAGTCATGCGTTGCTCCTGCTTTACGCGCTTCGGAGCAAGAGCTATAAAACCTCAAGTAAAGTTGAGGTCAATAGCGTGTCATGGGAAAAATAGACTCCGATTCATTTTCCAGATTGTTGACGGTGGGCGAGGTGGCGGCGCGCAGCGGCGTTGCGGTCTCGGCGCTGCATTTCTACGAGGCGAAGGGGCTGATCGAGAGCCATCGCAGCCGTGGCAACCAGCGGCGTTACGCCCGCGAGGTGCTGCGCCGCGTGGCGGTGATCAAGGTGGCGCAGCGCGTGGGGATCCCGCTTGCCGAGATCCAGGCGGCGCTCGACACGCTGCCGCAGAGCCGGACTCCGACAGGCGCCGATTGGCGGGATCTGTCGGCGCAATGGAAGAACGATCTGGACGCGCGGATCAGGCGGCTGCAAGGTCTGCGCGACCAGCTCGACGGCTGCATTGGCTGTGGCTGTCTTTCGATGCAAAGCTGTCCGCTGCGCAATCCCTGGGACGTGCTGGCTGAGGAAGGGCCGGGACCGAGGCTGCTCGATCCCGAAGGCTAATATGGAGCAGCTGGAAGCCTATGCGTGGACGCGCGTGCCGGCCATGTAATCGTCCAGCGTGGCGGCCTGATCCTTTGAGAGGTAGAGGCCCTTCTTCGAGCGGCGCCAGAGGACATCGGCGGCGGTATAGGCCCATTCATGCGCCATCAGATAGCTCACTTCCGCCTCGTAGAGATCGCTGCCGAAATTGCGGCCGAGATCGCTTGGAGCCTTGGCGTTGCCGAGGATCATGATGGCGCGGGTGCCGTAGCGGCGCACCAGCCGCCGCGCATGCGGGTCGGCAAGGAAGGGATAACGCGCCTTCAGCTTGACGACTTCGGCTTCATAACCCTTGGCCGGAAAATCGCCGCCGGGCAGAGAGCTCTTGGCCGTCCATGGCGTGCCCTTGAGGCCGATGGCTTCGCCGATCTTCTCCAGCGCATGTTCGCTCAGGCGACGATAGGTGGTGAGCTTGCCGCCGAAGACGTTGAGCAGCGGCGCCTGACCTTCGGCGCCCTCGACCTTCAGCACGTAGTCGCGCGTTGCCTCCTGCGCCTTGGTGGCGCCGTCGTCATAGAGCGGGCGCACGGCGGAATAGGTCCAGACGATATCCTCGGGGCGAACCGGCTCCTTGAAATACTCGCTGGCGGCGTTGCAGAGATAGGTGGTTTCCTCTTCGGAAATCCTCACATCCTTCGGATCGTCCTTATAGTCGCGATCCGTCGTGCCGATCAGGGTGAAGTCCTGCTCGTAGGGGATGGCGAAGATGATGCGGTTGTCCGGATTCTGGAAGAAATAGGCGCGCGGATCGTCGAATTTCTTGGCGACGACGATGTGGCTACCCTGCACCAGGCGAACATTGTGAGCCTGGTTGGTGCCGAAGGCGTCGGAGAGAACATGATCGACCCAGGGGCCGGCGGCGTTGATCAGCATGCGCGACTTGAAGAGGCGCTTCTCGCCGGTGACGGTATCCTCAGTTTCGATCGTCCAGAGGGCATCGTCGCGGCGGGCCGATATGACCTTGGTGCGCGGCATGATCGTAGCGCCGCGATCGGCGGCGTCGCGGGCATTGAGCACGACCATACGGGCGTCATCCACCCATCCGTCGGAATATTCGAAAGCCTTGGCGAACAGCGACTTCAGCGGCTTTCCGGCCGGATCGGTCTTCATGTCGAGCGTCGCCGTCGGCGGCAGCAGCTTGCGGCCGCCGAGATGGTCGTAAAGGAAAAGGCCGAGGCGGATCAGCCAGGCCGGACGGATGCCGCCCTTGTGATAAGGCAGGACGAAGCGCATCGGCCAAATGATGTGCGGCGCCATCGCCCAGAGCACTTCGCGCTCCATCAGCGATTCGCGCACGAGGCGGAATTCGTAATGTTCGAGATAACGCAGGCCGCCATGGATCAGCTTGGTGGCGCCGGACGATGTGCCGGAGGCGAAGTCGTTCATTTCGGCAAGCGCGACCTTGTAGCCGCGCCCGACGGCGTCACGGGCGATGCCGCAGCCGTTGATGCCGCCGCCAATGACGAAAATGTCGTGGATCTGCTCGCTCACGCGCCCCTCCGCAAAGCCCCCGCCATCATGAAAGATGGGTAATTCGAAAATCAATCCATCTAAAGCGAAATCAATACGAATGTCAAACGAACGTTTCTTGACGAGCTTCGCGCGTGGTCAACTCTGCCGACGTGCGGTTTCGACCAAGCGAACGCCGTGTTCGGCGGCGGCGGCACGCACGGATTCGACACGACATTCGTCGGTGACGAAGGTGTGGACCTGCGACAGATGACCGATGCGTACCGGGGCGGTGCGTTCGAACTTGGTGCTGTCGGCCACCAGGATAACATGGCGGGCATTGGCGATGATCGCCTGCGCCACTTTCACTTCGCGGAAATCGAAATCGAGAAGCGCGCCGTCGGCGTCGATGGCGGAGGTGCCGATGACGGCGTAGTCCACCTTGAACTGCCGGATGAAATCGACAGCCGCTTCGCCGACGATGCCGCCATCCGAGCCGCGCACCACGCCGCCGGCGATGACGACCTCGATCGATGGGAAAATCCGCAACTTATTGGCAACGTTGATATTATTAGTAATAACCATCAGTTCGTGGTGGCCGAGAAGGGCTTCGCCAACGGCTTCCGTCGTGGTGCCGATATTGATGAAAAGCGAGCTGTTATTCGGGATGAGCCCGGCGGCGGCCCGACCGATCGCCTGCTTTTCCGGGGCGGCGATGGAGCGGCGTGCTTCGTATTTGACGTTTTCCGTGCCGCCCGGGAAGATTGCGCCACCGTGGACCCGCGATAGAACGCGGCCGTCGCAGAGATCGTTCAGGTCCTTGCGGATGGTCTGCGGCGTCACGGAAAAACGCGACGCCAGTTCCTCCACCAGCACACGCCCCTCAGCCTTGGCGATTTCCAGAATCTCTGTTTGCCGTCCCGATAGGAACATAATCTGCGCTCCCTTTCTTTCGTTTTTTCATCATCATATGATAAAGTGAAAATTCCGCAATTGTTGGTGCGCGGATTCTGCGATTTGAGAGGGCCGTCATGTTTCATCCGAAGCTATTCGAAAATCGCAACGTCGTGATCACCGGCGCCGGGCGCGGCATCGGGCTGGAGGTGGCGCGGCAGTTTCTCGACTGCAGCGCGCGCGTGCTCGTCCATGTCGGACGTGAGGGCAGCCGGGAGTTGCCGGATTTTCTGCTGGAGGCCGAACTCGACCGCCGCGCTTTTCTCATTCCGGCTGACTTTAGCAGCGAGAACGGCACGAAGGATTTTGCGGCCGCGGCTGCTGGCGTGTTCGACCGTATCGACGTGCTGGTCAACAATGCCGGCACCATGCTTGGCCGTTTTCCCGCCGGCGAATTGACCGACGAGCAATATGGCCGAATCGTCCAGCTCAACCAGACCTCAGTCGTGGAGGTGACAAGGGCCTTGCTGCCGCAGCTCAGAAAGGCGGGGCAGGCGGCGATCGTCAATACGGTATCGATCTCGGCGCTCACCGGCGGCAGTCCGGGATCGGCGATCTATTCCGCCTCCAAGGCTTTCGTCGCCACCTATTCGAAAGCGCTGGCGCGGGAGTTGGCGCCGGACGGTATCCGGGTGAACTGCGTGTCGCCGGGAACCATCGCCACCGATTTCCATGAGCGCTACTCCTCGAAGGAGAAGCTGGAGCAGACACGCCGGTCTATTCCGTTGCAACGCCTGGGCACGGTGGAGGATTGCGCGCCCACCTATCTTTTCCTGGCGGCGCCGAATTTATCCGGCTACATCACCGGGCAGGTGGTTGAGATTAATGGCGGGCAGCTTATCTGCTGATAAAATGGACCTTTTTTGGTGCTCCGCCATTTTTCGAACGAGCGCCCCATTCATAATATTATACGCATATCTGTATGCGAATTTGTCGCCAGAGGCTGTCCTATGTCGTTGTCTCCACCGCTTGGCGGTATTACGGAGCATAGTGTTGAAGAACTGAACGCGAAGGCCAGACGGGCGAGCGTTTTGTTGAAGGCTCTGTCGCACGAGACGCGCCTGATCATTCTCTTCCTCTTGGCCAAGCAGGAAAAGACCGTGATGGAGATCGAGGCTATACTCGGTCTGCAGCAGGCGGTGGTGTCGCAGCATCTGGCGCGGCTGCGACTGGAGAAGCTTGTCGAAACACGCCGTGAGGGCCGGCTCGTCTATTACGCCGTCGCCGGTTCGGAAATCAGCGACGTGGTTGAATCGTTGCGCGAGGTTTTCTGCGGCTTCGATTCCTGATCGTGGCAGCAGGAGATGCTTGCCGACGGCTGGGCAACGTCTATAAAGCGGCCGTTGTCATGGGCGATGGTTTCCGGATCGTACGGATTGGCTTGGACTTTCTATCGTTTGTGCATGGTGTTCGAGAGCGATGGAGCCAACGATGACCCGCGACAAACTCTTCTTACTGCGTCCCGATTTTGAGGACCCCGCTTATCCCGGCCGGCGCTTCTATTGCTGGCATTGTGCCCTGATGGAAGGTGTCCTGGCATCATTTCCCGCGTTGGCACAACGGCTTGATGTCGAGCGGATTGCGTGGCCGCGGCCAAGACTTCCCGTTATCGCCTTGGTCGGGGAGGAAAATCAGTCTCTGCCGCTGCTGGTGCTGGCGGACGGTGAAACCTCGCAATATCAAACCGGCCTGTTTCAAGGGAAAGCCTTCATATCCGACAAGGACAAGATCCTTGCCGCACTTTCTGAACGCCATGGATTTCCCGATCCTCACCCGTGATCGAAATCCCCGGTCTAGTCCGGGGATAACGCAATGAATTCGGGCAGTGCTTCGGCTCTTCGTGAAAGAGCGGACAGGGCAGGATAGCTGGCTGCCAATACGAATTGTGGCAGAGCATCTTGCGTGAAACGCCACGCAACAGCGGTGGTAATGTCAGCCTGAAGGGGCCGAGACCCGAGGCGCCAGCTCTCGACATCGGCGAACTCGGCTTCGAGCAGATCATATGCCGCCGACAATTGCCCTTTCACACGATCGACCCAGGCCTGATGCTGCTTTTCGGCAGGTCGCAGATTGAATTCGTAGACGATCTGAACGGTTTTCTCGCAGGCCGCCAGGGCGAGACCAATGGCCCGCTGCGAGCGGATATGATCGGCGAGATCCAGCGGTGTGAGGCGTTGTTCTGGCGCCGCCAGGCGTTCCAGATATTCAAGGATCAGTGTCGAATCCAACAGGACGCTTCCATCGTCGGTAACGAGCGTCGGCGCTTTGACGATGGGATTGATCTTGGCGAAGGCGTCGAAGTTTCGGAAGACCGACAGGGATTGATGCTCGAACGGCAGCGCCATGACCTTGAGCGAGATGGCGACACGACGAACATAGGGAGAATCCAGCATTCCGATCAGACGCAAGGTGGTTCCTTTCACATGGTCTTGAGCGCTATTCCGGATATCCGGGACCTATAGCATAGGATGCCCGCAAAAGGATGCTGCTTGCCAGTGGCATGATCGGCCATTATCGTTCTGATCATGCCAAACTCGACGCCGCATCTTGTTGCAATTTTTGCCTATGACGGGCTTTGCACGTTTGAATTCGGCTGCGCCGTGGAAGTGTTCTGCCAGTCGCGCCCGGAGATGGGAGAGGACTGGTATCGTAGCGTCATCGCCGCCAGCCCGTCCGAGCCGGTGCGCGGTCTGGGTGGCGTTCGCGTTCAGGCCGATGGTGGATTGGAGCTGCTGGAGGCAGCCTCGACAATCGTCGTTCCGGGCTGGCGAGGGCCGTTTGAGCCGGTGCCGCAGGATGTTGCCGATGCTCTGTGCAAGGCGCATGCGCGCGGATGCCGGCTGGTCGGCATATGCGGCGGAGCATTCGTCCTTGCCGCGACTGGTCTTCTGGACGGTAAGCGCGCGACGACGCATTGGCATCATGTCAAGAAGCTGGCCGACGCCTATCCTCGCATCACCGTCGAGCCCGATGTTCTCTATGTCGATGAGGATTTGCTTCTCACATCGGCGGGAAGTGCCGCCGGCCTCGATCTCTGCTTGCATGTGGTTCGCAAGGATTTTGGCGCAAAAGCCGCCAATCGTGTTGCACGCCGTCTCGTGATCCCGACTCATCGCGAGGGAGGGCAGACGCAATTCATCGAACGCCCCATAGCGGCCCGGGCAGGAACCCGGATCGGTGTTTTGCTGGATGCTATCCGCTCAAGATTGGCCGAGCCATGGCCGATCGAGAGAATGGCGGCTGAGGCGGGTATGAGTGTCAGAGGCATTCATCGTCACATGCGTGATGCGACCGGCCTTGCTCCGGGGATATGGATCATCACCGAACGTATCGCGAGAGCAAGAGAGTTGCTGGAAGAAACCAATCTGTCCGTGGAGATGATTGCACAGCAGGTCGGTTTCGGGGCGGCCACGACCTTGCGAAATCATTTTCGCGGAATGGTGGGGTTGTCGCCCTCCAGCTATCGTCTCCAGTTTGAGGCGGTGGAGTAAGAGAAATTCATCGCCATTGATGCAATCTTGCGCTCGTGCTTCACCCCGTCTAACTCTCTTGGCTGGGGAGAGTTGAATGATCGACAAGCTGGAATTCTTTATCGCGCTTGCCAACCAGAAGCATTTCGGCCGTGCCGCGGAGGAATGCGGGGTGACGCAGCCGACCTTGTCGGCGGCGATCCGGCAGCTGGAGGATCAGCTCGGGGTTATGCTCGTCAGCCGTGGTTCGCGCTTTCAGGGACTGACGCCCGAAGGGCAGCGGGTGCTGGAATGGGCGCGGCGGATCGTCGGCGATGCCAGGACGATGCGCGAGGAGATGCGGGCGGCGCACAAGGGCCTTGCCGGCCATATCCGCATCGCGGCCATCCCGACAGCGCTCGCCATGGTGCCGAAGATCACCGCGCCCTTTCAGGAGCGGCATCCCGACGTCACCTTTTCCATCATCTCGCGCAATTCGCTGCAGGTGCTGAGCCTGCTCGAAAATCTCGAGATCGATGCCGGCATCACCTATCTGGAAAACGAACCGCTTGGCCGCGTCACCAGCGTGCCGCTCTATGCCGAGCGCTATCACCTGATCACGGCGGCGGGCAGTCCGCTCTCCGAGCGCGCCAGCGTGACCTGGAAGGAAGTGGGCGATCTTCGGCTTTGTCTATTGACCGCCGACATGCAGAACCGCCGCATCATCAACCGGCACCTTGCCGAAGCCGGCGTGACGGCCCGGCCGACGCTGGAATCCAATTCGATGATCGTGCTGTTCTCCCATGTCCAGACCGGGCGCTGGGCGAGCATCATGCCGAAGAATATCGCCGATTCCTTCGGTTTCCCGGCCGATATTTACAAGATACCGATCACCGATCCGGATGCCGAACATCTGGTCGGCCTGGTCGCCACCCATCGCGAACCGTTTACCCCACTCGTCTCGGCCTTGTTGCATGAGGCGAGATTGCTCGCGGAAGGCGATAAGGATCGATAGATTTTTTCTATCGTTTGACGGGACTGCCTTATTGATCCATCGCTTCTTCCCTGCGACTCTTGGTGTGTGAACATGCGCCGGCGCGTGTTCAGGAGGAAGCCTGGGAGGGCTGCTTATGAGTTTGCATCTTGGCTCGGGCGCAATCGCGGCCCGTGCCGGCGTCATTATCGACACCATGAAATCGATGGAAGGTCCGCTCTTGCCGATCCTGCATGGGATCCAGGAGGAGTTCGGCTATGTGCCGCAAGATACGCTGCCGCTGATCGCCAAGGCCCTGAATTTGTCGCGCGCCGAAGTGCATGGTGTCATGACATTCTATCACGACTATCGCGATCATCCCGCCGGCCGTCATGTCCTGAAGCTCTGTCGCGCCGAAGCCTGTCAGTCGATGGGCGGCGATCGGTTGGCGGAGCGCGTCAAGCGATTGCTCGGCATCGATTTCCATCAGACGACGCTGGATGGCAGCGTGACGCTGGAGCCGGTTTATTGTCTCGGGCTCTGTGCCTGCGCCCCCGCGGCGATGCTGGATGGCGAGTTGCATGGCCGGCTCGACGATGAAGGTGCGGAAGACCTCGTGAAGGAGGCGCGCCGATGACGGTGAAGATTTATGTTCCCCGCGATGCCGCGGCTCTTTCGC
>DASVPC010000105.1:0-4186 GCA_036383055.1 Rhizobium sp. | reverse complement strand
CGATGGCGCTTTCCAGCGATTCCAGCAGCTCCCTCGAGCGGCTGTTCATCGTCTTCCAGTCGATAGTGCGCCAGGACGTGCGCGGCGCGTGTCCAAGGAAGATATTTTCGGCGACCGTCAACTCGTCGAAGAGCACGGTCTCCTGATGGATGGCGGTAACGCCGGCATCGATGGCCGCCTGCGCATTGGCAAAGGTTGTCGGCTTGCCGTCGATCAGGATCTCGCCTTCGTTCGGGCGGTAGATGCCTGTGAGAATCTTGACCAAGGTCGATTTGCCGGCGCCGTTTTCACCGATCAGGGCGGTGACCTTGCCGGGGTAGAGGGAAATGCTGACGCCATCCAGCGCCTTCACGCCGGGAAAGATCTGGGAAATGCCACGCATTTCCAGGATGGCCTGAGTGTTCGCGGCGGGTGCGTCCGCCAGGGATCGGTGAAGGACTGTGGTCATCAGCAATGTACCGGATCAGAGAAACCAGATCCGGCGGCTGACGCCGCCGGGGAGCTGCGGATAAGATCTTCGCTTAGAAAACCTTGGAGAACTGATCGATATTCGTGGCGTTGTAGACGAACGGATCGGCCATGGCGGCTTCGCCGTTTTCGCCAACTTTGATCTTGCCCATGCGGCCGGCGTTGATCTCGCTGCCCGGCTTGCCGTCGGTCTCGCCCTTGACGAGGCGATAGGCGATCTGCGTTGCCGAATAGCCGAGGTCGATCGGGTTCCAGATCGCGAATTCCTTCGTCGCGCCGGACTTGATGGCACCGGCCATTTCCGACGGCAGGCCAAGGCCTGTCACGTAGACCTTGCCGATCTTACCGGCATCCTTGACGGCCTGCGAAGCGGCCAGCACGCCGACGGTCGTCGGAGCGACGATGACCTTGACTTCCGGATGCGAGGTCAGGAGGCCCTGGGCTTCGCGGTAGCTCTTGTCCGAGAGGTCGTCGCCATAGACTGTCGTGACGAGGTTGAGGCCCGGGAAGTCCTTCAGTTGCTTCTTCATCTCGCCGATCCAGATGTTCTGGTTGGTCGAGGTGGTGGTGGCCGACAGGATGGCGAAATCACCCTTGCCGCCGTCAAGATGATCCTTGGCGAGCGTCAGGCACATCTTGCCGATCAGCGCGTTCGAGGATGGGTTCAGCTGCAGGATGCGCCCGGCCGGAGCCACGCCGGAGTCCCAGGAGATAACCTTGATGCCGCGCTGCGTTGCCTTCTTGAGGGCAGGGACGACAGCGTCCGGATCGTTGGCGGAGATGGCGATGGCGTCGACGCCCTGCGCGATCAGCGAATTGATGACTTCAATCTGGCCCTCGGCCGTCGTCGAGGTCGGGCCGGTGTAGATCACCTGGACGCCGCCGAGTTCCTTCGCTGCTTCCTGCGCGCCCTTGTTGGCCGCTTCGAAGAAGCCATTGCCGAGCGACTTCACCACGAGGCCGATCTTGATGTCCTTGGCACTTGCCGTGCCGGCCATCAATGCCGCGGCCAGCGCGACGCCGATCGCCAGTTTCTTTGCAATATTCATGTCTGTTCCTCCCAAGTTGATAGTCTATGCCTCACTCCGCCATAGACGCGCACCTCACGCGACCGATGGGGAATCCTCCTCTTCGGCCTGTGCCGAAACGCTTGTTATGATCAGAGATACGCCCGCATCCTCGATCATTCTTACGGTCTCCGCCGAAATACCGTCGTCGGTGATGATGGTCGTCACCTGTTCGAGCGGGCACAGAATCAGGCTGGAGCGCTGCTTGAACTTGCTGGAATCGACCATGACGATCAGCTCGTCGGCCTGCCGCATCAGTTTCTGCTCACTCTGGATCAGCAGGGCGTCCGCCTCCATGATGCCGAGCGGGCCGACGCCCTGTGCGCCGATGAACATGCGCCGGGCGTAGAAATTCCGGGTCGTGTCGTTGTCGAAGGGCGACAGGATCAGGCTTTGCTCGCGGTAGATCGCGCCGCCCGGAACCGTAACCGTATTTTTCGAATGCTTGACCAGATGTTCGGCGATCGCGAAGGAATTGGTCATCACCTGCAGCCGGAAGGCGGAGATATAATGCACGATCTGGAATGTCGTCGTGCCGCCATTGATGATGATGGCATCGCCCGGATTGCACAATTCGGCGGCCTTGCGCGCAATTGCGCGTTTCTTATCGATATTGACACCTTCCGAAACGCGGAAGGGCCGGCCAGCCAGATTGCCGAGCTGCGGGGGGTGGATGGATTCGGCACCACCACGCACGCGCCGGATCTTTCCCTGCACATGCAGGGCCGCGATATCACGGCGGATCGTCGCTTCAGAGGCTTCGGTCAATTCAGAAATATCCTGAATCGTCACCACAGGTTTTTCCTGTACGGCGCTCAAAATGATGCGATGGCGTTCGCGTTCGTGCATCGGTTCCTCCTTGTTGGCGGTTATTCCGTAAATATGGCAAGGTGTCAATCATAAACGATCATAAACTTTCATATTGCATCGCAACATTATCAAATATGATCGTTTTCGATTGACAAAACGACTCTCTGTGAGCGATATCCTGATCGTAACGGGGCGGCGCCGTAGTTTTGGTGCGCTCGCAAATGATGATTCCATGGGAGGATGACATGACGGCTGAGGTTCGACTTCTGGACAATCGTTGGGATGACGCCTACGCGGCCAAGCTCGACGAGCCGGGCAAGTTGCTCTACCGCTCCAATCTGCTTGGCGCCGACAAGCGTATCACCAATTACGGTGGCGGCAACACGTCGGCCAAGGTCATGGAAACCGATCCGCTGACCGGAGAGAAGGTCAAGATCCTGTGGGTCAAGGGTTCTGGCGGCGATGTCGGCACCATCAAGCTCGACGGCTTCGCCACGCTCTATCAGGACAAGCTCGACAGCCTCAAGGGTATCTACAAGGGTGTTGCTGACGAGGATCGCATGGTCGGCTTCCTGCCGCATTGCACCTACAACCTCAATGCCCGCGCCGCTTCCATCGATACCCCTCTGCATGGCTTCGTGGCCTTCACCCATGTCGACCACATGCATCCCGACGCGATCATCGCGATTGCCGCCGCCAAGAACTCCCGCGAACTGACCCGCGAAATCTTCGGTGACGATATCGGCTGGCTGCCCTGGCGCCGCCCCGGCTTTCAGCTCGGCCTCGATCTCGAAGCGTTCGTCAAGGCGCATCCGAATTCCAAGGGCGTCGTGCTCGAAAGCCATGGCCTCTTCACCTGGGCCAACGATGCCAAGGATTGCTACGAGCTGACGCTGGCGATCATCAACAAGGCCATTCAATGGTTTACGGCAAAGACCGAGGGTAAGACCATTTTCGGTGGTGCTTCGGTCCAGAGCCTGCCGCAAGCGGAGCGCCGGGCGATTGCCGCCCGGCTGATGCCAGAAATCCGCGGCCGCATCGGCAAGGCCGAACGCAAGCTCGGACATTTCGACGATCAGGATGCCGTCCTCGAATTCGTCAACTCGAAGAATCTTCGCCCGCTGGGCGCGCTCGGCACCAGCTGCCCTGACCATTTCCTGCGCACCAAGATCCGCCCGTTGATCGTTGATTTCGATCCTGCCAAGCCGGATGTCGATGCCATCATCGCCGGTCTCGACAAGGCGCTGGAAGACTATCGCGCCGATTACGCGCGTTACTATAACGACTGCAAGCATGACAACTCGCCCGCCATGCGTGATCCTAATCCGGTGATCTTCCTGGTGCCGGGTGTCGGCCTGCTGTCCTTTGCCCGAGACAAGGCTACGGCGCGCATTGCCGGCGAGTTCTACGTCAACGCCATCAACGTTATGCGCGGCGCCTCCACCGTGTCGGAATATCAGGGCCTGCCGGAGCAGGAAGCCTTCGACATCGAATATTGGCTGCTGGAAGAGGCGAAGCTGCAACGCATGCCGAAGCCGAAGAGCCTTGCCGGCCGCGTCGCCTTCGTCACCGGCGGTGCCGGCGGCATCGGCCGCGCCACGGCGGCGCGGCTGGTAGATGAAGGCGCTTGCGTCGTGCTGGCGGATATCGATCAGGCGGCGCTTGAGAACACGCAGGCGGATTTTGCCAAGAAATACGGTGCCGATGCGGTGCGCAGCGTCAGGCTTGATGTCACCAAGGAAGAGGGGGTCATTTCCTCCTTCGCCGAAGCCTGCGTCGAGTTCGGCGGCATCGACATCCTCGTCTCCAATGCCGGTATCGCCTCCTCTGCGCCGATCGAA
>DASVPC010000104.1:0-37122 GCA_036383055.1 Rhizobium sp. | reverse complement strand
CTCGATCGCCCGCGCGCTGGTTCTCAATCCAAAGATACTACTGCTCGATGAGCCGACCGAAGGATTGGCGCCGATCATCGTGGAAGAGCTGCTGACCGCCATCCGGCGCATCGTCCGCGACGAGGGCATGGCGGCCATCATCGTCGAGCAGCACGCACAGCAAATCCTGGCAATCACCGACAAGGCCGTGATCCTCGAACGCGGTGCCGTCGCCTATTCCGGAAGCAGTGCGGCCCTGGCACAGGATAACTCGACCTTGGCCAAATTCCTTGGGGTCGGCGCAGGGACATCAGCGACCGCAACGCCAGCCCCCGCGCAACAAAAACACTGATCATCCAGGTCCACGCCGGAAAGAGGGCCGGCTTGAACGGCATGCACAGCAGATAGATTTTTCAACAGGAGGAGAGACATGAGCATTAAGAAACTGGCGCTAGGCGCCGTCGCCGCAATCGGCTTGATCGGGGCTCCCGCAATGAGCTTTGCGCAGGATACCGTCAAGGTCGGCGTCGTCATTCCGCTCACCGGCGGGTTCCAGTCCAACGGCCGTCAGATCAGCGCCGCGATCAAGACCTATGTCGCCACCAAGGGCGATACCGCCGGCGGCAAGAAAGTCGAGCTCATCGTCAAGGACGACGGAAGCGCTGCCGACAACGCGCTGCGCCTCTCGCAGGAACTGGTGACCAACGACAAGGTGTCGATCCTGACCGGCTTCGGCAACACGCCTGCAGCCCTTTCGGTGGCGCAATTGTCCAAGCGCGCCAAGATCCCGCAGGTCATCATGGTGGCCGCGACATCATCGATCGTGGATGCCTCGCCTTACATTCTCAGAACGTCGTGGACCATCCCGCAGATGGCAAGCGTCATCGGCAAGTGGGCTCCGCAAAACGGCGCGAAGAAATTCGTCAGCATCGTTTCCGACTACGGCCCGGGCGCCGACGCGGAAAAATGGTTCCAGCAGATGATCGAGGCCAATGGCGGCGCGGTCGTTTCGAAGCTCAAGGTGCCGCTTGCCAATCCGGACTTCGCGCCCTTCCTGCAGCGCGCCGCCGATGAAAAGCCGGAAGCGCTCTTCGTCTTCGTTCCGACCGGAGCAGGTGCTGCCTTCATGAAGCAGTTCGTCGAGCGCGGTCTCGACAAGTCGGGCATCAAGGTCATCGCCATGGCCGACGTCACCGATGACGACCTGCTGAACAACATGGGCGATCCGACCATCGGCGTCATCACCGGCGGCCCTTATTCCGCAAACCATGATTCCCCGGAGAACAAGGCTTTCGTGGAAGCCTTCAAGAAGGCCAATGACGGCATGCGCCCCAACATGGTCGCCGTTGCCGCCTGGGATGCGCTCGACCTGATCTATAAGACCCTCGACAAGACCAAGGGCGACGCCAGCGGTCAGACATTCGTCGATGCCGCAAAGGGAATGCAGTTGCAGAGCCCACGAGGCCCGATCTCGATCGATCCCGCTACGCGCGATATCGTCCAGGATATCTACATGCGCAAGGTCGAAAAGGTCGGCGGCGAATTGTACAACGTCGAGTTCCAGACCTACGACAAGGTCAAGGATCCGGCGCACTAAGAGAGGGCCATACGACCCGAGGATCGCGGGAATGCCGCGATCCTCACGATAAGTTTTCGCTATACCTTTGTTTGGCTGAATGTTCGCACGAGGAACCGGCAGCATGTCGACGATTGCACTCATCGGATTTGGGGAAGCCGCGCAGGCCTTTGTCGCCGGCTGGAAGACTGTCGAAGGCAGCCCGATCAAAGCTCCCATCACTACCTTCGATATCAAGATCGAAAGCCCTGTTCATCGACAGGGTCTCCTTGATGCTTGCGCGCGACTGGAGATCCTGTGCGGCGAAAGCCCGCGCGAGGCGACGAACGGCAAAAGCGCGATCTTCAGCCTCGTGACCGCCGACCGCGCGCTCGAAGCCGCAAAGATGGTTGCTGCCCATCTCGACGGGGGCTCGCTCTATCTCGACTGTAATTCCTGCTCGCCATCGACGAAAGTCGCCGCCGCGAAAATCGTCGAGGAGGCCGGCGCCCGTTATGTCGACGTGGCGGTGATGGCGCCGGTCTATCCCGCCCGCCATCGTACTCCCCTTCTCCTGGCCGGCAGTGAAGCAGCAACAGCCGAAGCCTTGCTGACACGTCTCGGAATGAACGCCCGCATTGCCGGCGACAAGATCGGACAGGCATCCTCGATCAAGATGCTGCGCTCGGTCATGATCAAGGGGTTCGAGGCGCTGACAGCCGAATGCGTGTTGGCGGCGCGGCGCGCGGGCGTGGAGGATGCCGTTCTGGCCTCCTTGCAGGCCTCTGATCCGGGGATCGACTGGACAGCTCGTTCGTCCTACAACCTCGAACGGATGATGGTACATGGGACGCGGCGCGCAGCCGAAATGGAGGAAGTGGCGGTGACGCTTCGCGATCTCGGCCTTCCCGACGGAATGGCATCGGCGGCCGTCGACTGGCAGCGTCGAATCGGAAAGCTTGGCCTCAGCGCCGCAGATCTCTCGCTAACCCAGCGTGTCGACCTGATATTGGAGCACCTCCTGTCTTGAATTCCGCACAATCGTCAGAACCGGAGCTGCAGCACAATCTTCGCCATCTCAGGGTGTTCCTGATGGTCGTGGATACGGCCTCGGTCACGAAAGCTGCGGAACTATGTCATGTGTCGCAGCCGGCCGTGACCCAGGCCCTGTCGAAAATCGAACGCGGCGTCGGTATGGCGCTCTTCACGAGGACCGCCCAGGGACTGTTCGTCAACAAGCAGGGCGAGGTCCTTGCAAAACGCGTCCGCCGCGCCTTCGGCTATCTCGATCCGGCGCTGTCCGATCTCAGCCCCAGGCTGCGCATCACCGCCACCACGGCGCAGCTTCAGGCGCTGATTGCCGTGCGTGAAATGGAAAATTTCACACTCGCAGCGCGACGCCTCGGGCTTGCCCAGCCGACCGTGCATCGCGCTGTCACCCAACTCGAACAGGAGGCAGCCCGCCCCCTGTTCGAACGGACCTCCTATGGCATCGTCGCGACGCGGACGGCGCAGACGCTCGCCCAGGCGGCAAGACTTGCCTTCGCCGAACTCAGCCAGGCCGAAGCCGATCTTGCGGAAACTGTATCCGAAGAAGCCGGGCGCATCGTCATCGGTGCAATGCCATTGTCGCGGTCCTATGTCCTGCCGCAGGCAATCGCTAACTTCCGCGCGCTACGCCCCAAAATACCGATCCAGGTCGTGGAAGGCCCCTACGCTGACCTGCTGGCCGGGCTGAGGCGTGGCGAGATCGATTTCCTGATCGGCGCCCTGCGCGATCCCGCGCCGATCGGCGACGTGGAACAGCACGTGCTTTTCACCGATACGCTGGTGCTGGTCGCCGGTCGCGATCATCCGCTGATCGGGAAGGACGATATTGCCCTGGAAGAACTTGCCTCCTACCCCTGGGTCGTCGGCCTGCACGGAACGCCGATCCGGAAGCATTTCGACGCCATGTTCGACAGTCTTGGACGACGGCCGGCGAGCATCGTCGAGTCCGGATCGCTGATCCTCATGCGTGAACTGCTGGACCGAACCAATCATCTCGGCTGCATCTCCCATCTGCAGGCAGAGGCGGAGCTGACACGCGGGCTCATCAAGGCCCTGCCCTATGACCTCGATCATACCGCACGACCCATCGGCCTGACGCTGCGATCCGGCTGGATGCCGACGGCGGCCCAGGAGCAATTTCTGGATCTCGTGCGGCAAAGGGTCAACACGCCATTATAGCATTTGCTTATGATGGCCATCCGCATTCTACGAATTGCGAAGGACAATCACAGCGTAGATGCAGGGCCGCTCGCTCCCATTCTTGAACACGCAATCCGTCGGCGGACCGAGTTCAAGGCAATCGCCAGCGGACATTCCGTGCCTGGTGTCGCCCTCGAGGAACACCAGATTTCCATCGAGGACCCAGATAAGTTGCCGGGCAAAGGCATAGACCGACGCAGGCATCGAGACTTCCTGACCGACTGGCAGTTCGATGCGAACAAGATCCAGAGGCAAATCCGACTTTGGCGAAATATGCCGCCGCTCGTAGCCGGTTTGCGGGTCGACCCAGACAGGCTGGTCCTCCTTCTTGAGGAGACGCCCCTGATGCATTTCCGCGCGAGCCATCAAGGTCGACATGCTGAGGCCGAACGCCCCAGAAAGCTTGCCAAGCAAAGTGGCGGTCGGACTGCTATCACCGCGTTCAATCTTGTGGATCATGGCGCGGGAGACAGCAGACTTTTCCGCGAGCTCCGTCAGTGACCAGCCACGGCTTTCGCGTTCGATCCGGATGCGGGTGCCTATGCGTTTATCAACACTATCGAGCTGAGACATGCGTCCTACTATAGTGGACGGTTTTACGGGTGGCAATCGGGAGGGCTCATTTCCCTCCTTCAGCCGGGTAGATTGACAGGCGGATCGGCTCCAGCGAAAGCGGGATGGATGCAGAACGCTCGATCAACGCTTTATAATTTGAAACTCCTAGATATTTTCAAAAAACATTCGTTTTCCGGCAGCCATATCGCCCCATCTGCCATGGAAGCCGGATATCACCTTAATGGATATTTGTAATAATATAGTGGACATCTATAAAAATCCGGCGTATCGATAGACATCTCCAACAACTATCACTATCCAATTTACGAGATTCCCGAAGGAAGAAACCGATGCGAATTCGCGATGCAGCGGCCACAGATATCGACGGTATCACCGCAATCTACAATGACGCCGTCGCCAACACCGCCGCGATCTGGAACGAAAAGCAGGTGGATACCGACAATCGGAGAGAATGGCTCCGAGATCGCCTGAAGCTGGGCTATCCGGTGCTGGTCGCTACCGATGACGGGGAGGATGTCGTCGGCTATGCGTCCTTCGGCGATTGGCGCGCATTCGACGGTTATCGCCATACGGTGGAACATTCGGTCTACGTGCGAAACGATCAGCGCCGAAACGGCGTCGGCGAAGCGCTGATGATTGAGTTGATCAGCCGTGCAAAAGCGATCGGAAAGCACACCATGGTCGCCGGTATCGAGGCCGGAAACACCGGTTCGATCCGCCTGCACGAAAAGCTCGGCTTCCGGCAGGTCGGCCTTCTCCCGGAAGTGGGCACCAAATTCGGAAGATGGCTCGATCTCGCCTTCCTGCCACTGCTGCTGGACCAACGCACCGAACCCGACGCCATCCAGACAGCCTGAAGGCCGAGGCATGTCGAGCTATATCATCCTGGCGACCCTCGCCGTCGCCGGTATATCGCTGGTGTTGCAGAACATTCTCATGGTGCGGATTACCCAGTCCGTGTCCATCGTCCTGATTACCCTGGTCGTCAATTCGTCGGTGGGGCTAACGGCACTTCTGCTCCTGCTTCTTGCCCGCAGAGGCACGGCCGGCATCATCGAAGCCATCGGCACAATCCGGCCGTGGGCACTTTTGCCCGGCCTGCTCGGCTCTTTCGTCGTCTTCGCCGGAATTTGGGGCTATCAGCGCCTGGGCGCGGCACCGACCATCGCAATACTGGTTGGCAGCCAGCTTCTCGTAGGCCTGATATTCGACGCGGCACGATCCGGACGGATGACTGTATCAGACAATCTCTGGCAGATCGCCGGCGCCGTCTTGCTGGTCATCGGCGCCGTCCTCGTCGCCGGTCGGCACACTTCCTGATGTATCCAACGAAAGAATGCCAACAGCAATCGCCAACCCTTAAGCCAGATAGCGGTTGAACCAGCCTATCGTTCTCTCCCAGGCAAGCTTGGCCGCCGCCTCGTCATAACGGGGCGTCGAGTCATTGTGGAAGCCGTGATTGACGTCGGGATAGATATGGGCCTCATAGACCTTGTTTGAAGCCTTCAGCGCCGCCTCATAGCCCGGCCACCCCTCGTTGATGCCCTTGTCCAGTCCTGCATAGTGAAGCAGCAGCGGCGCCTTGATGCGCGGTACCTCCTCCACCCTCGGCTGTCGGCCATAAAAGGGCACGGCAGCTGCCAGTTCGGGATAGGCAACAGCGGCCGCATTTGCCACACCGCCGCCATAGCAGAAACCGGTAATGCCAACCTTTCCGGTCGTGGCATCATGCTTCATGAGAAGCTCGATCGCAGCGAAGAAGTCGTTCATCAGCTTTTGCGGATCGACCTGCTGCTGTAGCTCCCGGCCCTTCTCGTCATTGCCGGGATAGCCGCCGACGGACGTCAAACCATCCGGCGCAAGCGCGATGAAGCCTGCCTTGGCGACACGACGCGCGACATCCTCAATATAGGGATTCAGCCCCCGGTTCTCATGCACGACAACGACGGCCGGCACCTTGCCCTTGGCAGCGGCCGGCCGGACGAAATAGCCCCGAACGGTTCCGTTCCCCTGCGGCGACGGATAGGTGATGTATTCGGGCAGGATGTCGGGATCGGTAAACTCGACCTGCTGCGCAAGCGCATAATTGGGGCTCATCAGCCCGAGGATCGCGACGGCCGTCAGACCGCCGACGGCATACTTGCCGGCCCGATCGAGAAACTCGCGTTTCGTGATTTTCCCATGCGCGTAATAATCGTAGAGTTCCAGCAGTTCCGGATGAAAATCCTTGGCGGTCAGACGTGTCATTGGCGATCCTCCCTTGCCTACGAAGAGCAGCCTAAACACTTAAGCCAGTTCTTGAATTCACTTTTGCGCTATCGCGGAGGATATCCGCACGGGCGTCAGACTCTAAACCGCGACCTCCGCGGCGATGGCCGCATGTGGCTCATAGTCGCGAACCTCGAAATCCTCGATGCGGTAGTCGTCTATGCTCTCCGGCCGGCGGAGCAAACGCAAGGTCGGGAATGGCCGTGGTTCCCGGCTCAACTGCTCGCGGATCGCGTCGAGATGATTGAGGTAGATGTGGACATCGCCACCGGCCCAGACCAGTTCGCCCACATCCATGTCCACCTGTTGGGCGACCATGGCCAGCAGCACGGCCTGTTGGCAGATGTTGAATGGATTTCCCAGAAACAAGTCGCAGGACCGCTGGTAGACCATCAGACTCAGGCGCGGCCGCTTGGTCTCGCCGGGAGACGGCAGGTTCGAGACATGGAATTGATAGACCATGTGGCACGGAGGAAGCGCCATTCCGGCGAGTTCACCGACATTCCAGGCATGGAAGATCATCCGGCGGCTGCTTGGATTATGCTTGAGCTGATCGATGACCGTCGCGATCTGATCATGCACCTGGCCGTCGGCATCGCGCCACTGCCGCCATTGCTTGCCGTAGACGGGGCCAAGATCGCCCCATGTCTCGGCAAAGGCCTCGTCGGCCAATATCCGCGCTTCGAAATCTTCCTGACTGATGGTTTCGCCCGTCGCCTTGCGATAGGCGGCCAGCGGCCAGTCGGTCCATATCCGCACGTTCTGCTTCAGGAGATTGCGAATGTTGGTGTCGCCGGTCAGGAACCAGAGCATCTCCTTGACGGCGAGCTTCCAATAGACCCGCTTGGTCGTGAAGACCGGAAGCTGGCCCTTGGAAAGATCGAACCGCATCATCGCGCCAAGCCCGCTCAGCGTGCCGACGCCGGTCCTGTCGATCCGGCGATCGCCGTTTTCGAGCAGGTGCGCCATCAGGTCGAGATATTGATATTCCGGGTGGCGAACCATTCTTAGCTCCGACATTTCGGTAAGAAGCCGGCGAGAACGTTGCCTGCCGATTCCATTTGCCGCTAATTTAATGGCAAGTCGGTGCAAAACCAACCGCAACCGAGCACAATCCCGGCAATTCTCGCCCTAGATGGTCAGTCATCGCGGCAAAGCGATATCCAGGCGACGCATTTATGACAATTGCCCTTCCCTTCGCCCAAGGAAAACACTATATCAGCCTTGCCGGTCTTCGGGCCGGCTATGGCGATAAACGAGCGATGTAATAAACCTATTGGACCCGGGGGCGGTACCCGGCGCCTCCACCAAAAACCGGCCAGACGAGCTTTGCTTCAGACCGGCTTTTGATGGGGGCGAAATAGGATCGACAAGGGCGTAAAGATCGACTTTTTGCTCGGCATTGTACCACCGTTATCGGGCTAAAATTGTAGTTGCAAACGACAACTATGCGGAAGCTCGTCTCGCTGCTTAATCGCAGTGTGACACTTCAAATCAAGTCCTGAAGGTTCGCACCTTAAGGCGGGGTTCGAAGGTACCTGGCAACAGAAACCTTCACCTTCTCCCTATCTTCGATATTATGTATGATCAGGTGATGACTCGCGCGGGGGCTTTCCCGTCTGCGCCCGGCGTGGCATAAGCCTTAGAAAAAACATGGCCAACGAAAGACAGGAAAGCATGGGGCAGGATCATATCCGCTACGACATTTTGGCACAGGACGCCCTGCGTGGAGTTATCCGTAAGGTGTTGACCGAGGTCGGCGCCACCGGTCGTCTGCCCGGTGACCATCATTTCTTCATTACCTTTCTGACCGGAGCGCCCGGCGTTCGCATTTCGCAGCATCTGAAGTCGAAATATCCGGAACAGATGACCATTGTCATCCAGCATCAATTCTGGGATCTGAAGATCACCGAAAGCCTGTTCGAAATCGGTCTTTCTTTCTCCGACGTGCCTGAAAAGCTGGTCGTCCCCTTCAATGCGATTCGCGGCTTCTACGATCCGTCGGTGAATTTCGAGCTGGAGTTCGACGTGCCGCTCGCCGACGACGAAGAAATGCCGACCGGCGAAATCACCGCCTATCCGGTGGCGGCCGAGGGCAGCGAAGAGCCGGTGGTGGAAGCCAAGGAAGGCGAAGAGAAAAAACCGGGTTCGGTCGTCTCGCTCGACGCATTCCGCAAGAAGCAATAATATCCGAGGGGGAGCGCAGGTTTCCCCTTTCTGCATCCTCCGTGGGAACCGTGATGAGTGCCGAAGTCGTCAATCTGCGTCAGTTCCGGAAAAAACAGGCCCGCTCTGAAAAGGAAAAGCAGGCGGAACAAAATCGCATCAGCTTCGGCCGCACCAAGGCGGAGAAGCACCTGACCAAGGCGCTCAACGACAAGGCCGCCCAGACGCACGAGGCCGGCCACATCGAGCCGACCAAGACGGACGACTAGCCTGCCGAGCCGAATAAAACCCTTTCGAAATCAGCAGTTTACTTCAGTACTTTGAATCATCTTCAGAATTCCCTCCCCCTTCCGAGCTTTTTGATCGATCCACCGATGATCCGCAAACATTCCGCGACGTTGCATGGCCACCGCACGAGCTTTTCCCTTGAAGACGCATTCTGGAGCGAGCTGAAGGCAATCGCCAAGGCCCGCGGCACCTCGCTTGCCGCACTGATCTCCGAAATCGACGACAGTCGGGAGACGGAGAGCAACCTTTCCTCCGCCCTTCGGCTCTATGTCCTGAAATGGTTGAAAGAGCGCGCTTAGTAAACCCGAACTCGAACGAACGCACGAAGAGTGTCCGGCCCTTCGCTTTAGGACGCGTCATCTAACGGATGATGCGTCTTATTGGGCGATGCCGGGAAGACCGTTGAAGTTCAGCGGCGCGATCTTCTGCGGCCCCTGTCCGTTGAGAACCGGCAATTGTTGCGCTTGCGCCTTCGCGCGGGCTTCCGCCTTGGCCGCAGCTTCCGCCTGCTTTTCGGCGGCCGCCTTTTGCGCCAACTCCCTCAAACGTGTCTCTTCAAGGCTCCGCTGCTGCTCGATTGCTGCGTCGCGCTGTCGCTGGGCTTCGCGCATGGTGGCGGTGTATTTGTACAGCGCCACTTCACGCCGCAGCCGCTGCTTTTCCAGTACGCTTGCCTGAAGCCGCTCGACGCGCCGGCGCTCACGCTCAAGGGCACGCAGCGACAGGAAGCTGGTGATGTCGGTGACATTCATCGTTCGGCCGGGGCTTGCCAACGGCCCGGCGAAATCGAGGCGCACTGCCGGCTCGGCCCCGTTCAACACCTCATTGCCGGCATTGAAATCGATGCCGAGCGACCCGCGCATACGCTCATCCGGCAGGCTGATTTCGGCGTTACCCGAAAGCTTCGCCACATCATTGCCGGCGCTAAGATTGGTGGCGCGGATGACGCCGGTCGAGATGTTGAAGGGGATGCCCATCGCGGGCAATGCCGCCTCGCCGTTGTTAAGCAGCGTCTGTATGATCGGCAATACCTTGTCGGCGGTGATATCGCCCTGGATCTGGTCCGTCGCCGACAATAGCGGTGGGAGTACCGAGAGATTGAGACCGCGGACGTGCGTCTCGCCAAGCTTGGCCTCGCCCGAACCGCTGGCATTGGCGGCAAGCTCGCTCATGCTCTTGCCACTGGTTTCCATGCTCAGGTCCAGACCAAAGCGGCCAGTGGCTAGCGGCGTGCCATCGCGCTGCCAGGCGACGGTCGCAAGATCGCCATTGGTGAGATTGAGCTTCGTCTGCATCAGCCCGGTGCCATCGGAATTGGCGAGCATCAGATTGCCGCCAAGCGTGCCGCCATTCCAAGCGCCGGCAATATTGTTCAGCCGCAGCTCTTCGCCCTTATAGGCAGCATTGGCGCTGAAATTGGAAATCGGACCGAAGATACCCGGCCAAACCTGCTTGGCTGAAAGCTTGATGTTGAGGTCGAGCCCGTTAAATGTCGGCAGTCCGAGCTTGGCCTTGGTCAGGTTGCCTGTCGCAGCATCCGTCATCGGCCCGTAGATCGCTTCGCCCAGCCAGCCAAGATCGGCCTTGTCGAGCGTCAGTTCACCGGTTGCCTTGACGTTGGGAGACTTGCGATCGAAGGTCAGCGCACCAGAGACATTGTTGTCGGCAAGATCGCCCTTCATATTGGAAAGCGCGATCTTGTCGGCGTCCAACACGGCATTCGCCTGAAATTTCACCGGCAGGCCCGTGCCCATCTGCGGAATGCCGATGCCATTCATGACGAAATAGGGATCGAGATCGGCGCTGTCGAGCGACAACGCGATCGTGCCGTTGAGGAAAGTGTTGGGACGCACATCGACCTTACCGTTGGCCGTGAACGAGGTTTTGTCCGTGGCAAAAGTCAGCGCCGCATCCGCAGGGTCGGTGCCCTCTGCCGTCACCTTCAGCGTCAGACGGCCATTGGCGTCGGCTTCGACAGGTAGAGGATCGAGCCCCGCCTGCCCGAACAGGATCGAAGTCACCGAATTCTCAAGCGTCGCCTCCAGCGTCGTCGTACCCTTGCCGGTCAGCGCCAGCAGATCGGACATGCGGTAGTCGAGATTGACGCGGCTGCCGTTGGAAACGCCGGCGAGCGTCACCGTTACACCGTCGCCTTCGTCACCACCGAGGGATAGCGCACCGCGCAACGCGGTATTGCCGTACCAGGCAGCATTGCGCACCAGCCGATCCATGACCGGGTGATGCGGCAGATGCTGGCTCAGCATTTCGAAGAAAGGCCCGGGGTCAGCCGCCTTGAAGGTGATCTCGCCCGATCCCTTGTAGTCCAGCAAAGAGCCATCGCCGCGTCCTGTTGCCGTGATCTCCGCCCCGGCGACATCACGCACCGATAGCTTGTCGAGCGTCAACGCTCCGTCAGTAATCGAGAAGGATGTCTCGACATTGTCGGCCTGCACGCCGAACACTGCGAACTTGTCCGCCTTCAGATGCGCCGTGATCCGGTGGTCGAGCAAGGCCTCGCCGGCGTCCTGACCGGTGAACATGCCTGTCAGCGCTCTCAGCGCATCGAGGTCCAGTGCATCGCCGCTGAGATCGACGCCAAGCTTCGGCGCCTGCTTATCCGGCGCCTGCCGGTCCAGCTTGCCCTTAAGCGTTGCCGAACCGATAGCAATCTCGAGATTGTCGAAGCGCTGCTCTTCATGCCGCAAGTTGACATCGGCGGAGAATCCGGCCTGCCGCAGCTGCCGGATCGATGGATCGACGGAGCCCACCAGCCAGGACGCCAGACCCGACGGCTGGTTGGAGGCAACGACGAGATTGCCGATGAAATTCGGCTCGCCCTGCAGCATCAGCTTGCCGGTGGCCTCGACCTGCGTGCGCCCCGGCAGCATGCCGATCGCATGGTCGATCTTCCAGCCGGTTCCGGCGGGCTCCAGGTCCAGCTGCACGTCACGGACGGTCGTATCGCCAGCAACGATCGCCGGCAGGCGGAAGGTCGCCTTGCCGGGCACCTGCGGGATCGGAATTTCCGCAGCGATCGCAATTAGATTGTTCAGGCGCTGGCGGGCGGAGACGGCAGGATTGCGGTTGGTCTTGCCGTTGGTGCCCTGATTATTGCCGAGACGGTTGACGTCGATCTGCTGGCCATCGGCGGTCAGCAGGAATTCCGGCTTGGTGCCGGTATCCAGCGTCGCTTCCCCGGTCACCACGTAAGGATCGTCCGCCGCTCCGACCTCCAGGCGATATTCAGGAATACGGATGCGCTCGTTGGTCAGCTCGAACCGGCCTTTGACGCGGGGCTGGGCCTGCTCGTCCGCGGCCTTGCGCGCCTGCTTGTCCTCGATCCCCGCGGTAAAGAGACCGAGATAATCCGGCTTGCGGTCGACCAGCTTCAGCTCGCCGTCGAGATCGACAGTGAGAGGATGGCGATCCGGATTGAGCCGGGTGCGAACACGCAACACGCCGCTATCGTCCGGCTGGCTGCTGGAAATGGTGAAACTGCCGTGCTCGCCATCAAGTGCCGCATCTCCTTCGATCCGCCAGGGACCGGCAAGCGACTTTGCGGACATCTCCGCATTGAAACCCGTAATGTGCCGGGTGCGGCCGGATTGCTCATCGATGAACTGGATATCGCCGCCGTCGACATGCACGCTTTCCAGCACGACCGACTTGGCGGGCATTTCCGGCTGGCTGCCGCGCATCCAGTCGAGCGTGCCGTCCTTCAGCAGCCGCAGGCGTACTTTCGGCTCGGAGACGCGCATATCGAAAATCAGCGCTTCGCCGGACAGGAACGGCGCCAGCTCTGCATCCATGGAGAACTGAGCGATCTGCACCAGCGGCGTCCCGTCAGCTTCCTGGCCGACGCGGACGTCATGCAATGTCACGGAGGGAAACGGTAGGAGGCGGGCATCGACAGTGCCGTGAACGGTCACTTTCTTGCCGATGATACGGCTCGCCTGATCTTCGAAATTCTTGCGAAAATCGGTCCAGTCTATGAAGAGCGGAGCGAGCAGCGCCACGAACAGCACCACTACAAGCAATCCCCCCAGGAAAACCAGGACCCTACCTAACAATGCACACCGTCTCCATTCTGCATTCCGATTACGATATCCAAGGCATCACATATCCAGCCATATGGGCAAAAAGCAGCCTCGATCTTTAGCTAACCCGATCCCCATCCCCATCCAAACCGCGTCGCGGCTCCCAAGGATAAGGGACATCGTAGCCTAGCGCCATTCACGCAAGGGGCAAGCCGAGATCATGGGGTATGCCAATTTTCAATGGCCATGAAAGATCTTGCCCGGGTTGAAAATCGCATCGGGATCAAGAGCGTGCTTGACCTGGCGCATCAGATCGACGGCGCCACCAAGTTCCTGCTCGAGAAACGACATCTTGCCCTGCCCTACGCCATGCTCGCCGGTGCAGGTTCCGTCCATGGCCAGTGCCCGCGCGTTCAGCCGCGCAACGAAGGCTTCGACGACGGCGATGCCTTCGGGCGTCTTGTCGTCGAACAGCACCAGCACATGGAAATTACCGTCTCCGGCATGCCCGACGATCGGCGCCAGCAATCCGTGTTCCTCGATGTCGGCCTGGGTCTCGGCAACGCATTCGGCAAGCCTCGAGATCGGCACGCAGACATCCGTCGACAGCGCCGCCAGTTCCGGTGCAAGCGCCCGGGCCGCCCAATAGGCGTCGTGGCGTGCCTTCCAGAGCTTGTTCCGCTCCTCGAGATTGCTGGTCCAGAGGAATTCGCCACCGCCGCACTCCGCCGCAATCTCGGCGAATTGCTCCGATTGCAGCGCAACGGTTTCTTCGGTGCCGTGAAATTCGAGGAACAGCGTTGGCTGTTCGTCATAGGTGAGGCCGGAGTAGGCATTGCAGGCCCGCAGCTGGACGGCATCGAGAAGCTCTATCCGAGCGACCGGAATGCCCATCTGGATCGTCATGATGACCGCATCGCAGGCTGCATGAATGGTCGGAAAGGCGCAGGCGCCGCCGGCGATCTTCTGGGGAATGCCTTGCAGGCGCAGCGTCACCGAGGTCAGCACGCCGAGCGTCCCCTCGGAGCCGACGAAGAGCCTGGTCAGATCGTAGCCGGCGGAGGACTTCCTGGCGCGGCGGGCGGTTCGGATCTCCTCACCATTGGCGGCGACCACGGTCACGGCCAGCACATTGTCCTTCATCGTGCCGTAGCGCACGGCGTTGGTGCCGGAGGCGCGCGTCGCCGTCATGCCGCCGATCGAGGCATTGGCGCCGGGATCGATCGGGAAGAAGAGGCCGGTATCGCGCAGATAGGTGTTGAGCTGTTCGCGGGTGACGCCAGGCTCGACCGTGCAGTCGAGATCCTCGGCATTCACTTCAAGCACCCGATTCATCCGGCTGAAATCGATGGAAATTCCGCCCTGCGGCGCATTCACCTGCCCCTCGAGCGAAGAACCGGTGCCGAAGGCGACGATCGGAACCTTATGCTCGGCGCAAGCCTTGACGACCGCCTGCACGTCCTTACTCGTCTCGGCAAAGAGCACCCCATCGGGAAGCTGCGTAGGAATATAGGTGGTCGTATGCGCGTGCTGCGCGCGAAAACTTTCGCCGGTCTGGAAACGCTCGCCGAAGGCCTGCTTCAAAATGCCGAGAACGGCAGCAATCCCTGCCTCGTTGCGTATCCCCGCCTTCGCATCAGCCAGAGCCATCGTCCCGAATCTCCCATCAAAAACATATAAGAGCGCGTTAACCTTTTGCGGTTCTATGGGGCATCAGAACGACGCTGTCCAGTCATGAAAATCGCCCGTGGTTTCCACACGCAGCGAGCGCTCGCCTGCATAAGATCAAGCCGCCTCGATTGCGATCGCCGACACACGTCAGACAATGCTGGCGGTCGGCAGACCTGCTTATTTTTTAAGCAGATTCTGGCAAAAATGTGCATTTGCCACAAAATTCCCGCCGTGAGAACGCGCGTTCTGAGCGAGCGGGCATATCCTTCAACCGACTGGCATACCTCTTGCGTGCTGTCCGGCAGTTACACATAGCCACGTTTGGAAGGATATTCGATGAAGCGCAGACAATTGCTCACGGCACTGGGTATGGCGATGCTGGCGATGGGGTCGCTGTCGAGCCCGCACGCAGCCCGGGCGGACGCCTTGAGCGATATCACCTCGCGCGGCACGATCCGCGTTGCCGTTCCCCAGGACTTCCCTCCTTTCGGCAGCGTCGGGCCGGACATGGCGCCCATGGGCTATGACATCGACATGGCAAACCTGATCGGCGAGAAACTCGGCGTGAAGACCGAGTTGGTGCCGGTCACCAGCGCGAACCGCATTCCCTATCTCCAGACGAACAAGGTCGACCTGGTGATTTCGAGCCTCGGCAAGAATGCCGAGCGCCAGGCCGTCATCGACTTCACCGACGCCTACGCACCCTTCTTCAACGGCGTCTTCGGCCCCGCCGATGTCACCGCCACCAAGCCGGAAGATCTTTCCGGCAAGACGATCGGCGTGACGCGCGGCGCAATCGAGGATCTGGCATTGACGAAGGTCGCCCCGCAGGACGCGACGATCAAGCGCTACGAAGACAATAACGGCACCATCTCCGCTTTCCTGTCGGGCCAGGTCGACCTGGTCGCGACCGGCAACGTCGTCGCCGCCGCCATCCTCGCCAAGAACCCGCCGAAGAAGCCGGAGATGAAGTTTCTCATCACCAACTCCCCCTGCTTCATCGGCCTGAACAAGAACGAGGCCGACCTGCAGAAAAAGGTCAACGACATCATCACCACCGCCAAGGCCGATGGCACGCTCGGCAAGATATCGCAGAAATGGCTGGGCGCCGACCTCCCCGCCGGCTTCTGATTAACGCAAGCCCGGCCGCCCCCTCATCCGATGGCGCGGCCGGAGCCGAGCGAGGCACCATTTCATGCGTTATCACTTCGACTTCGGCTGGATCGCCGAATACTATCCGGTTCTGATCAAGGGCGTCCTCGTCACCATAGAGTTGACCCTGGTCGGCGCGGTGGTCGGCATCGCGCTCGGCATTGCCTGCGCCTGGGCACGGGCTCTGGGTCCGCGCTGGCTCAAGCCGATTGTCGCTGCTTATGTCGAACTCATCCGCAACACGCCGTTCCTGATCCAGCTTTTCTTCATCTTCTTCGGTCTGCCCGGCATCGGCATTCATATGAGCGAGATCACGGCGGCCAATCTCGCCATGATCGTCAATCTCGGCGCCTATAGCTGCGAGATCATCCGTGCCGGCATCCAGGCGACGCCGCGCGGCCAGTTCGAGGCCGGCGCCAGCCTGGCAATGACGCCGTTCGAGACCTTCCGCCACGTCATCCTCGTCCCCTCGCTCCAGCGCATCTGGCCGGCCCTGTCGTCACAGGTCGTCATCGTCATGCTCGGCTCCGCCGTCGTCTCGCAGATCGCCGCCGAGGACCTGACATTTGCGGCGAACTTCATCCAGTCCCGCTCCTTCCGCGCCTTCGAAGCCTATTTCGTCTCCACGGCGATCTATCTGCTTCTCGCCATCATCCTGCGGCAACTGCTTGCCGCCGCCGGCAATCTCATCTTTCCGCGCAGGGTCCGCCGATGATTCAATTCACCACCTGGGACATCCTGCGCGGCCTGCTGCTCGCCACGCGCTGGACCGTTCTGCTCTCGCTCGTTTCCTTCATCGGCGGCGGCACGGTCGGTGCGATCCTCCTGTTCCTGCGCATCGGCAAGAACAAGGTCACCCGCGTCGCCGTCAAATATTTCGTCGAGCTCTTTCAGGGCACGCCGCTGCTGATGCAGCTCTTCCTCGCCTTCTTCGGCTTAGGGCTCTTCGGCATCGACGTGCCGGCCTGGCTCGCCGCAGGCGTCGCCCTCATTCTCTGGTCCTCGGCTTTCCTCATCGAGATCTGGCGCGGCTGCGTCGAGGCCGTCGCGAAAGGTCAGTGGGAAGCCTCCGCCAGCCTCGGCATGGGCTACATCCAGCAAATGCGCTACGTCATCCTGCCGCAGGCGCTCCGTATCGCCGTGCCGCCAACGGTCGGCTTCTCCGTTCAGGTGGTCAAGGGCACGGCCCTCACCTCGATCATCGGCTTCGTCGAACTGTCAAAGGCCGGCACGATCATCACCAATGCGACGTTCCAGCCATTCACCGTCTACGGCTTCGTCGCCCTTATCTATTTTGCCCTGTGCTGGCCGCTGTCGAAGAGCAGCCAGATCCTGGAAAGGAAACTGAATGTCGCTCATCGAGGTCACTGAAGTCCGCAAAAGCTTTGGCGAGAACGAGGTGCTGAAAGGCATCAACCTCGACGTCGAGCCCGGCGAGGTGATCGCCATCATCGGCAAGAGCGGCTCGGGCAAATCGACGCTGCTGCGCTGCATCAACGGGCTGGAGAACATCAACGACGGCTCGATTTCCGTGGCCGGCGCCCAGCTTCTGCCCGACGAGCTGCATCTGAAGGCGTTGCGGCTGAAGGTCGGGATGATTTTCCAACAGTTCAACCTCTTTCCGCATTTGAGCGCCGGCCGCAACGTCATGCTCTCGCAGATGGTCGTCAAGAAGGCCCCCAAGGCCGATGCCGAAGCTATGGCGCGGCGCATGCTCGACCGCGTCGGCCTCGCGCATAAGTTCGACGCCTTTCCCGACGAACTCTCGGGCGGCCAGCAGCAGCGCGTCGCGATCGCGAGAGCACTTGCCATGCAGCCGATCGCGCTCCTCTGCGACGAGATCACCTCGGCGCTTGACCCCGAGTTGGTGGCCGAGGTTCTCGCTGTCGTCCGCGAACTCGCCAGCGAAGGCATGACGCTGCTGATGGTGACGCATGAGATGAAGTTCGCCCGCGACGTCTGCTCGCGCGTCGTCTTCATGCATCAGGGCCGCGTCCACGAAATCGGACCGCCGGGCGACGTTTTCGCCAATCCAAAGACGCCGGAGCTCAAGCAGTTCCTCGGCATGCTCTGAGCACTGCCATAAAGCTGTTTATGGGTGCCACGCCGATAGCCGCGCGGCACCGACCATCCCGCCCCATGCACCCGGCGCCATGCCGAACGCCTTCTTGAAATGCCGCGTCAGATGGCTTTGATCGGCAAAGCCGGTGGCGGCCGCCACTTCGGCAATCGGCTCGCCATCACCGATCATCGCCTTGGCCCGCTGCAGCCGCCGCATCAGCAGGAAGCGATGCGGGCTGGTGGCAAAGGCCCCGCGGAAATGGCGTGACAGCGCAAAACGGTCAAGGCCGGTGACGCGCTCCAGCTCGTCGGAGCGAACGCCGCGCATGGCATGCGCCTCCAGATAATCCCGCGCCGTCTTCACCTGGCCCCAAGCGATAAGTCCCAACGGCTTCTGCGGCAGACGCGCATGCGAGGCGAGCCCCGTCGCCATCCGTGAAATGAAATCGTCGACGAAAAGCTCATCCAACTCGCGGTCGAGTTCGCCGAGTGCCGCGAGCAGAAGACCGGCGAGACGCTCGTCCTCGATCACCGGCTCATCGACGAAGGGCAGACCGATGCGCGCCGCTTCCAGGCATTGCATCAACATCGATGGTTCGAGATAGAGCATACGGTAGATCAGCCCGTCATCGGTCGCCGCACCGCCGTCATGAACCTCGTCCGGATGCAGAATGATCACCCGGCCCGGCAGGCTATAGCGGCGCTCGCCGCGATAGCGGAAGGTCTGCACGCCGCGCATGGTGACGCCAAGGGCATAGGTGTCATGCCGATGCAGATCGAAGGCATCGCCATGGAATTGCGCATGGATACGCTCGATGCCGGGATAGGCCGGCGCCGAGACGATGCGGTTCGCGTCTGGGCTCTCGCACAAACGTTCAAGACCCTCGAAGGCCCGACCGGCTATCTCTTCGCGCAATGGCTCATTCCCAGACAGCATGAAAGTGGCTACCGATGTTTGATACCAAAATCGCGATCGTTCTGCGAAACAATCTTCAGTCCTGGCAAAAGCTGAACGTGACAGCCTTCCTGTCGACCGGGATTGCGGGGCAATGTCCGGATATTATCGGCGAAGCCTATCGCGATCGCGTCGGCAATCTCTACAACGCGATGTCGATCCAGCCGATGATCGTACTATCCGCCGACGAGGAAACGATCGCCACCATCCACCGCCGCTCGCTGGAACGCGGCGTCACCTCCTCGATCTTCATCGAGGAAATGTTCTCAACCGGCCATGACGCCGCCAACCGCGCAGTCTTCTCGAAGTTTGCTCCCGAAGACGCCAAGGTCGTCGGCATTGCGCTGCGCGCCGACAAGAAGATCATCGACAAGATCACCAAGGGCGCGGCGATGCACGCGTAACCGCAGCCGCCCCTATTTCTCAATTCGCTATGGAATGGAGCAGATGGCGCCTCAGCGCTTTCAAATTCGTTCAAATGACGCACCCTTTAGGTGTTTATTTCAAAATACACAACCTTCGAACGTGGCATACTGACATTCTATGTCACTACGCTGCGCTAAATGGGTTCAGCCAAACAATCACTCATGAAAGGATATGACCATGGCTGAACAGACTGGAAACGCCGCCAAGATTGCTCGTGCCTACGTGGACGCAATCGCCAACAAGGACGTCGACACCATCATGGCGATTTCGTCCGAGGACGTCGTCTGCACCTCGCCGATCGGCAAGCTTACGGGCACGCAAGCATTCCGTGGTTTCCACGACGGTTTCGCCCGGATGATCAAGACGATGAGCATTCTTGCCGTCTACGGTGACGATGAACAGGCCGTGATCGTCTACGACGTCGAAACCCATCCCGTCCCGCACGCCGTCACCGTCGAACTTCTCAAGGTCAGAAACGGCAAGATCGCCTCCACCGAGGTGATCTATGACGCAACGCCATTTGCCGCCTACATGGCGACAGTCAAGCCCCACTGAAGTCGTCGCGGAAGGATATCCAGATGATCATCATCGAAACGACGAATCGTCGCGATCACCGTGTCATAGGGGCACGGCGATGAAGCGGGTTCAATATCATCGGTATGGCGGACCGGAGTTGATGAAGCTCGAAGACTTCGAGCTTCGCGCCCCGGGAAAAGGCGAAGTTGCAGTCAAGGTCAAGTTCGCCGCCATCAATCCGATCGACTGGAAGGTGCGCAACGGCTATCTCAAGATGGTGACGGGGAAGAAGTTTCCCCGCGCCATGGGCGTTGATTTCTCCGGCATCGTGACATCAGTCGGTCCCGGCGTGAGCCGATTCACGGTCGGCGACGCAGTGTTCGGCCTCGCGCGGATCAAGGATGGCGGCGCCCTTGGCGAAGCCGTAATCGCCCCTGAAACCTTCCTTGCCAGAAAACCGGATTCGGTTTCCTTCGAGGACGCGGCCTGCCTCGGAACACCAGGCGTCACGGCATGGAACGGCCTCGTCGATAAAGCAAAGCTGACGCCTGGCGGACGTGTATTCGTCAATGGCTGCACCGGCGCGGTCGGTGAAGCAACCGTCCGGCTTGCCCGGATGCTTGGCGCTAACGTCTCGGGAAGCTGCGGCGCGTCATCGATGTCCCGTGCCCACGAGCTTGGCGTCCAGCCGTCATTCGACTACCGGACAACCGATTTCTCGAGGCTCCGCGAACGCTTCGATGTCGTCTACGATACGGCCGGCACCCTGAGCACGGCCGTCGGGCTCGGTCTTCTGCACAAGGGCGGCGTTTTTCTCGATATCGATCCGACGCCCGGCAAGTTCATCCGCGCGATCTTCGACAGGAAACTCAAGCCGATCATCTGCACGGCAAGAGCCGATATCCTGGACGGCCTTGCCCGCGCCGCCGACGAAGGGAAGCTTAGGCTCGCGATTGCCGAGATCGTGCCGCTGACGGACGCAATCCGCATGTTGACGGCCCTCGAAAGTGGTCAGAAGATCAACGGGAAGGCACTGGTTCGCATGGACTGATCAAGACCCTGCTCAACTCCGCGTCAGAGCGGATTTGAGCATAAGTTGTGCTAGGATATGGCATGTCCCAAAGCCAGAGATTGTTCGACGTTCTCCAGATATTGCGCCGCCATCGCCAGGCGGTTTCCGGCAATTATCTCGCGCAGGAGACCGGCGTATCCCTGCGAACAATCTACAGGGACATTGCGCTTCTGCAGTCGATGGGAGCGGAGATCGAAGGGGAGTCCGGTTTCGGCTATGTCCTGAAACCGGGCTTCATGTTGCCGCCGCTGATGTTCTCGGAAGAGGAGATCAAGGCGATTGCACTCGGCGTGCAATGGATTAGCCGGCAAACAGATGAGGGTCTAGCATCGGCGGCCCACAACGCCCTATCCAAGATCGACGCGGTCCTTCCTTCGGAACTCAGGCATAAATTGGTCGACAATGACTTCCATGTCGGCCGCACCATGCTGCCAACGCCGGCGATCGACCTCAAGCTTCTGCGCCAGGCAATGCAGCAGCAGATGAAGCTTCGGATCGTCTACAGGGACTCGAAAGACGCGGATAGCGAGCGCATTATCTGGCCGATTGCGGTCGCATTCTTCGATTCCAGACGGATCATCGCCGGCTGGTGTGAACTTCGACAGGATTTTCGGATGTTCCGGGCCGACAGGATCCAGCGAACCGAACTCCTGGCGGATCGCTATCCAGGCCAACGGCGCGAATTGGTTCGGCAGTGGCGGCTGCAGGTTGTCGAAGGCGAGCAGCAAAATGCGACGCCGTGATCATTTCCCCGCGGATCAACACGACGTTGCTACGGCAAGCCAGGCGACGCACGGAAGGCACTCCACATAAACCAACGGCCGGGTCGCAAAACCCGGCCGTCTTCATTTCAAATGCCGATGCCAGATCAGCCGTTCTGCGTAATCGGCGCGATCTGGATTTCGACGCGGCGGTTCTGGGCGCGGCCGGATTCGTTGGCGTTGCTGGCAACCGGCTGCGTCGGGCCGAAGCCGACAGCGGAGACGCGGCGCTGGTCGATGCCCTGGCTGCCGAGATAGGAGGCGACCGAGCCGGCGCGGCGTTCGGACAGATCCTGGTTATGCTGCAGGCTGCCGGTCGAATCCGTATGGCCGTTGACGTCGATCAGCGTGCGGTTGAATTTGCGCAGTACGATCGCGACCGAGTTCAGCGTCGCGAAGAATTCCGGCTTGATCTCGTCCCGGTCGATATCGAAAGTGATGGCCGACGGCATGTTCAGGATGATGCGGTCGCCGACGCGGGTAACGGAAACGCCCGTACCCTGCAACTGCGCACGCAGTTCGGATTCCTGCTGGTCCATGTAGTTGCCGATACCGGCACCAGCAAGCGCTCCGACACCGGCGCCGATCAGCGCGGCGTTGCGGCGCGAAGCCGGCGAATGACCGATGAGAAGACCGGCAACCGCACCGACGCCGGCACCGATCGCGGCGCCCCCCGCCGTATTGGAGACTTTCTGCTCGCCCGTATAAGGGTCGGTCGTCGTGCATGCATTAAGAAAGGCTGCCGAGACGGCAAGAATGGCAATTTTTTTGATCATGGAATCGTCGCTCTCCGGTTCGATGGTCCGAAGCAGATATGGAGCATTACGGCAATATGATGAAGCGGAATCTGTGAAGGCCTCATATCTTTTGGATGAGAGCCATTTCGGCAACAATCTCTAGTGCTGGGCCTGCACCATGGAATACATAATGGACGTCAGGCCAAAGAACATTGAGAAACCGAGCCAGATCACCATCGCATTGAGGCTGCCTCGGAGCGCACCGTGCACACTCCAGCCAAGCGAAAAAATGGCTAATGCGACTGACATGATCAGCATGCGGATATCTCAGCTTTCCACGATTCCGATATCACCAGCGTTCCAGAAAATGAGAGATCAGAAATTCTGGAAAAGCTGGGTCAGCGTATTGTAGCTCGCATTGGCGATCGACAACGATTGTATTCCTAACTGTTGCTGTGTCTGTAGCGCCAGCAGCTTGCTCGACTGCTGCTCCATGTCCGCATCGACAAGCTTGCCGACGCCGCTGGTGAGCGAATCACTGAGGTTGTTGGCGAATTCGCTCTGCAGGTTGACGCGTGTTTCCAGTGAGCCGAAGGCCGATCCTATGGTGTTGAGCTGATGCAGCATGGCGGTGACGGTATTGACCATATCCGTCAAAGCGCCATTGGTCGTATTCGCATCGAGCGAGATTTCCACCTGTCCGTTGGTGTCGCCATATTTGCTGCCGACCAATACATAATTCTGGGCCGCACCGGCTTCCGTCGCAAAGGCGGTGGAGGTCAGCACGCCATAGCCGCCGGTGCCGCCGGATTGGTCATCGAGAAGATATCGCGCATCCGTCGACGCGACAGAACCGCTGGTCGAGGTGACGCCTTCGTAGTTCAACATCCCGATTGAAATGGTGCCGTCGGTGCTGCGGATGATCGAGCCTGGAATCTGATGCGGCTCGGTGGGATCCTCTCCGTCCTGAAGAACGATCCAGTTGACGCCATTGAAGCTCGCGGACTGACCGACACTGCGAAGCTGATCCCTGAGCTGGGTGATCTCGTCGTTGAGTTTGGTCTTGTCGACGCTGCCTTCGTAGGCGCTCACCAGCTTCGATCGGATCTGGGTGACGATGTTGATCGCGCTGGTGATGCCCGTGGAGGCAGTGCTCACCGTGGCGGAGGCAAGCCCGAGCGCATCCTGCACAGCCGACACCGCGCCGATGTCGGTGCGCGTCAAAGTCGAGATCCGCCAATAGGTGGCATCGTCCTTGGCGGTCTGAACACGCAGGCCGGACGACATCTGGCGCTGCGCAACCTTCAAATCTGCCTGGGTGTTTCTGAGGACTTCAAGGGCGGTATTGACGGAGGGACTAACCCTGATGAAGGTCGAAAAAATACTCACGACACACGAACTCCGGACGCAACGATACACAACAGTCACAAGGAAACATTCGAACCATGCCGCGAGCGCTCATGCGCGCGGGCCGACCATGTCGGCGAACGTGAGTCCAGCAAAAAACAGCACCTGAACTCGGGTGGTTACAGGCGCTTATGATTAACAATCATGTTTAATAAAGAGCTAATCGAAACGGTCGGGTTACCATAAATCTTTGGTTGAAGCTGATTTATCTATTACGCCGAAACGCGCGATTACTCCGCAGCCCTGAGTTTCGTCAGCTTCGCTCTGAGCGCGGCATCCGACATTTCCTCGTGCAACCGCTGCTCCTCGTGCGCCTGCGGCTTCGCGTAGCGAGCAATCAGGAGATAGGCGACCGGCGTGACGTAGAGCGTCACCAGAGTCGCGAAACCAAGGCCGCCGAAGATCACCCAGCCAAGCGCAATGCGCGCTTCCGCTCCCGCCCCATGGGCGAACACCAGGGGCACACCGCCGAGAATGGTGGCGATCATAGTCATCATCACCGGGCGCAGACGCAGCGCGCAGGCTCTCTCGATCGCCTCGCGCACGCTCTCACCTGCGTCACGTAGCTGATTGGCGAATTCCACGATCAGGATGCCGTTCTTCGCCATAACGCCGACCAGCAACACCAGGCCGATCTGGCTGTAGATATTGAGGCTGGAGCCGGTGATGACGAGCGCAAAGATCGCGCAGGCAAGGCCGAGCGGTACCGTCGACATGATGATCAATGACGACAATACACTCTCGAATTGCGCCGCCAGCACCAGGAAGATGATGATGATGGCAAAGCCGAAAGTCAGCGCCATGCCGCTGGAATTCTCCTGCAGCGTCGCCGCTTCCGCGAGCGGGATCAACCGTGCGCCGGGCGGCAGAAGTGGCGCGGCGATCCGCTTCACCTCCTCCACGGCCTGGCCAAGCGACATATTGTTCTTGAGCCCGGCGGTGATCGCCACCGACGCCAGTTGCTGCTCGCGGGTGAGCTGCGGTGCAACCGCCCCTTCCTTCAAGCTGGCAATGACCGACATCGGCACGATCTTGCCGTCGCCAGTCTTCAGGAAGACGTTTTCGAGATCGGTCGGATCGTCGATCGGCCGCATGGTCGAAGTCAGAAGCACCGGATAGGCCTCGCCCTTGACGAAGACATCGACGACGGAACGCCCCTCGAGCAGCGATTGCAGCGCCGTCGACAGGCCGGTGATGTCAACGCCGAGATCGGAGGCGCGCTCCCGGTCGATCGCGACGGAAACCTGTGCCTGGGTCGGCTCGTTGTTGAGGCGCGGCGTGTCGAACTGGCCGGTGGCGTCAAGCGCCTGCACCAGTTTCAGCGCCGCCTGCGTCAGCGCCTCGTGATCATTGCCCGTCAGCGCCATCTGCACGCCGCTACCAGCGCCACGAATGCGCAGGCTGTTCGACTGGAAGACGTTGCCGCGCAGCGCCGGCACCTGTGCCATCGCCCGGTTGATATCGCCAACAATCTCGGTCTGCGTGCGATGACGCTCGCTCCAGGGCGCAAGCGTCAATACCATGAAGCCGGTATTCACCTGCCCGTTCTGGCCCGAGATCGCATAGACATTGCGGATATCCCCGCTGTCCATCAAGGGCTGCAGCTTCTCTTCCACGCGCTGCAACTGATCCTTGGTGTAATCGAGGCTAGCGCCTTGCGGCGTCGTCAGTCTGAGCATCACCAACGCGCGGTCCTCGTTCGGCGTCAGCTCGCTCTTGACGCCCATGAAAGCAAGAACCGCAGCGGCGGAGAAGATCGCGCAAAAGGCAATGACCACCAGCGGCGCGTTAAGACAAGCCCCGAGCGTGCGGCGATAGACACCGGAAAACAGCGCGCCGAAGCGGCCAAGCATGCCGTGATCCTCGCGCATCTCCCTGGTCAGCATGCGCGAGGCCAGCATCGGGCAAAGCGTCAGCGCCACGATCGACGACAGGCCGACGGAGAAGGCGAGCACGAAGCCAAACTCGCGGAACAGGCCGCCCACCTGCCCCGGCAGGAAGGACAGCGGAATGAAGACGGCGGCAAGCGTCGCGGTCGTCGCGATGACCGCGAAGAAGACCTCGCGCGTGCCGAGCACACCCGCCGCGCGCGGCCCCATCTTTTCCGATCTGCGCCGAACGATATTTTCAAGAACGACGATGGCGTCATCCACCACAAGGCCGGTCGCAAGCACGATCGCCAGCAGCGTCAGGATATTGATGGAAAAACCGACCATGTAGAGCGCCGCCAGCGTTCCGGTCAGCGCCACGGGCATCGTCACCGCCGGGATCAGCGTCGCACGCCAGTCGCGCAGGAAGAGGTAAATGACGATGGTGACGATCAGCGCCGACAGCACCAGCGCCAGCACCACCTCATGGATCGCTCCTTGAATGAACACGGCGTCATCGCTGGTGATGGCGATGCGGGTTCCCTCCGGCAGTGATTTCGACAACTGCGCGACCACGGCTTTCACGCCGTTGGAGATGTTCAGCGTATTCGACTGCGCCTGACGGATGATGCCGAGGCCGATACCCTGCACGCCGTTGGAGCGCAGGGCCGTGGTGCCGTCGCGGGGGCCGAGCGTCACGGTCGCGACATCGGCGAGCCGGACGCGATCCTTGATAATCAGCCGCGAAAAATCTTCGGGCGTCTGCAGCGCGGCCGTGGCGCGCACGACGATATCCTGCCGCTTGCTCTTCAGCGATCCCGCCGGCACATCGAGCGCCGCCGTTTCCAGCGCCGTCGTCAAATCGCCGATCGTCAGCCCTCGCCCGGCAAGCGCTCCCTGATCGACATCGATGCGGAAAACTTTCTCCTGGTCGCCATAAAGCTCGACATCGGCAACGCCATCGACGGAGGCCAGCCGGTCAGTGATCTCATTGTCGACCAGCTGCGTCAGGTCATCCATGGTCAGCCTATTCGAGGTGACGGCGAGGCGCATGATCGGCTGCGAATCCGAATCCGCCTTGACGATCTGCGGCGCATCCGCCTCGTCGGGCAACTGCTCGGTGATACGGCCGATCGCATCGCGAACGTCATTGGCCGCAACAGAGAGATCGATGGCATCGGAAAATTCGAGCGTCACCCGGCTTTGGCCGAAGGATGAGCTCGACGAGACCGACTTCAGGCCGCTGACGCGGGCAACCGCGCCTTCGATAACCTTGGTCAGCTCCTGATCCACCGTCTGCGGCGAAGCGCCGTCGAACATGGTTCGCACGGTGACCACCGGACGGTCGACATCGGGCAATTCGCGCACCTCGACGCCGAAATAGGCGGCAAGGCCGGCCACGACCATCAGCGTGTTGAAGACCAGCGCCAGGATCGGCCGGCGCACGAAAAGCGCGGTAAAAGCCTGCTTGCCGGAACCAGCACCAGTTCCGGCCCCATCGCCGGTATCGTTGCCGTGCCCCATCATTGCGTGACGGCCTCCGTGGCCTCGGCGACTTCGCGGGCAAGGCGCACGGCGCCGCCCTCGGTCACGCGCTGCAACCCCTCGGTGACGATCCGGTCGCCGTCCTTAAGATCGGCCTGGACCAGCACCACATCCGGATTGTGCTGCACGACACTGACACGCACCTTGGAGGAGTTGCCGTCGATGACACGCCAGACATAGGATCCCTCACCGTCCCATTGCACCGACAGCGGATCGACGGAAGGAAAGGTTTCGCCGGCAAAGCGCATACCGACATTGAAAGACATGCCGGCGCGCAGCTCGTCCGTGGCATTGTTGATACGGGCGCGGATCCGCAAGGTCCGGCTGGCGCCATCGACGCGGTTGTCGACGGCCTCGACCACACCGGAGAACAACCGTCCCGGCCGCGCCACCGACGTCGCCTCGACCGGCTGATCGACCTTGATCGTATTGGCAAATCGCTCCGGCACCCAGTAATCGACGAGGATCTCCGAGCGATCGTCGAGCGTGACGATGCTGGTCGTCGTCGTGACGTTGTCGCCGATGACGACGGGAACGATACCGACGATGCCGTCGATCGGTGCAACGATATTCCGGCGTGAAAGCGCCAGCTCTGCCGATTGCAGCGCCAGCCTTGCGCCCTGCTCGGCGATCTCGGAGTCGAAGACATCCATGCGCGACACGCTGGATTTGATGGTGTGACAAAGCTGCGACTTCTCGACGGCACTTTTCAACGCCACCTCCGCCTGGCCGCGAGCGATGATCTGCTCGTCATCGTCGAGACGGGCCAGCACCTGCCCCTGCTTTACATGATCGCCGGACTTGATGAGGATCCCGCGGATCGTGCCTGTTGCCTGCGGCATGACGACGACGGAACGGATGGCATCGCCGGTGCCGATGGCACTCAGCCGATCATTGACCACACCGCCGACCACCGCCTCGGTCACCACCAGCGGCGCATCGGCACCACGCCGCGCGCCGCCATTCGCAACCTTGTCACCCCTAGCGCCCTCGGGCGCAACAGCCCCTACGACGGCCTCGGGAACGCCAGCTCCCCGCAGCAGCCCGGCTGCGCCGGGCACGAAAACCACGACCGCGGCAATGCCTGCCACTAACAGGAAAAAAGACAAGGAAAGCGGTTTCCAGGCGGTCATGTACGTCTCCGGCTCATTGTGTCAGAGGCGATGAAATCGCGTCGTCAGTTTAATATAGCCTCATCATGTCAAGCGCATTGACTGAGGCCATCCTTCGGGCAAGCGGCGACATAACGCAGGATTGTGCCCGATTTGTTGCACTATCGTTTTTTTGAACATATGCGGCAAGCTTTGCCACGCATTATGACAAAGTTGTAATCTTGGCGGAGACAACGAGGCATTTCATTCGCGTCTGCACATCTCCGTTCAGGCGCGTGAATAGCCTCTTAATAACCTCCATACACCTGTGAATGTGCACTTTTTGTTCTATTTTCGGGCCGTTTCTTTTGCCTTTCAGGGCAGAATCATTACATTGAGCCGCATGACCATCGGACATGACGACATTCCCTTCTTCGACGAGGAGCCGGAACACCTGGTTCCGCGCCGGCCCGCGCCAGCGCCCGGCCCTGCCAGTGTAGGCGGCGGCATTGCGGCCCGCGCCATGGCGGCGCGCGACGGTGGCCGCCGGCCCGACTATCTTACCGGCCTCAACCCGGAACAGGCGGAAGCGGTCGAGACGCTGGACGGGCCGGTTCTCGTGCTTGCCGGCGCCGGCACCGGCAAGACGCGGGTGCTGACGACCCGCATCGCCCATATCCTCTCCACCAACCGCGCCTTCCCCAGCCAGATCCTTGCCGTCACCTTCACCAACAAGGCGGCTCGCGAGATGAAGGAGCGCGTGGCGCTGCTCGTCGGCGGTGCGGTCGAAGGCATGCCCTGGCTTGGCACCTTCCACTCGATCGGCGTCAAACTGCTGCGCCGTCATTCCGAGCTGGTCGGCCTCTCCTCCAGCTTCACCATTCTCGACACCGACGACGTCATACGGCTGATCAAGCAGTTGATCCAGGCCGAAGGCCTGGACGACAAGCGCTGGCCGGCCAAGCAATTCGCCGGGATGATCGACACCTGGAAGAACAAGGGCCTCAGCCCCGCCGATATTCCCGAGGGCGACGCCCGCGCTTTCGCCAACGGCAAGGGCCGCGAGCTCTATTTCGCCTATCAAAACCGCCTGAAGACGCTGAACGCCTGCGACTTCGGCGATCTTTTGCTGCATCCGATCAATATGTTCCGGCAGAATCCGGATATGCTGAAAGATTATCACCAGCGCTTCCGCTATATCCTCGTCGACGAGTATCAGGACACCAACACCGCACAATACATGTGGCTGCGGCTGCTGGCGCAGCGGCCGAAGGGCGAGTTGCAGAACGTCTGCTGCGTCGGCGACGACGACCAGTCGATCTATGGCTGGCGCGGCGCCGAAGTGGACAATATCCTGCGCTTCGAAAAGGATTTTCCCGGCGCCAAGGTGATCAAGCTGGAGCGCAACTATCGCTCCACGGAGCACATTCTCGGCGCCGCCGCCCACCTGATCACCCATAATGAGGGCCGGCTCGGCAAGACGCTGTTCACCGACCGCTCCGATCCCGACGACATCAAGGTGCAGGTGCACGCCTCCTGGGATTCCGAGGAGGAAGCCCGCGCCATCGGCGAGGAAATCGAGCAGCTTCAGCGCAATCAGCACAAGCTGAACAATATGGCGATCCTGGTGCGCGCCTCCTTCCAGATGCGCGAATTCGAAGATCGCTTCGTCACGCTCGGCCTCAACTACCGCGTCGTCGGCGGCCCGCGCTTTTACGAGCGCCTTGAAATCCGCGACGCCATGGCCTATTTCCGCCTGGTCTGCCAGCCGGCCGACGATCTCGCCTTCGAGCGCATCGTCAACACGCCGAAGCGCGGCCTCGGCGACACCACCGTGCGCGCGCTGCACGACTATGCCCGCGTCCGCGACATCCCGATGCTGGCGGCATCAGCCGACATCATCGAGACCGATGAAATGAAGCCGAAGCCGCGCAAAGCGCTCTTCGACGTCGTGCAATCCTTCCGTCGCTGGCAGGGTCTTCTCGAAAACACCCCGCACACCGAACTCGCGGAGCAGATCCTCGAAGAGTCCGGCTATACCGACATGTGGAAGAACGACAAATCGGCGGAGGCCCCGGGACGGCTGGAAAACCTGAAGGAACTCATCCGTTCGATGGACAGCTTCGAATCCATGCGCGGCTTTCTCGAACACGTCTCCCTCGTCATGGACGTCGAGCAGAACGAAAATCTCGACGCCGTGTCGATCATGACACTGCACTCGGCCAAGGGCCTGGAATTCGAAACCGTTTTCCTGCCCGGCTGGGAGGAAGGCCTGTTCCCGCACCAGCGCTCGCTCGACGAGAGCGGCCGCGCCGGGCTGGAGGAAGAGCGCCGGCTCGCCTATGTCGGCCTCACCCGCGCCAAGCGCCGCTGCCACATCTGGTTCGTCTCCAACCGCCGCATCCACGGCCTGTGGCAATCGACCATCCCGTCGCGCTTCCTCGACGAACTGCCGATCACCCATGTCGAAGTCGCCGAAGTCGAGCAATCCTACGGCGGTTACGGCCGCGGCGGCTATGGCCAGTCGCGCTTCGACAAGGCCGAGCCCTTCGCCAACTCCTATTCCACCCCCGGCTGGAAACGCGCCCAGGCCAACAAGACCGATGCCACCCGCGACAACTGGGGCTCCCGCTCCGGCCACGCCGTCGAGCGCATCGGCTACGGCGAAAGCGGCCCCAAAACCCGCACCATCGACGGCGAACTCATCGCCAAATCCACCTCCACTGAGCCCTCAAAATTCTTCGTCGGCGACCGCGTCTTCCACATCAAGTTCGGCAACGGCAATGTCTCCGGCGTCGAGGGCAACAAGCTGACGATCGAATTCGATCGTGCCGGGCAGAAAAGGGTGTTGGATGGGTTTGTGGAGAGGGTTTGAGTGAAGTAGCGCCTCTAGTTTGGGACCAGAAGGTCGAACAGCACAACCAATGACGGGGAATGCACACTGAATTCTCCGTGTGCCTCCGCGCTCCCTACGCATTCCGTCATCCTCAGGCTTGACCCGAGGATCCAGGCACAAGCATTTCGACACGGTGTTTGACTCACTTTGGACAGCAGGCGAAGAGCGCTAGCTACTGTATTGGAAGCAAGGCGTCTGCCGGCAGTATTTTCTACTAGCCATAAGGCTTGGGCGTGTATCCTCGGGTCAAGCCCGAGAATGACGGAGCGCGTGATAAGCCACGGTGGCAAACGCGAGCGCTGCGCTTTTTTTTCAGCTCTTGACGGCTGTCATTACCACCAACATCGTACACGCATGGGTGGATATACTTACATCATCACCAATCAGAAACGCGGCACGCTCTACATCGGCGTCACCTCCGATCTGGAGCGCCGAATTTACGAACATCAAGAAGGCCTCACATCTGGCTTTGCCTGGAAATATGGTTGTACGCGCTTGGTTTGGTATGAAGATCACTCAGATATCAGCGCCGCCATTCAGCGCGAAAAGTCTCTGAAGCGCTGGTATCGTCAGTGGAAAATCGATCTCATCGAGAACGCCAATCCGGATTGGCGTGACCTATATTATGAGTTGTGGTGAGAGCATTATCAGCCTCCCGCCTCCGACATTGCTGCATTGCAAAATCCACATCGCTAGTACGCTACCAATCAGGGCCTAATCGATTATATCGATCTAACGGCTTCGAATGATCGTGCGTCCCGCGATCCCTTCGGCAAGCCGTTGCCAGTCTGCCGTTCGGCGTGTTCCGGGTTCTCTTCCCGATCGACAATCGAAAGCTGGCAAAAACAATAATCGAGGATAAAAAATGGCTGGCATAGCAACAAGCTCTGCGCCCGCCGGCGGTCGCGCCTCCGCGCACCAGGGCCAGGGTAATTATCAATTCGCGCTTATCGCACTCACCTCACTCTTTTTCATGTGGGGCTTCATCACCTGCCTGAACGACATTCTGGTGCCGCACCTGAAGAGCGTCTTTCAGCTCAATTACACCCAGTCGATGCTGATCCAGCTCTGCTTCTTCGGCGCCTATTTCATCGTGTCGCTGCCCGCCGGCGCACTGGTGAAGCGCATCAGCTATAAATGGGGCATCGTCGTCGGCCTCGTCATCGCCGCGATCGGCTGCGCGCTGTTCATCCCGGCCGCCAGCTATCGCGTCTACGCTCTCTTCCTGGGCGCTCTCTTCGTGCTCGCCGCCGGCGTCACCATTCTGCAGGTCGCGGCCAATCCTTACGTCACCGTGCTCGGCCCGCCGGATACCGCCGCCAGCCGCCTGAATCTGACCCAGGCCTTCAATTCGCTCGGCACCACCATCGCCCCGATCTTCGGCGCCATGCTGATCCTCTCGGCCGCAACGGTCGCTGCCACCAACGCAACGCCGGAACAGCTCGATGCCATCAGGCTTGCTGAAGCCGGCGCGGTGAAGCTTCCCTATCTGATGCTCGGTGCAGCCTTCCTGCTGCTTGCCGCCATCTTCGCGGCTCTCAAACTGCCGGATGTCGAGGACGAGGAAACCATCGAGCCCATGCGCGGCGGCGGTTCAGCCTGGCAGTATCGCCATCTTGTCCTCGGTGCCGTCGGTATCTTCCTCTATGTCGGCGCTGAAGTCAGCATCGGCAGCTTCCTCGTCAACTTCCTCAGCCAGCCGGATATCGCCCATTTCTCCGAGGCCGAAGCCGCGCATTACGTCTCCTATTTCTGGGGTGGCGCCATGATTGGCCGCTTCATCGGCTCGCTGGTTATGCGTCATGTCGACGACGGCAAGGCGCTGGCCTTCAATGCCATCATCGTCGCCATCCTGCTGCTGGTGACCGTACTTACGACCGGCCATGTCGCCATGTGGTCGGTGCTGGCGATCGGCCTGTTCAACTCGATCATGTTCCCGACGATCTTCAGCCTGGCGCTGCATGGCCTCGGCAAATATACCAGCCAGGGCTCCGGCATCCTGTGCCTCGCCATCGTCGGCGGCGCGATCCTGCCGATGATCCAGGGCGGACTTGCCGACACTATCGGCATCCACCTCGCCTTCCTGATGCCGATCGTCTGCTACGCCTACATCGCCTTCTATGGCCTCAAGGGTCACAAGCCCTCGTAAGCCTTCGAAAACCATTGCACCGCGCCAGATCATCTGGCGCGGTGCAAAAGGCTTGATCCGCGACGCAACGCTTGGCATCGTGCAGTGCAACAGAAGCAGAAGGACAGGCCTCATGAAAGCATTGCTGCTGATCGACATCCAGAACGGTTTCTGCCCTGGCGGCCATCTCCCTGTTCCCGAAGGCGATCAGGTGGTGCCCGTTGCCAACAAGCTCATCGACAGCGGCAAATACGACATGGTCCTTGCTTCCCAGGACTGGCACCCGGCCGGCCATGGCAGCTTTGCCTCCGCCCATCCCGGCAAGAAGCCCTTCGAAATGGGTATGCTCTCCGGCAAGCCTCAGATGATGTGGCCGGACCATTGCGTCCAGAACACCGAGGATGCCCGGCTTCACCCCGCCCTTCATATCGACGGCATCGATTTCATCCAGCAGAAGGGCCAGAAGCCGGATGTCGACAGCTATTCCGCCTTCCGCGACAATGATCAGGCGGCGCTGACCGGCCTTGCCGCGCAGCTGCGCGCCGAAGGCGTGACCGAACTCGATCTCTGTGGGCTGGCGACGGATTATTGCGTGAAATTCTCGGCGCTCGACGCCGTGGAGATGCTGCCGGGCGTCACCGTCCGCTTCATCGAGGATGCCAGCCGTGGCATCGACCCCGCTGGCGTTCAGGCGGCGATCAATGAGATGCGGACGCGTGGCGTCGCCATTATCAGCAGCAAAGAGGCGCTTGCTTAAAATCTCCCGCCGCAGGCTAAAGCTTCTCTAAAGAAAATGACGCAAACTATTCCCGATATTAGAAAATTGGGATATTCGCGTGCAGTCGATCACCATCAACGGGCGTTTTCTCGGTCAGCCTTTATCGGGCGTGCAGCGCTTTGCGCGCGAGCTGACACTGGCGCTCGACCGCAAGATCGCCGCCGGCGACGTGCCCACTGCATTGAAGGGTGCAAGCTGGCGGCTCGCCGTACCACGCGACACGCCGGTCGATATCGAACTCTCTGCCATATCCGTCGATGCCTTCGGCTCCGGCCCCGGCCATCTTTGGGAGCAGACGGCGCTTCTTACCCGTTCTCGAGGCGGCCGGCTGATCGGCTTCGGTGGTAGCGGCCCACTGCTGCATCGCCGCCAGGCCGTGATCATCCATGACGTAACGATCTTCCGCCATCCGCAATCGTTCAAGCGCAGTTACCGGCTGCTGCACGGCGCGCTCGGCGCGGTCCTGACCCGCACCGCGAAGATCGGCACCGTCTCGGACTTCTCCCGCCAGGAGCTGGCCTCCGTCTTCCGCGTCCCCGCTGACGGGATCGATGTCATCTACAACGCCGTCGATCACTTCGCCACCATCGCGCCGGACGAAACCATCATCCAGCGCCTGGGCCTCAAAACAAATGGCTTCTTCCTGCTGGTCGGCACGATGAAGCCGAACAAGAACCTCGATTTCGCCATCCGCGCCTTTGAGACACTCGGCGATCCCGATCAAAAGCTGGTGGTCGTCGGCGGCACAGCGCCAAGCGTGTTCGAGTCCGATGACCCTCAATCGAACGAGCGTATGCTCTTCCCCGGCCGGCTGAGCGATGCGGAGATCGCGGCGCTCGAGCGCCGTGCCACCGCCTTCGTATTCCCGAGCCTCTATGAGGGGTTTGGCATCCCGCCGCTGGAGGCCATGACGCAGGGCTGCCCGGTGCTTGCGGCCGATATCCCCGCCGTGCGCGAAGCTTCGGGCATCGCAGCGCTCTATTTCGATCCGGTGAAGCGGGATGAGTTGGTCGCAGCCATGCGCCGGATCGCCAGCGATCAGGCGCTACGCGCGGATCTTCGCCAACGAGGCCACGAGAATGTCGCTCGCTTCTCCTGGGACAACAGCGCCGAGAAGGTGCTGAGAATGCTCGAAGAGCTCTGAGCTACGACGCCATCCGTGGACGGAACATCGTCACGAAGTAGCTGTAGAGGCCGAGCAGGCAGAAGACGCCGCCACCGACAATCCCCGCCCCCACCGAGATCCATAGCGAATAATCGAATCCGGCGGTCGCAAGGACCGGCACGACAAGCCCGACAGCGGAAAGCACAACCGGCTGCCAGACGAAATTAAACGGCAGCGCCATCAGCACCTTCCCTCCGATCATCATCGCGATCAGCGCCCCGACCATGCCGCCCGCCATCAGCGCGCCGTCGCTGAAGGAATGCAGATAGCCGCCCGCCAAGGCCCCGGCATTGAGCAGCACGCAGTCTACCACCGCCAGCAGGAAGATCGCCAGCAGCCGATGGCGCAGATGCGCCGGCGTTGGCAGCATATTCAGCGTCAAGGCCCGGCAGACGGCAAGGCCGGTGACGAACGGCGCGGCACTGAGAAAGCCTTCGCGCAGACCAGGTGCGATGACGAAATGACCGACCGGCTGCAACAGCGCGAAAATCCCGGCCGCCGTCATCAAGGTGAAACCCGAAAGCAACGAATAATAGCCGCCAAGCTGCCGCCGGAACGCCGGCGTGGCCCCCTCGCGATCATAGGTCGCCACCACATCGGGATATTGGATCGCCTGCAAAGCCGCGACAATCAGCACGAAAGGCCGCTGCAGCAGATCAAGCGCCAGCAGCGCACCCGCCGCTCCGCCTGCCCCCAATACCGCCGTCAGGATCGATTTCAGGCCCAGCGGCGCCAGAAGCCCGATCACCGAGGCGCCGGCCGCGACGCTGCCATAGACGAAATGTTTTCTGACCAGCGACGGCTGGAAGCTCGCCGCCTCACGCAGGCTGTTGCGGGTGAGAAACATCGCCAGAACGCTATAGGCGATATAACCGCCCAGCAGACCGGCCACTGTAGAAGTGAAATTTGGCGCAATCGCCGCGCCAATCAGCGTGCCAATGGCCAGAATGGTGGCGCGCGAGCCCTGCAGGCGTGAAAAAGCGTGAAACTCCTGGCGGAAACGTAGCATGGTCAGATGCAGGTCGCTGCCACCCTGGAGGATGACCACCAGGCTGCCAAGGACCGCGATCTCAGGTGAAACCGCAAAGAAGATCGATGCACCGGCAACCAGAATGCAGATCACGGCGCAAGCGGCAAATTCGATGCTCAATGCCGTGCGTTCCGCCGCCTCGCTGCCGGGCGCCTGGCCGGGATAGAAGCGGCTGCAGGCAAAGCGGATCCACTCGAAACAGAAGATCGCCGCGAACTGGCTGATGGAGATGAACAGCGAATAGGCGGCATAATCCGCCGGCGCCAGCATATGCGCCACCGCGATCAGCAGCCCGAACGCTATCGCCGCCTGATAAAAATATGCCGCCAATGCCACGATCTTCGCCATGGCGATAGCTAACCGCAAAAGATTGAGAAAAGCGCTAAGTTATATGAGAAGCTTTGATGGATCCGTGCCACCCCAATCCTTCGAGGCTCCGCCCCTTCGACAAGCTCAGGGCGCTGCGCTCCTCGGGATGAGGTGGAGAGAACGCCGCGCTGCCCGCACGCGCTGATTAGGCATTAGATTGCACCCGATGGCTAGCCTTCATGGTGAAGCGTCCCGCAGAGCCGTCTCGAACCACGAGGACGGGTGACCGCCTCTCCTTGAATTGCCTTTTTGCACCGCACACGTTAGAAGAGCCGCCAAATAAAAGACGGGAGACGGACGAGCGTCGGGCGGCGCATCCGTGGAGGAGCATCATGGAGACGATCAGCACGATAGCCGCATTGCGCGAGCGCCTTG
>DASVPC010000103.1:0-8016 GCA_036383055.1 Rhizobium sp. | reverse complement strand
TGGTGCCCAGAGCCGGAATCGAACCAGCGACACGCGGATTTTCAATCCGCTGCTCTACCAACTGAGCTATCTGGGCATCCGTGCTTCGCGCAAATCAGAAGGCCTTGGAAGGCCCTGGGCGGTTGGTTCACCCCGGAAGCGAGCGGGGTTATAGCATCTTGTTCGTCCATGTCCAGCCGCAAATGACTCTTTTTTGACAGGAAATGGATTTTTGGCAATTCGCAAACAAAATGAATGGCTTCGCCGGAGCGAACATCGAAATGGCGGCGGGACTATTCCTCTTCGGGATAGTCCGCCTTGGTCTGATCCTCGGTAACGGGAATGGCATAGGAGCCGTTCAACCACCGAGACAGATCGGCCGAACGGCAGCGATCCGAGCAGAAGGGGTAGTGCTCGCGCATCGAAGGCCGGCCGCATTCCACGCAGGGCCGCGTCTTGCGCAACGGCTCGATCTTCGCACCCACTTTGATCTTGTCGTCATCCGCCATGACCGTCACCCTTCCTGCCAGGTGGCATGAACGTCGAAACCCTCTCCCGCCAGAAGCAGCATGGTTTCATAAAGTGGCAATCCGACGACATTGGTGTAGGAGCCGATCAGCTTCTGCACGAAGGAGCCGGCGAGGCCCTGGATGCCATAGGCACCCGCCTTGCCGCGCCACTGGCCGGAGGCAAGGTACATGTCGATGTCCCTGGCCGACAGCCGTTTGAAGCGAACCTTGGTCTCGACGACCTTCTGGCGCAGCTTGCGGTCCGGCGTAATCAGGCAGACGCCAGTATAGACGACATGACTGCGGCCGGACAGCAGGTGCAGCGCCGAGGACGCCTCGTCGACGAACTCCGCCTTCGGCAGAATTCGGCGGCCGACGGCGACGACCGTGTCGGCGGCCAGGATATAGCTTCCCTGCCAGGCGACATCGCCCTTCACCGCGGCAAAGGCCGCCTCGCCCTTTTCCGCCGAAAGCCTGCGCGCCAGCGATCGCGGGTGCTCCGACTTCTTCGGAGCCTCGTCGATATCCATGGGCATCAGGCGCGCCGCTTCGATCCCTGCCTGATGCAGGAGGTCGACGCGGCGCGGCGATCCGGAGGCCAGTATCAGCTTGTGTTTCAGCGCCATAAAACCTCGACCTGTCAGGCGGGAGACGGACAGCCGGCTCGAAAACGAGCTGCGACTACTTGAAACGGTAGGTGATGCGGCCCTTGGTCAGGTCGTAAGGGGTCATTTCCACCAGCACCTTGTCACCGGCGAGAACGCGGATGCGGTTCTTGCGCATGCGGCCAGCAGTGTGGGCGATGATCTCGTGCTCGTTTTCCAGCTTCACGCGGAAGGTTGCGTTCGGCAGCAATTCGGTGACGACACCCGGAAATTCTAGGACTTCTTCTTTCGGCATTAAAGCTTCTTTTCCTGTAGGGTTTGAGGCCGGCGCCCGTGGCAAAATGCGGGGTCGCCGGAAATTTGCGCGGAAACTACACAATCGACGCGGTTTTGTGAACCACGTTGATAAGGCTTTCTGCATTTGTTTCACGCAGCACCTTAAAGGGAGCCGCGATGTTCCACCAGCCTGCTCTCGATCAGGCCCTGAAGATAATCCCGCACATCGCGATAAGCCTCGAGAATCTGCTCGCGTGTGTCACCGATCGCCGAGGGGTCCATGGTCGGCCAATAGATGACCTCGATGGCATTGGCCCGCGTCAGCTCCAGCGCCGCGTGATGTGCTTCGGGAGAGAGCGTGATGATGAGATCAAAGAAATCGTCCTCCAGATCCTCCAGCGTCTGCGGTTGCCGGCGTCCGAGCGACAGGCCGATCTCCTCAAGGACGACATCGACGAAGGAGTTGCGTTCGCCGGCCCGCACGCCCGCCGAAGCGACATAGGTACCCTGCGGCAGCATTCCGCGCGCGATCACTTCCGCCATCGGCGAACGGATGGCATTCAGCCCGCACATGAAGAGGATGGCGCCGGGCGCCTTTGCGTTATGGTCGATGGCCTTTGGCTGCTCCATCGCCGTCACCCACGCCAATAGAGCACGCAGACAAGGGTGAACAGCCGCCGCGCCGTGTCGAAGTCCACCGTGATCTTGCCCTTCAGCCGCTCCATCAGCGTCCGCGATCCCTCATTGTGGATGCCGCGGCGGCCCATGTCGATCGCCTCGATGCGGCTGGGGGTGGCCGAGCGGATCGCCTCGTAATAGCTCTCGCAGATCATGAAGTAATCCTTCACGATGCGGCGGAACGGCGTCAGCGACAGGATATGGGCGGCAACGACCGTCCCCTCCTCCGTCCGGATATCGAAAACCAGCTTCTGGTCGACCAGCGACAGGTTCAGGAGATAGGGACCGCCGGCATGGCCGACAGGCTCGAAGCTGTTTTCCTCGATCAGGTCGAAGATGGCGACGGCGCGCTCGTGCTCGACGTCGGGCGTCGAACGGCCGATCGTGTCGTCCAGGACCACATCGCTCAGCCGGAAGACGCCTTCTGCCATGCTCTACCTCTCGAGATTGAGACGGATCGCAACCGATCGCGCATGGGCATCGAGCCCTTCCGCCTCGGCAAGCGCGATCGCCGCCGGACCAAGTGCGCGCAGCTGCTCCGGACCGAGCCGCAGGATCGACGTGCGCTTGACGAAGTCGAGCACCGACAGGCCGGACGAAAAACGGGCGGAGCGGGCCGTCGGCAGCACATGATTGGAGCCGCCAACATAATCGCCGATCACTTCCGGCGTATGACGGCCGACGAAGATGGCGCCGGCATTGCGGATGCCGTCAAGCAGCGCATCGGGATCATCGAGCGCAAGTTCGACATGCTCGGCGGCGATGCGGTTGGCAAGCGGAACGGCTTGGCTCAGGTCGGAGACGAGGATGACAGCGCCGAAATCCCGCCAGCTCGCCGCCGCCGTCTTCGAGCGGCTGAGCCGCTTCAGCTGCCGCTCGACCGCGCCTTCGACGGCCTTGCCGAACTCCGCGTCATCGGTGATCAGGATCGACTGCGCGCCCTCGTCATGTTCGGCCTGCGCCAGCAAATCGGCAGCCAGCCAATCCGGATCATTGTGCTTGTCGGCGATGACGAGCACTTCGGACGGGCCGGCGATCATGTCGATGCCGACGGTGCCGAAGACATGGCGCTTGGCGGCGGCGACATAGGCATTGCCGGGGCCGGTGATCTTGTAAACCGGAGAAATCGTCTCCGTACCATAGGCCAGCGCGGCGATCGCCTGCGCGCCGCCGATCCGGTAGATTTCCTCAACGCCGGCCATGCGGGCGGCGGCCAGCACCGCCGGGTTGATCGAACCGTTCATGGTCGGCACCGTGATGACGACACGCTCGACGCCGGCGACCTTAGCCGGCACGGCATTCATCAACACCGAGCTTGGATAGCTTGCCGTGCCGCCCGGCACATAGAGACCGACAGCTTCGATCGCCGTCCAGCGCGAGCCGAGCCCGACGCCAAGATCGTCCTCGTAGATATCGTCCTTCGGCAATTGCCGGCGATGATGCGATTCGATGCGAGTGGCCGCGACCTTGAGCGCGCCCAAGACCTCGGCGGGGACGGCGGCAACGGCCGCGTCGATCTCCGCCTCGGTAACGCGCATCGGTGTCGTGGCGAAATCGATGCCCTCGAATTTCCTGGAATAATCAGCCAGAGCCGCGTCGCCGCGCGCCCTGACATCGTCGATGATGGCGCGCACGACGGCATTCACGTCCTCGGACACTTCCCGCTTGGTCGTCAGAAAAGCGGCGAATTGCTCCTCGAACCCTTCCGACGCCTGATCCAGCCAGATAGCCACGCTGATAATCCTTTTACATCAAGGCCACCACCGGCGACCAAAGCTTGTTTTCGTCCGGCCTAGAGCGTTACATAGCTTCACGGAAGCACTGAAGCGCTCTAGCCTAGTTTCTACGCAATTCCGGACGGAAAACCGTTACGCACTTTTCCTGGAATTGCTCTAGCCGGCATCGTCCGGATGACTGGGCTTGTTAGCCGTTTCCCACGCGCCGCCAATATCCGCAAGCTGAACTTCGATGCATTCGACATCAAGCGCAATGGTCGCCTTGCCGGCGAGCGTCAACTCGATCGTGCCATCCGGCCCCTCGTCCTTCTGCTCGAAGCGGATGGCGAGCAGCGACAGCACCTCGTCGCGCCGGCGCCGGTCAATGCCGCTGGAGCGCACCGCCAGCACCCGCTTGAACACCAGTGCGGCGCGACGGCGCTCGAAGGTCTTGCTCTTCTGATCCGGCAGGTCCCAGACAAAGCGATTGGCGGCGAGCGAAAATTGCTTGAGCTTCGGCGCATAGGTCATGTCGCCGACCTTGAAGACGCTATCCTGCATTTGCGCGGAAATGACGCCCAGGTCTTCTGTGTCGAGTGCCATTAGCTTGAGATTGGTCATGCGCCTGATATCCCTGATCGCCCACGGAAGTACCGATAGCGGCATTTCCTCGTGATGAAATAGGGTGCGGGCGGAAAAGACGCAACCGGAGAAAACGGGCTTCTCCGGTCTGTTCACGGCAATAGCGGGAATTAGTCGCTGATACGCTCGACGATCGCGCCGCAACGCGTCAGCTTGTCTTCCAGCCGCTCGAAGCCGCGATCGAGGTGATAGATGCGCGACACCAGCGTTTCGCCCTCGGCGGCAAGACCGGCGATGACCAGGGACACCGATGCACGAAGGTCCGTCGCCATGACCGGCGCACCCTTCAGCCGCTCGACGCCCTCGATCTTGGCCGTCTGGCCCGAAAGCGAGATCTTCGCGCCGAGGCGGGCAAGTTCCTGCACATGCATGAAGCGGTTTTCGAAGATGGTCTCGGTGATATGCGAGGTACCGGTCGAGCGCGTCATCAGCGCCATGAACTGCGCCTGCAGGTCGGTCGGGAAGCCCGGGAAGGGATCGGTGACGACGTCGACCGGCTGGATGCCGCCGCCATTGCGCTTGATGCGGATGCCGTTATTGGTCGCCGAGATATCGGCGCCGGCGCGGCGCAGGCTGTCCAGCGCCGTGTCGAGCAGCGCTATGTCGGTGTTCTCAAGGCGGACATCGCCGCCGGCCATGGCAACCGCCATGGCATAGGTGCCGGTCTCGATGCGATCCGGCAGGACGCGGTGACGCGCGCCAGAGAGCGAGGTGACGCCTTCGATAGTGATCGTGCTGGTGCCGGCACCGGAGATCTTGGCGCCCATGGCGATCAGGCAGTTGGCGAGATCGACGACCTCGGGCTCGCGGGCCGCATTGCCGATGACCGTCGTGCCACGAGCAAGGGTCGCCGCCATCATCATCACATGCGTCGCGCCGACCGAAACCTTCGGGAAGTCATAGCGCGCGCCGATCAGGCCGCCCTTAGGCGCGGTGGCGTTGATATAGCCGCCGTCGATTTCCATGTTGGCGCCGAGCGCCGTCAGGCCCTCGATGAAGAGATCGACCGGACGCGTCCCGATGGCGCAGCCGCCGGGCAGCGACACGCGCGCCTGACCTTCGCGGGCGAGCAGCGGCCCGATGACCCAGAAGCTGGCGCGCATCTTGGCCACCAGCTCGTAAGGCGCGGTCGTGTCGACGATGGTGCGGCAGGTGAAATGGATGGTGCGGGAATAGGCGTCTTCCTGGCGCTCGCGTCGGCCGTTGACGGCAACATCAACACCGTGATTGCCGAGAATGCGCTGCAGCAGCTCGACATCGGCCAGATGCGGCACGTTTTCGAGCGTCAGCGTATCGCTGGTGAGCAGCGATGCGATCATCAAAGGCAGAGCCGCATTCTTGGCGCCGGAGATCGGAATGATACCGTTAAGCTCGTTGCCGCCGACAATCCTGATACGATCCATATATGACTACGGGCCGAGCCCGCCTTTCCTGAAGTTCCACGCCACCTGGGAGAACGCGCTCTTTAGACGAAATAGATTAAAGCTTCAATTCGTTTGATGGCTGTTTGATGATGGACGACATCAATCATTACGATTCGTCCATTTTTGCGGCGGCGGATTTCTCCGGCGCGACATTTGCGGCCGGCAGCCCATCCGTCTCGTCCGCCTGCCCGGCGCGGCGCGCCCTCACCTGCTGTTTGCGCCGGCCAAGATTTTCGCGCAGCTTCTGCGCCGCCCGCTCCCGCCGCCGATCCGCCTCGGTAACGGGCGCCGCAACCACGCCCTCTTGCGCCTCGCCGGCCGTCAAACCGCCTTGCGAGATCGGCTTCTCATCCGTTTTCGTCTTATCCGCACCCATGCGCTTCCCATAGCCGAAATCCCGCGACTTCAAAAGGCCGACGCATTTTTTCCCGCGATCTTTTCACCGAAGTTGAATTTTGCGGCTTGCACTCGGCCCCGACCTATGGCAATAGCCGCCTCGCCCAATACGGCGCGCCCGACGCGCCACGGTTTGCTGCTATAGCTCAGGGGTAGAGCACTCCCTTGGTAAGGGAGAGGCCGAGAGTTCAAATCTCTCTAGCAGCACCAGTTTTCTTCCCGGAAACATTCATTTTTTGAGTTTTAGGGCTTTTTGTAATCCCTGTTTTTGTACACAGAACGATGGTTCTGAGAATGGCCCGGCCTATCAAACGCGGTGGTACCTACCGGCTTCGCAAGCAAATTTCACAAATCGAGAGGCTCAATTCGTGGATATGAAACCGTGCTGAAGTTTCTAGATGAAAATTGGCAGCGATTTCTTTTCGCAATCATCGGCTTGATTATGCTCACCTACAGCCTTGATCACCTCGCCAAGGATGATTTTGAAGCCGAACTATGGGAGGACAAACAGAAGGAAGCTGCGGATTTAATAGAGCGACTTAAAAGCGTTGTTTCGATCTATACACGAGAACTGATCCTCGGAAACGTGAAGCGTGGTCGCTGGGGCGATAGCCCTGGTTGGAAAGAGAATTGGACGCTATTTGATGAATTGGTGGCGCAGCACAGCGCCCTTGGTCAAAAGATCGATTTCTCCGACCTAAAACGAGAAATGGACAGCTATTTTATCTTCGACATGTGCATGAACAACCATGAAGGTATCCAACACGCTATCCTGCAGGCGCAAACTGCGGCACAGGCCGTTATAAAGAACGAATTTGGAAGCCCGATTATGGACGCTTCAGGTTATTCCAAAAGAAATGCTCAACTCACTGAGATTCGAGATCGTGTTGCTGATCCTTTTGAGGTCGCCAAACGCGACAATCTTGCCGAAGCCATTCTGAAAATGGCGGACGAAGCGAAGTACAAAATGAAGGCTTATTTCGAAGTTGAAATCGCATATGACGAAAAAGAGATCGCTCGCCTTCAGATGATTTCCGCGGTCTACAAAAAGCGTCTTATCGAGGTTACCGAAGCTTTGATTTCTTTAACCGAGAAAGCGAGCTAACTGGCCATAATCAGATCTTTAACAAATTGACGCGATTTCTTCACCAGATATGCAACCTAGACGATTGAAGGGCATTATCATATAACTTAAGAAATAAAGCGCAGGGAGGAGATCAATATGGCTGCCCGTATAGATACGTTAGTGGACGCACTTAACGAACTTGGAAAGGCTATATTAAGCAGCACGTCCGAAGATAGAACTATGCAAGTACTGCATGGGTGGAATTTTCCTCCGCTCAATCGTACGGATCTGAAGAACTTCTCAACAAATCTTGCGGACCGCTTATCTCGTATAAGCGATGAAAAGTTTAATGCAAACTTCAAGTTCGATCCGTTGATCGAACGGATCGAATATGCAAAGGCCAACACCATTCCCCATTTCTGGGACGGCAACGCGACCGTTGCAGTGCCTAGCTACCTAACCCTTATTGCTCACATAGAGAACACGTTCTCAGGGGCTTTTATCCCTGAATCCTGGACAAAGCTGTCAGCTGAAGGACTATTGCCCAAGCAGTTGAATGGTAAAATTCTTTCCTACAACAGAACGTTCAAGCGGCTCGATGAAGAAATTTCGACCATGAACGAAAAGCTCAAATACATAAACGAGATTCACGATGCGGCCCTGGAATTCCCGACCGATCTTGAGAACCTCAAAGCCAACAATGAACAGGTCACGGAACTTAAGTCC
>DASVPC010000102.1:0-17532 GCA_036383055.1 Rhizobium sp. | reverse complement strand
CGCAGACAACTTCGTCGTCTTCCGTGACGGACGTGCTGTCGGCCATGGCCGGCTGAAGGAGACGCCGCAGGGCGAGATCGTCCGCATGATGGTCGGCCGCGACGTCAAGGACGCTTTCCCCAAGGTGCCGGTCACCATCGGCGACACCGTGCTCGAAGTCGTGAATTATTGCCACCGCACCGAATTCCGCGACATTTCCTTCAAGCTTCGTCGCGGTGAAATCCTGGGCGTCTATGGCCTGATCGGCGCCGGCCGCTCCGAGCTCTGTCAGTCCCTTTTCGGCATCACCAGACCGCTCTCCGGCAAGCTGACGCTGAACGGCGAAGACATCCGCATTCATTCGCCTCAGGACGCCATCCGCGCCGGTATCGTCTATGTGCCGGAGGAGCGCGGCCGTCACGGCCTGGCGCTGCCCATGCCGATCTATCAGAACATGTCGCTGCCCTCGCTCGGGCGCACCTCGCGCAAGGGTTTCCTGAAGGCGGCCGACGAATTCGCGCTAGCCCGCAAATATGCCGAGCGACTGGACCTGCGCGCCGCCGCCCTGTCTGTGCCGGTCGGTACGCTGTCAGGCGGCAATCAGCAGAAGGTGGTGATCGGCAAATGGCTGGCGACACAGCCGAAAATCATCATCCTAGACGAGCCGACCAAGGGTATCGACATCGGCTCCAAGGCCGCCGTTCACGGTTTCATCAGCGAACTGGCGGCCGAGGGCCTCAGCATCATCATGATCTCCTCCGAACTTCCCGAAATCATCGGCATGTCGGACCGCGTTCTCGTGATGAAAGAGGGGCTATCGGCTGGACTGTTCGACCGCGAGGGACTGTCACCGGAAACGCTGGTGCGCGCCGCCACGGGAAATGCATAGGGAGGGTTGGATGCCACGCATCCTCAAAAGACGCGAAACACTGCTCTTCGCCATTATCATCGTGATGATCGCAGGCTTTTCGACGCGCGCGGCTGGCTTTGCCGAGCCCGGCAATCTTGCCAACATCTTCAACGACACATCGATCCTGATCATCCTGGCGCTGGCGCAGATGACGGTCATCCTGACGAAATCCATCGATCTTTCCGTCGCCGCCAATCTCGCCTTCACCGGCATGGCCATTGCCATGCTGAACGCCACCTATCCCGATCTGCCGCTGATCGTTCTGGTGATCACGGCCATCGCCATGGGCGCGGCACTTGGCGCTATCAACGGCTATCTCGTCTGGGCGCTGGAAATCCCGCCGATCGTCGTGACGCTCGGCACGCTCACCATCTATCGCGGCATGGCCTTCGTGCTGTCTGGCGGTGCCTGGGTCAATGCCCATCAGTTTACGCCGAATTTCCTCAGTGTACCGCGCACGCCGCTGCTCGGCCTGCCGGTGCTTGCCTGGATCGGCATCGCCATCGTGCTGATGATGTATTTCGTATTGCGCTATACGCGCTTCGGCCGCTCGGCCTATGCCAGTGGCGGCAATCCGGTGGCGGCCGTCTATGCCGGTATCGATGTCGGCTGGACGCGCTTCCTCGCCTTCGTGCTGTCGGGTGCGCTGGCGGGCCTTTGCGGCTATCTCTGGGTGTCGCGCTATGCAGTCGCCTATGTCGACATCGCCAATGGCTTTGAGCTCGATAGCGTCGCGGCCTGCGTCATCGGCGGCATCTCGATCGCCGGCGGCGTCGGTTCGGTCGCCGGTACCGTGCTCGGCGCACTCTTCCTCGGCGTCATCAAGAACGCCCTTCCCGTCATCGGCATTTCGCCGTTCACGCAGATGGCGATCTCCGGCACCGTCATTATCCTCGCCGTTGTCTTCAACGCTCGGCGCGAACGCAATCGCGGCCGCATCATCCTTCGGGATCAGGCGGCGAAGGAAACCTCGATCAAGGAGGTCGCCGCATGAGCATCGTTTCGGAAGCAACCACGGAAAAGCGCAGCATTCCCGACCGTCTCGGCACGCCGTTCAAGCGGATCCTGGCAAGCTGGGAAGTGCTGCTCTTCGGAGTCGCCATTGCGATCTTCATCTTCAATTCGCTGGCGTCGCCCTACTTCCTCGATCCCTACAACCTCTCGGATGCGACCTTCAACTTCACCGAGAAGGCAATGATCGCCTTTGCCATGGCGCTGCTGGTCATTGCCGGCGAAATCGACCTTTCGGTTGCAGCCATCATCGCGCTTGCCTCGACCGCCATGGGGGCGGCAGCACAGGCCGGTGTCGACACGATCGGCCTTGTTGCCATCGGGCTTGGGGTCGGGCTGCTCTGTGGCCTCTTCAACGGCTTCCTTGTGTCTGGGCTAAAACTGCCCTCGATCGTCGTCACCATCGGCACGATGAGCCTCTTCCGCGGCATCTCCTATATCGTGCTGGGCGACCAGGCCTACGGCAACTATCCCGACAGCTTCGCCTATTTCGGCCAAGGTTACGTCGTCTGGATCTTCTCCTTCGAATTCGTCCTCTTCATCGTGCTCGCGATCGTCTTCGGGGTCCTGCTGCATGCGACCAATTTCGGTCGGCAAGTCTACACGATCGGCAACAATGATTTCGCCGCACGCTTCTCCGGCATTCCGGTCGAGCGGGTCAAATTCATCCTCTTCCTGCTGACCGGCCTGATGAGTGGTATCGCCGCCGTGTGCCTGACCTCACGCCTCGGCTCGACACGGCCGTCGATCGCGCTCGGCTGGGAGCTGGAAGTCGTGACCATGGTCGTGCTCGGCGGCGTGTCAATCCTCGGCGGTTCCGGCACGATCGGCGGCGTCGTCATCGCCGCCTTCGTCATGGGTCTGGTGACCTTCGGCCTCGGCCTTCTCAACGTGCCCGGCATCGTCATGTCGATCTTCATCGGCCTGCTCCTGATCATCACCATCGCCCTGCCGATCGTCGCAAAACGCATCAAGACCATGAGCTCCAAATGACCGCATCTCTCGAACGTCACGCCTTCAAGATGAAGCTCAATCCCGGTATGGAGCTCGAATACAGGAAGCGCCATGACGAGATCTGGCCGGAACTGGTCGAGCTGCTGCACCAGGCCGGCGCCAGCGACTATTCCATCCATCTCGACCGCGAGACCAATACACTGTTCGGCGTCCTGACGCGGCCGACAGATCACAAGCTGACGAGCCTGCCCGATCATCCCGTCATGAAGAGATGGTGGGCACATATGGCCGATATCATGGCGACCAACCCCGACAACTCGCCCGTTCAGAGTGATCTCGTCACGGTCTTCCATCTGCCATGACAGCTACGCCAAATTATCGCCGCATCGCCGTTATCGACATCGGCAAGACCAATGCCAAGGTCGTCGTGCTCGACGCGCAAAGCGGCGCAGAGATCGCCGCTATACGAACGACCAACACAGTGCTGAAGATCGGTCCCTATCCGCACTACGATATCGAGCGGCTATGGGCTTTCGTCATCGGGGCGCTGAAGAGCTTTGCCGCGACGCCGGGCTTCGACGCGATCTCGATTACCACCCATGGCGCCTCCGCCGTGCTTCTCACCGCCGATGGCAACCTTGCCTTGCCGGTGCTCGACTACGAGCATGTCTATCCGATCGACATCCAGGAAGCCTATGACCGGCTGCGTCCACCCTTCAGCGAGACATTTTCGCCTGGGCTTTCGGGCGGGCTGAATGTCGGCGCGCAGATCCATTATCAGAAGAGCCAATTCCCGGACGATTTCGCCAACGTCCGCGCCATCCTCACTTATCCGCAATATTGGGCGTTCCGGCTGACCGGCGTCGCCGCCAACGAGGTGACTTCACTGGGTTGCCACACCGATCTCTGGAACCCGACGACCGGTGCCTACTCCTCGCTCGTCGATACGCTCGGCATTCGCCCGTTGATGGCGCCGATCCGCTCTGCCTTCGATGCTCTCGGTCCTGTCCTGCCCAGGATCGCCACGGAGATTGGTATAAATACGCCGGTTCCGGTCTATTGCGGCATCCATGATTCCAATGCCTCGTTGCTGCCGCATCTGGTGGAGAACAAAGCGCCCTTCGCAGTGGTGTCGACCGGGACCTGGGTGATCAGCTTTGCCGTCGGCGGCGATCTCGAGCATCTCGATCCCAGACGCGATGCGCTCGCCAATGTCGACGCCTATGGCCGCGCCGTCCCCTCCTCCCGTTTCATGGGCGGGCGGGAGTTCGAAATTCTCGCGGCGGAAATCGGTCAGGCAGCGCCCGACGCCGTCGACGATGCGCTCGAAACCGTGATCGACAAAGGTATCATGCTGCTACCCAACGTGGTTGAAGGCTCTGGTCCCTTCCCCGGCAAGACCAAGCGCTGGATCGGCGATGCATCGGCAAGTCCTGCAGAACGGCTCGCTGCGGCCAGCCTCTATCTGGCACTGATGACCGAGGCCTGCCTCGGTCTGATCGGCGCCAAGGGTCCGATTTTCGTCGAAGGTCCCTTCGCGCTTAATCGAGCCTATCTTTCAGCACTTTCCGCATTGAAGGGATCCGACGTCATCGCCCTGCCCGGCTCGACGGGCACCAGCCAGGGTGCCGCGCTGCTGACCGGCATCCGGCCGGCGGCCGCGACGGCAAGCCAGCCTCTCTGGGCCAAGCTGCGCGGCCTGCAAGACTATCGCCAAGCTTGGCACACGGCGCTTGCCGGCGGCTAAGGAAACGCCGATCCCGTCCGCAACTGCTCCACAGCAAAATCGACAAAGGCGCGCGTCTTCGCCGAGACGTGCCGGCCTTCGGGATGCACGACATGGATCGGCAGCGGCTCCTCTTCGAAATCCTCCAGAACGACACGCAGCCGGCCTTCGGCGACGGGCTTCGCGATCTGATAGGATAGCGTGCGGGCCAGACCCCAACCGCTTGACGCCGCCGAAATCGAGGCTTCGACCGAGTTGCAGAACAAACGCGGATGGAGTGTCGGAGAGAGCCTGCCTTCGGGGCCAAAATGCCAGTCGAGCGGCGCGGACGAGCCGGTGTTTGCGATGATCGTATGGCCGGCGAGATCGGCGGGCGTCTCTGGTACACCATGGCGCTCGAAGTAGGAGGGTGCGCCACAGACGACGCGGCGTACGGTGCCGACCTTGACGGCATTGTAGCTGGAATCCGGCAGACGGCCGATGCGGACGGCGACATCGATCCCCTCCTCCACCAGATTGACGATACGATCGAACAGCAGCACGCGGCCGGTGACCGCCGGATGCAAGGCAAGAAACGCGGTGACGATCGGCATGATGTAATATTGCCCGAACAGCACCGGCGCCGTGACCGTCAACATGCCGGAGGGCGTCGCATAGGCGCCGCCGGCCGACGCCTCGGCCTCCTCGATATCGCTGAGGATACGGCGGCAATCCTCGACATAATGGCGCCCTTGCGCCGTCAGTTTCACCGATCGCGTCGAGCGCAGGAACAGCCGTGCGCCGGTCACCTCCTCCAGAAAGGCGATCGCGCGGGTCACGACCGGCGGGCTCATATGCAACTGCCGCGCCGCAGCGGCGAAACTGCCGGCATCGGCCACTTTCACCAGCACTTTCATGCATTGCAGCCTGTCCAACCGTCTCTCCTGCCTAGATCGCAATTATTGTGTATTCTGGAATAGTTTCTTGCTTACTATCGTACTTCTGTTCTCCGCTGGGAACAATCATGTTTGCTCCGGGTCCGCCCTCAACCCGGAGACTGAATCATGAAGCTCTATTTCCATCCGCTATCCGGCCATGCCCATCGCGCCCGACTGTTCATCTCCTTGATCGGCGCCGATGCCGATATCATCGAACTCGACCTTGCCAAGGACGAACACAAGACGCCGGCATTCATGGCGCTCAATTCTTTCGGGCAGGTCCCGGTACTGGATGACGACGGCGTCATCATCGCCGACTCCACCGCCATCCTGGTCTATCTCGCCAAGAAATATGCCGAAAAGAGCTGGCTGCCGGACGACGCAGCTGGCGCGGCGGCCGTGCAGCGCTGGCTTTCGGTAGCCTCCGGCCAAATCGCCTACGGCCCCTGTGCCGCTCGCCTCGTCACCGTCTTCGGTGCCAAATTCGACGCGGATGAGGTGATTGCTCGCGCCCATGCGATCCTGACGCTGATCGACGCGGAGCTTGCCAACCGCCAATGGATCGCGGCCGATCATCCGACAATCGCCGATGTCGCGCTCTACAGCTACATCGCCCGCGCGCCGGAGGGCAATGTCGACCGCTTCCAGTATTATAACATCACCGCCTGGCTTGCCCGCGTCGAGGCTCTGCCGGGCTTCTATCCCTTCCAGAAGACCCCGATCGGCATTGCCGACGCGGCCTGAGGCTCAGTGAAAGGCCGGATCATGTTCACCGCCGACAAAGCTGAAGATGTCTCTCCCTGGCATGCCGGGGAGATCGCCCTGCAAAAAACAGCCGGCGTGGCGGAACGAATGGCCGAAATCGGCCAGCGCGTGCTGCGCGATCATCTGATCGACCAGCACCGCGACTTCTATCCGCAGCTGCCCTTCATCGTGCTCGGTAGCGTCGATGCCGCGGGCGACGTCTGGGCGACACTGCGGGCCGCCCGTCCCGGCTTCCTCCACAGCCCCGACCTCCACACGCTGAGTGTCGACCTCGCCCGTGATCCGGCCGATCCCGCCGATATGGGCATGGACGATGGCGATGCTGTTGGCATGCTCGGGATCGAGCTTCATACCCGCCGCCGCAATCGGCTGAACGGCACGATCCGGCGGCGGGGAAATAATGGCTTCGACGTTGAAGTCGGTCAGGCCTTCGGCAACTGCCCCAGATATATTCAGCTGCGGGAATTCAGCTTTACCCGCGATCCGTCCGAACAGACGGATCAGACAGCAGTACATCTGGCCGAGCTGGACGCGAGGGCAAAAGAGATGATCACCGGTGCCGACACCTTTTTCGTCGCTTCCTATGTGGACCGTGAGGGTGGGGGGAGACAGCTGGATGTGTCGCATCGCGGCGGCAAAGCCGGGTTTGTGCGCGTCGGCGACGACGGCGTCCTGACCATACCCGATTTCGCCGGCAACCTGTTCTTCAACACGCTCGGCAATTTCGTCCTCAACCCGAAGGCCGGGCTGGTTTTTACTGATTTTGAAAATGGCGAGCTGTTGCAACTCAGCGGCGAAGCGGAGGTCATTCTGGATTCGGCGGAGATATCAGCCTTTCAGGGTGCGGAACGACTATGGCGCTTCACGCCGCGCAAGATCGTTCGTCGCCCGGACGCCTTGCCGTTGCGTTGGAAACTCCACGAGGATGGCTGGTCGCCCAGTTCGCTGATGACTGGGAGCTGGGATGCTGTCGTCAGTGGAGCCGATGGGGATCAAAAACGGTTCTAACCCATCAAATTCCGGGGGTGATCTTTCAATGAGAACTCTCGAAAACGCGTCAAAATTGTCTTCCTCGCGGTTATTTTCTTGCGGAATCGTACTAATATTCCTACAGAAACTACCCTTATGAGCGCTTTTGAGGTCAAAAAAGTCCGAAAGCGCTCATCGGCCTCGATGTAACTTCCTGTCCCCGATTCAGGGCGCCTTGCGGCAGTTCGCGCGCCACGGCAGGTCATTGCGGCGGGTTCAAAGGGCGCTGCCGCGCCCATCCGAGGAGAGAGAAAATGAGTCTGAAGACATTGACGGCTGCGACCTTCGTCGCCTCGCTGGCCTTTGCGCCGCTCGCGCATGCCGATATCACCATCGGCCTGATCGCACCGCTGACCGGCCCGGTCGCCGCCTATGGCGATCAGGTCAAGAATGGCGCGGAGACCGCCATTGACGAAATCAACAAGAGCGGCGGCGTTCTCGGCCAGAAGCTCGTCCTGAAGCTCGGCGACGACGCCGGCGATCCGAAGCAGGGCGTCTCCGTCGCCAATGGCTTCGTCGGCGACAGCATTCGCTTTGTCGTTGGGCCGGTAACCTCGGGCGTCGCCATTCCGGTTTCGGATGCTCTTGCTGAAAACGGCATCCTGATGGTGACCCCGACCGCGACCGCGCCTAACCTCACCAATCGCGGCTTGACCAACATCCTGCGCACCTGCGGTCGCGACGACCAGCAGGCCACCGTCGCAGCCGACTACGTGGTGAAGAACTTCAAGGACAAGAAGATCGCAATCCTCAACGACAAGGGCGCCTACGGCAAGGGCTTGGCGGACGCCTTCAAGGCTACCCTCAACAAGGGCGGCGTGACGGAGGTCGTCAACGATTCCCTGACCCCGGGCGAAAAGGACTACGGCGCCCTGACGGCAAAGCTGAAGCAAGCCGGTGTCGACCTGATCTACTTCGGCGGCTATCACCCGGAAGCCGGTCTGCTTGCCCGCCAGCTGAAGGATATTTCCGTCAAGGCGACGATCATTGGCGGCGACGGCCTGTCCAACAGCGAATATTGGGCGATCGCCAATGAGGCCGCTGCCGGCACGATCTTCACCAACGCATCCGACGCCCTGAAGAGCCCGGATTCGCAGAGCGCTGTCGCTGCCTTGAAGGCACGCAACATTCCGGCGGAAGCCTTCACGCTCAACGCCTATGCCGCCGTGCAGGTATTGAAGGCCGGTATCGAAAAGGCCGGCAAGGCCGACGACGCGGAAGCTGTTGGCGCCGCCCTGAAGACCGGCGAACCAATCGACACCGCCATCGGTAAGGTTACCTACGGCGAAACCGGCGACCTGACCTCCCAGAGCTTCTCGCTCTACAAGTGGGAAGCCGGCAAGATCGTTTCGGCTGAATAAGCCGTAGCAATCAAGTCTTTAATATTTGCCGGGCCATAAGTGGCCCGGCATTTTTATGTCTTTCGATATTGTCGGCCCGCGTCAGCAGACGGTACGAAAGCGATCGACGCAGGTGGAGAGAACCTCCTCGCCCGGCCTTTTCCACCAGTTCGCTTCAGAGAAGATTTCCACCTCCTGTGCGCCGACATAGCCGGCCTTCTCGATGGCGGCACGGATGCGCTTCAGGTCGATGACGCCATCGCCCATCATACCGCGATCAAGCAGGAGATCCGTCGTCGGTACCAGCCAGTCGCAGATGTGGTGCGCCAGAATCTGACCATTGGCGCCGGCGCGGGCGATCTGTTCGTAGAGCTTCGGATCCCACCAGACGTGGTAAACATCGATGGCAACGCCGACGCCCTCGCCTAAGAGATCGCAAATGTCAAGCGCCTGTTCGAGCGTGTTCACACAGGCGCGGTCGGCGGCATACATCGGATGCAGCGGCTCGATCGCCAACGGAATGCCGGCGCTACGGGCATGCGGCAGGATCGTCGCGATACCATCAGCCACCATCTCGCGGGCTTGGTCGATGTCTTTCGATCCCTTCGGCAAACCACCGACGACAAGCACGAGGCAATCGGCGTTCAGCGCCGCCGCCTCGTCGATCGCCCGCCTGTTGTCGTCGATCGCAGTCTTCAAGCCCTCGGCATCGGCCGCCGGAAACATGCCGCCACGGCAAAGGCCGGTCACCTGCAGCCTGTTATCCGCAACAATCCGGGCGGCCTCCGAAAGTCCGATCTTGTGCACCTGATCGCGCCACGGCGCGATCGCGACAATATCCTGTTTGAGGCAGGCCTCGACCACCTGGCGCATGTCATATTGCTGGCGCACGGTCGCAAGATTGATGGACAGGCCCGATATAGCCATTCTACTGATCCTCCCAGATCTATCCTCGATTAGGCGACGCCGACCGTTGCCAGGATCGTCTTCATCCGTTGCACGGCAAGATCGGGATTCCTTAGAACACGCGCCGCATCGGCCAGACGGAAGAGTTCCGAAAGATGCACGACGGAGCGCGTGCTTTGCTGGCCGCCGAGCATCTGAAAATGATCCTGGAAGCCGTTGAGATAGGCGAGGAAGACGACGCCGGTCTTATAGAAGCGGGTCGGCGCCTTGAAGATATGGCGCGACAGCGGAACGGTCGGCGCCAGTATCTGGTGAAAGGCATCGAGATCATTCTGAGCAAGCTTAGAGAGGGCGGCACTTGCCGCCGGCGCGATGGCATCGAAAATGCCGAGCAGCGCATGCGAATAGCCCTGGCTGTCACCGGCGATCAGTTCGGCATAGTTGAAATCGTCGCCGGTATACATCTTGACTGAGGGATCGAGACGGCGGCGCATTACGATCTCTTTTTCGGCCGAGAGCAGCGAGATCTTGACGCCATCCACCTTGGCGGCGTTGTCGTTGATGATGGCGACCGCCGTCTCCATGGCGCGCAGATCATCCGATGACCCCCAATAGCCCGCCAGCGCCGGATCGAACATCGAACCAAGCCAGTGGATCATCACCGGCTCCTTCACCTGTCCGAGAATGCGGTTATAGACGCGGATATAATCATCCGGCCCCTTGGCGGCGGCGGCAAGTGCGCGGCTTGCCATCAGGATGATGCGACCGCCCTGCCCTTCGACAAAGGCGACCTGCTCCTCATAGGCGCGGATGACGTCATCGATGGTGACGTCGGGACCGGGCGCCAGATGATCCGTGCCCGCGCCATAGGCGATCAGCGCGTCCGGGCGGTTGCGGGCGGCCGACTGCGCGTGGGTGATCAGCTCCTTGGCGCCGGTCCAGTCGAGACCCATGCCGCGCTGCGCCGTGTCCATGGCCTCCGCCACGCCGAGGCCGAGATCCCAGAGATATTCGCGAAAGGCGATCGTCCGATCCCAGTCGATGTTGCGGTCGAGCCAGGGATCGTTGTCAACCAAGGGATCGACGACGACATGGGCGGCCGCATAGGCGACGCGATTGAAACGATGGCCGCCAGCCGGGCGTTCCGGCGGCGAAAGCGGCGTGTTGGTGACGGTAAAATCGGCAAGCTTACCGTCGGCGGTCGGCAAACGCAGAGTCTTCGTCATGATCTCGACCTCCTAGCGGGCGACAAGTGTGGGAACGTCGATCCAGCGGCGCTCGACCCAGCTCTTCTGAGCAAGCTCGGCAAGCTGAACGCCTTTGGCACCTTCGCGAAGCGTGAATTTCCACGGCGCATCCTCGGCGACATGGCGCAGGAAGCCCTCCCACTGCGCCTTGAAACCATTGTCGAAGACCTGCGTATCCGGCACTTCGTCCCAAGTGTCGAAGAAGTTGATCGTCTGCGGCTGATCCGGATTCCATACCGGCTTCGGCGTGTTGACGCGGTGCTGCGTGAAGCAACGCATCAGGCCGCAAACCGCCGAACCATGCGTGCCGTCCACCTGGAAGGTGACGAGATCGTCACGACGGACGCGCACGGCCCAGGAGGAGTTGATATGGGCGACGATGCCGCCCTCGAGCTCGAAGGTGGCATAGGCGGAATCGTCGGCATCGGCGACATAGGTTTTGCCGTTTTCATCGACACGGCTCGGAATATGGGTCGTGCCGTAGCAGCTCACGGCTTTGACCTCGCCGAAGAGATTGTCGAGCACATAACGCCAGTGCGGCAACATATCGAGGATCATGCCACCGCCCTCGGCCTTGCGATAGTTCCAGGACGGTCGCTGTGCCTTCACACCCCAATCGCCCTCGAACACCCAATAGCCGAACTCCCCGCGCACCGAGAGGATCTTGCCGAAGAAGCCGCTGTCGCGCAGCATGGCGATCTTGCGCAGGCCCGGCAGGAACAGTTTGTCCTGCACCACGCCGTTCTTGACGCCGCGCCGCTCTGCCGAAGCTGCAACCGAAAGCGCCTCGTCCAGCGTCTCGGAAATCGGCTTTTCGCAATAGACATGCTTGCCGGCGGCAATCGCCCGCTCCAACAGGGAGACGCGCATCTGCGTCGAGCCGGCATCGAAGAAAATCGTGTTGTTCGGATCGGAAAGAGCAACATCGAGATCGGTGGTCGTCTTGGCAACGCCATGCTTGCGGGCGATCTCGGCGATCTTCTCGGCGTTGCGGCCGACAAGGATCGGCTCCGGCATCAATCTGTCGCCGTTTGCCAGCAGCACGCCGCCCTGTTCTCGGATCGCCAGGATCGAGCGCACCAGATGCTGATTGTACCCCATGCGCCCGGTTATGCCGTGCATGATGATGCCGATCGGCTTCGTCGCCATAAGTCATTCCTCCCGTAAATAACTATATAGTTACATGACTGACACGACAAAGCGGCTCTGTCAACGATCGTCGTCAGCGATCGCCACGGCAATTATGCAGATTGCCTTGAATTAGCCGATCCGGGCTCTTAGGGGCGCAGATAGGCGAAGATGACCTCGATGATATGCTCGCCCCAGGCATCGATTTCCGACTTTTCGGAGAGGTTGCGCTGAAAGATCGTCGATAGCGTCCAGCGGTTCGTCAGGAAGAACGAGCCGAGCGCCGCAATGCTCATATAAATCTTGACGGGATCGCAGCCGGAGCGGAAATCGCCGGCGACAACGCCACGGTCGAGCAGGCCGGAAATCTCCGCAACCAGCGGCGAATGCAGCTCGAAAATCCGGGCCGAGCGCTTCAGGAAGCGAGCCTTCTGCATATTCTCTGTGCTGAGAATGCCCAGGAATTCCGGATGATCCAGAAAATATTTCCATGTGAAAACAACCAGCTCCCGCATACCCTCGCTGGGGCTGCGATGCGAGAGATCGAGCCGTGCTTCCGCCGACCGGATGGCGACATAACTGCCTTCGAGGACCGCGACATAGAGCGCGTCCTTGCCGCCAAAATAGTGATAGAGCATGCGCTTGTTGATCTTGGCGCGCTCGGCAATGGCATCGACACGGGCGCCGCCATAGCCGCGCTCGGCAAACTCCTTGGTCGCCGCCGCCAGGATCGCCTTGCTGGTGCGCTCGGCATCCCGAAGCCGCGGCCGCTCGACGGGCGCACTCGACACCGCCGGATCGGCGGCCTCGACATCAACGCTCTTCGATCTGCTCTTTGCGGTTTTGGCTTCAGACATCAAGGTTCCCGGCAATAGTAGGCAAGGCCGATGCGGCCTTCTCGTCATCGACAAGTACCCGATCATCGCGCAAGTTGACAGTCTCTCGGAAATCGGAGGCTTTAGTAACTACATAGTTATATAAATTTATGCTTTCGCGAAAGCGACATAGCTCATAAGTCATCCTCTATCCGGGCCTTCTCATGAGCTCCCCGAACAAGCGATGCCGAGTAGCAGAAACCAGCTTGCTTTCGACGCCCGCTCGGCCCAAGACAACGCAAACGAAGCAATGCCGGGCGGCTCCATGACAGAAAAACAGATCGCGATCATCGGTGGCGGGCCGGCCGGCCTGATGGCAGCCGAAGTGCTGTCCCTCTCCAGTCATCAGGTCACCGTCTATGACAGCATGCCGACGGTTGCGCGCAAATTCCTGCTGGCGGGGAAATCCGGCCTCAACATTACCCATTCCGAAGACTTTGCCCGCTTTGCCAATCGGTTCGGCTCTGCTTCCGAACGGCTACGCCCTGCCCTTGAGGCCTTCACGCCCGACGATATCAGGGACTGGGCGGCAGGGCTCGGCACGGAGACCTTCACCGGCACCTCGGGCCGCGTCTTTCCGAAGGCCATGAAAGCGTCGCCGCTGCTACGCGCCTGGCTTGGCAGGCTGGAAACACAGGGTGTCAGGATTCTGACGCGGCATCGCTGGTCGGGCTTTGTACAAGACGGCTTCGTCTTCGAGACACCGGAAGGGCGAAAAATCATCCAATGCGACGCGGCGCTATTGGCGCTCGGCGGCGCCAGCTATCCGCGGCTCGGTTCGGACGCCGGCTGGAGCACATGGCTGCGGGATAGAGGCGTCGATATCGGCGACTTCCAGCCCGCCAATTGCGGTTTCGATGTCGCCTGGAGCACAATCTTCAAGGAGCGTTTCGCCGGCGTGCCGCTGAAGGCGGTCACGGCGACATCCGATGCAGGGACCTTTCCCGGCGAATTTGTCATTTCCCAGCACGGGATCGAAGGCAGCCTTGTCTACGCTCACGCCGCGTGTCTGCGCGACCGGCTTGCAAGCGACGGCAAGGCCGCGCTGCTGGTCGATCTTACACCCGGCAGGACAATGGAGCGCCTGTCGCGCGACTTGGCGCGGCAGGATGCAAAGGCCAGCCTTTCCAATCGCCTCCGCAAGGGCGCAGGGATCGAGGGCGTCAAGACAGCGTTGTTGCGGGAGCTTGTTCCTCCGGCTGCTCTCGCAGATCCGGAACAGCTATCGCGGCTGATCAAGGCCCTGCCGATCCCGCTGCTGCGGCCTCGCCCCATCACGGAAGCCATCTCTTCGGCCGGCGGTATCCGCTGGGGCGGCATCGATGACGGATATATGCTGAAAGCCCTCCCCGGCGTGTTTGTTGCCGGAGAGATGCTCGACTGGGAAGCACCAACCGGCGGCTATCTTCTCACTGCCTGCTTCGCCAGCGGACGTGCAGCAGCAAGAGGAGTAGACGCCTGGCTGCGGCGATAGCCTCCTCGATACGCGAGCGGCGCTACCCAATCCGCCCATTCGCCATCAGCCACGCCACCGATTCCTGCACCGCCTGCAGCGAGGTATAGCGCGGCGCATAGCCGAGAAGACGTTCGGCCTTGGCGATCGAGCAATTCGGGCTGCGGGCGATATGCTCCCAAGTCGCGGTCGCATCCTCTTCTGTCTGGCCTTCCGCCCACTTGTCGTAAGCAAGAAACTCCAGTTTCGGTTCACGGCCAAACCAGCGCGACATCGCTTCGGCATAGCCTCTGAGCGTCAACGCGCCGCCCGAGACCGCATGAAAACTCTCCCCGGTCGAGGCCCGCCAATTGGCGATCGCGCCCATGAACATCTGGGCGACGTCATCGGCATGGACATGGTGGACCGTCTCCAGGCCGAAATTCGGCAGCACGAGCGTCTCGCCGCGCGCCAGTGTCGAAAAGGCTGAGAGGTTGAAATGGCCGGCCGGGTTGAGGGGCGCCCAGCCGGGGCCGACAATATGGCCGGGATGGATCAGCGTCGCCGGAAAGCCCTTGTTGCGCGCCTCCGCCAGCAGATAGGTCTCGATGGCAGCTTTCTGGATTCCGTATTCGCCGAAGGGGCGCTTCGGCGCTTCCTCAAGCGTCGGCACGACGGTGGGATAGCCGTGCGTCCAGATGGTGCCGGTATGCAGGAAATGGCCGACATGGCCGGTGAGCGCTTCCGTCAGATGTTTGGCGCTCTCCAAGGTGAAACAGATCATGTCGATGACGATATCGGCCTTCAGCGCGCGGATCGCCGGCCCAAAACTACCGTCCTTCTCCATGGCGCTGCGATCCATCGACACTTGCTCGACATCATCCCATGCCCGGTTCGGCGAATAGGGTTTTGCCTGGCCACGGCTGATCGCCACCACCTCATGCCCTGCTTCAACCAGTCGCGGCACAAGATAAGTGCCGACATGGCCCGTCGCTCCAATGACCACTGCGCGTGTCATGATGTCCTCCCAAGGATATTTTCAAAAACGGATGATGCCGGAATCCGGAATGAAGAAAATGATTGCTCCTAGAGAATAGGAGCATGTTCCGCCTTGTCATCCCCGAATGGAGGAAGATGGCATCTTTCTTCACATCTGCTTCTTCGCGGCAAATTCTCCATTCGCTCAACGGGAAAATCCGCCGAGGAAGGAACGACCACTTTGCTTTTCCCTCCCGACAGTCAGAAGGAAAGTTGCACTTTCATTGCCCTGCTTTTGTCGGACGCCAGTTGGAAAGCTGCGTCGGCCTCTTCGAAGGGGAGTGTGTTCGTAATCAGCGGCTTGACGTCGATAAGCTTGCGACCCATCAGGTCGACGGCAAGCTGGAACTCCTCATCGAAACGGAATGTGCCGCGCAACTGCAATTCCTTGGTGACGATCATATTGATGGGAATGCTGATATCACCGCCAAGACCAAGCTGGACGATGATGCCACCTGCCCGGATTGCTGGCAGAGCGCTGTTAAGGGCCGCCTGATTGCCTGATGCTTCGAAAAGAACATCGAATGTTCCTTTACCCTTCTTGTAGGGCTCGAGAGCATCGGGTTCCCTGGCCGTGTTGATGGTCTTGCTGGCGCCGAGTGCTGCTGCCGTTTGCAGAGCAAAATCACCAATGTCGGTCGCAACGATTTCTTTGGCGCCGCTATAGCGCGCGACCAGCACAGCCAAAGACCCGATAGGGCCGGCGCCGGTCACAAGAACACGTTTCCCCATCAGGGATCCAGCCTGCTTCGCCGCATGCAGGCAGACGGCGAGCGGCTCCGCCACGGCCGCTTCGGCCATGGTAACGCTATCGGCAATCGGGATTGCCTGCGCTGCGCTGACCGTGACGCTCTGCCTGAAGCCGCCCTGCGCATGCGGCATTCGCATGGCACTTCCCATGAACTGCATGTCGAGGCACTGGTTATGGGCGCCCTGGAGGCAATATTCGCAGCGGTGGCACGGACCACTCGGATTGACCGCGACGCGCATGCCGGGAACGAGATGCGAGACGCCGCTGCCCACCTCTTCGAGGGCTCCCGCGATCTCATGGCCGAGCGCCATCGGCTGCCTGAGGCGGATCAGGCCGGTGCCGCCATGGTGATAGTAGTGAAGATCGGATCCGCAAATTCCGCCGGCATTGATGCGGATGCGAACTTGATCGGGGCCGGGCTTGACCACCTCGATCGGTTCGATTCTCAGATCCTTGGGCGCATGCAATATGACGCCAAGCATGGCGACCTCCCGTTGATGAGAACACGCCTCGACCAAAGCGCGTCCATTAATCTCGCTGTGGATTTCAAAGGACCGACAGCATCCCGCCATCGACATAGATGATCTGGCCGTTGACATAGCCGGATGCCTCGGATGCCAGGAAAACGGCCGTCCCGATGAGTTCTTCCGGACGGCCCCAGCGTCTGGCCGGGGTACGTCCCTTCACCCAGGCATCGAATTGGGGATTGTTGACCAGTGCTTCGTTCATGTCCGTGAGCATATAGCCGGGGCCGATCGCATTGGCCTGCACCCCATGCTCCGCCCATTCCGCCGCCATTGCCCGGGTCAACATCTTGATGCCGCCCTTTGCAACGGTGTAGGGGGCAACGGTCGCGCGTGCCAGCTCGCTCGTGAGCGAACCAATATTGATGATCTTGCCATGGCCACGGCCGATCATCCGCTTGGCGGCCTCGCGGCCGACCACGAAGGCGCTGGTCAGATTGGTGTCGATAACCTTCTGCCATTCGGGCGTCGTCAGCTCCACCATCGGCTTGCGCAACTGAATGCCGGCATTGTTGACGAGGATGTCAACCGCAAGCCCCTCTTCGTCGAACCGTTCGAAAGCCGCAACGATGGCCGCCTCGTCGGTGATGTCGAACGGCGCCTCATCGACGGTAAGCCCCTCCGCCCGCAGCTCCGTGGCGGCCTTTGAAAGCCTGCCGGCGTCGGAACCGTTGAGGATAAGGTGAGCGCCGGCAGCGCCAAGGCCGCTTGCAATCGCGCGTCCAAGTCCACGCGACGAACCCGTCACCAATGCGGTCTTGCCGCTCAGATCGAAAAGTTTGGCTGACATGACTGTTCCTCAGGTTTGCGAGTTGCGAACGATGAGGTCGGACCGCTCGAATACCGCCGGCAGCAGATCGACACCAAGCCCCGGTCCGTCCATCGGATAGACATAACCGTTTTCGATCCGCGGCACAGCGGTCACCAGTTCCTTGTACCAGCCGGTGTAAAAGGCGCGCACCGATTCCTGGATCAACGTATTCGGCTGGCTGAACGACAT
>DASVPC010000101.1:0-5812 GCA_036383055.1 Rhizobium sp. | reverse complement strand
GCTGATAGAGCGATTCTATATTGATGATGCTGCCTTCGAGATAGAGCAGTTCTCCAGCCTCGTCCCAGACGCCGCCGCCGGTCTCCGTCACCCAGATGAAATGGCCTTCGTTGTGGCGAATGCGATATTCCATCGTCCAATCGGTGCGGCTTTCCAGCGCCCTGCCGACGACCTCGTCCATGAGCGGCACGTCGTCTTCGCACATGATGGAAGTGAAGGTTCGTGTCCGGTTACCGATGATCTCGTCGGCGGAATAACCGAAGACGCGTTCGATACCGTCGGTCATCTCCAGCATCGTATAGTTTTCATCGGCGCGGCAGCGATAGAGAAAGCCGTTCATGCGGCCGAGAATACTTGCTTGGAAATCCATGAAAATCATGCCCGAAGAAGAAGGAGTTGCGGATCAAATTGCTTCGTCTCATCTCAAACACGCCGGCAAGGGCCGCGATGAGTGGCCCCTGCCGGTTACGCAACGCTTGGGAGGGCATCAATTGCGCAGATATTCCTCCATGGAATCGTCAAGCGCCTCAACCCAGGGCGTGTGATGGGTCGGCGACATGTTGCCGGTCATCAGCGAGCGATAGGCATGGTCGCGGAAGCCCATGACGTTTTCCGCCTTGTGATGCTCCCACTCCATGAAGGTCTTGTTCGTGCCCTCGATATCGAAGCTCGGATAGTCGGTCTCGGCAAGCAGCTCCTTCACATAGTCGCCCTGATACCAAATCATCTGCTCGGCATCTTCCAGCGTCTCCTCACGGGCGCGCCACATGTCGAAATTCGCCTTCAGTTCAACTTCCGAGAGCAGCTTGATGCGTCCCAGCATGACGTCGCGCGCCCACCAGGCCTGCACGTCGAACATGTTGAAGGTGTAGAACTGGTCCTGCATGCCGATGTAGAAAAGCTGCGGGTTCTTGTCGAAGACTACCCCCTTGTAGAGGTGATCGGCCCAGAGGCGGTTGGCGGTCTTCAGGCGCAACTCGTCGGGCAGGAAGGGGAAGTGGTGCTGGTATCCGGTGCACAGGATCAGCGCGTCCACTTCCTTTTTCGAGCCATCGAGGAAGTAGGCCGTCTTGTTTTCGAGCTTGGTCAGCAGCGGCCGTTCCTCGAAATTGGCGGGCCATTTGAAGCCCATCGGCTTCGAGCGATAGCTCGTCGTCACCGATTTCGCGCCGTATTTCCAGCATTGCGAACCAATATCCTCGGCCGAATAGCTGCGGCCGACGATCAGCACGTTCTTGTCCTTGAATTCCAGCGCGTCGCGGAAGTCGTGGGCGTGCAGCACGCGGCCGTTGAAGGCCTTCACGCCCTCGAAATAGGGCACGTTTGGCGTCGAGAAATGACCGTTGGCGACGACGACATAGTCGAATTCCTCGTCATACATCCGGTCCTTGACGCGGTCATGCGCCGTCACCGTGAACTTCTTCGTCTCCTCGTCGAAGCGCACCATGCGAACCGGCGTGCTGAAGCGCACCCATTTGCGCACATCGGCCTTCTCGACACGGCCCTTGATATAGTCCCAGAGCACGGCGCGCGGCGGATAGGAGGCGATCGGCTTGCCGAAATGTTCTTCGAACGTATAGTCGGCGAACTCAAGGCATTCCTTCGGGCCGTTCGACCAGAGGTAGCGATACATGCTGCCGTGGACCGGCTCGCCATATTCATCGAGGCCGGTGCGCCAGGTGTAGTTCCAAAGCCCGCCCCAGTCGGACTGCTTTTCGTAGCAGACGACCTCCGGGATTGCGGCACCCTTCTGGGCCGCCGACTGGAAGGCCCGCAGCTGGGCCAAGCCGGAAGGACCGGCGCCGATGACGGCAACTCTTGTCATGAAGCATTCCCCTTTCGATTGTATCGAATTTTTATCGCATGCGGTCGTCTTGGCGCGTCGTTGGCGTCAATCCGGGAAGGTGCCGGGGCTGGTCGGCGCGCCGTCATCATATTTCGAAAGCCAGTCGATCGTCATTTCGCGAAACCGCGTCAGGCCCTTATAGTCGATGAGTTCCGGCGGCAGCGTGCGCAGCACGCGCGGGAAGCGGCGCGCCCATTTCGGCACGGTCACCAACTCCTCCATGTTCATCAGATAGCAGCGGATGACGAAGAGGATGGCGTTCGAGCGCGGCAGGCGCCAGAGGCTCTGCAACTCGACACGCAGATGCACCTTCTCGCCGACATTCTGCGGCGTCACCGTCAAGCGGTCCGGGCCCCATTTCGGATAGTTTTCCGGGCTGGTGTCGAGGCGCGGATTGATCGTCATCGTCCAGTTGAAGCGGCGCGTCGGCTTGCCCTGCTGCAGGTTCAACAGGAATTTCAAAGCGCGGTCGAAGACGCCGATCTGGTGAGCGAGCGGCACCGGGCCGTGCCATTCCATGAAATTCATGCCGATATCGAAATCGAGCGACCAGTCGGCCTGGGTCGTCACCATGCCGGCGTCCATCCAGAGATTGCCGTCGCGCTGATCAACGATGCAGAAATCGCCCTGAGCCTGGCGGGTGATGTATTCGAAGGGCTCATAGGGCAGCGTCGAAGCATCGCCGAAGGTGAACGTGTCGTCGATGCCAAGCGGCCGGTTGATCCAGCGCCATTGGTCGCCGTTCTTGATCAGCGTGAAATGCTCGGGGTAGCCGGCGGCTTGCTCCTCCATCAGCAGTTCGAGCGTATCCCACTGCGCCGACATCATGTGCGGCAGCGCCTGGTAGCGCAGCGGATCCTCCTTCAGCACCAGTGCCCGGTCGCGCATCTCGGCGACGTAATGCTCGTCGACGTCGATCAGGCTTTCATAGATCGTACCCGCCTGCCCCTTCACATGCGGTTCCATGTTGACGGAATACATGTACTCGTCGCGATCGAACGGGAACGGAAAGCGCCGGATGTTTTCCGGACTGTTGCGATAGCTGAAATCGTCCCGGAACGTTTCCTGCTTGAAGGCGATTGCCATGTCCGTTCTCCTGGGTATCGGTTCGGTGCCTAGAGGTCGAGATGCAGCGTGTTTCCCTCGAAGCGGGAGACACAGATCATCACCTTGCGGCCGGAAGCTTTTTCTTCGTCGGTCAGATAGACGTCGTGGTGCAGAAGCTTGCCCTCGCAGGCGGCAACCGCCGTCTCGCACTGGCCGCAGGCGCCGCCGCGACAGAGGAAAGGCGCATCGACACCAGCCGCCTCGATCGCCTCCAACATGCTCTCATGATGACCGACATGCACGGTCTTGTGGGATCGCGTGAGTTCGATCGAGAAAGGCTTGCCGGGTTGCGAGGAGAGGAAACGCTCGGAATGCAGGTTCTGCTCCGGCCAGCCGGCCTCAAGTCCCGTTTTCAGCACCCCGTCGATCATGCCCGAGGGGCCGCAGACATAGAGATGCGTGCCGAGCGGCTGGCTTTCGAGAAGACGGGCGAGCGGAATATAGTTCTTTTCCGCGTCGCAATAGATCTTCACCCGATGCGGGCCGTAGCGTTCGACGAGATCCTGACAATAGGCGCCGCGATCGAGCGAGCGTACCGCATAATGCAGCTCGAAATTGGCGCCCTCGCGGGAAAACTGCTCCATCATGGCGATGAAGGGCGTGATGCCGATGCCGCCGGCGATCAGCAGATGCTTGCGGCCGCGCCAATCCGGCTGGAACAGGTTGACCGGATAGCTGACCTTCAGCTCATCGCCTTCGCTGACCTTCTCATGCATGAAGGTGGAGCCACCGCGCGAATCCTCGACATGCAGCACGCTGACCTCATAGCCAGAACAGTCATGCGGCGGCGACATCAGCGAATAGGCGTTGCGCCTGATATGACCGGCATCGTTCATCGAGACGATGACATGGGCGCCGCCGGAGAAGTAAGGCATGGGCTTGCCATCGAGGCGTTCGAAGCGGAAGCGCTTGATGCGGTGGGCGATTGGCGTCACCTTGGCGACGCGGACGGGAATTTCAGTACCACCGCTCACAGGAACAATTCCTCCGGATCAGGGGCGCTGCCCGGTTCTTCCGCATCGATGTTGACGCCCTGAAAGGCGCCGAGCCGGCGCGAATAATGATCGCGCACCAAAAGCGGAAGTCCGCAATGGCCGCAGGCAAAGGGACTGTGGGTGACATCCTCAGTGATGCCCTTGCAATGGACGCATTGAACGCGACGCGCCAGCGAGCCGCGATGCTCCGTGATAACAGAGGCATGGTCCATGCCGTAGTCGAGCGCCACCATCATCGCCTGGCCGATGAAGCCCTCCGTGCCAGCAATATAAAGCCGCGTGCCCATATGGGCGGTCGCAAGCGACCCCTTCAGGCGGAAAAGCAGCGTTGCGATCGTCGGCGCCGTAAAAAACATATCGGCGCCGAGCCGGCGCAAGGTCTCGTCATGACCCTTGTCCTGCGAGCCGCGCGCGACATAGAGGATCTCGCTGCGCGATAGGACGGTATCGTCAAGTGCGAGTTTCTGGTCGAGGAGGGCATTGGCACCCTCGCCTTCGAGCGCAAAGATGTGCCGCCGGGCGTGCGGCTGGATGGAGAGGCCTCTGTAGACCGGTCGGCTCTTGATGCCTTCGACGAGCATAGGCGCGCCTCCTCAACCCACGGCCGTCCTCTTCTTCTTTTCCGGATCGTCGAAGGGCAGCGTATGGGCAATCGCGCTTGCCTTGAGCGTCTTGCCGCGCACCTCGAGCTTCGTGCCCTGAACCGCCTTGTCGACATCGAGGCGGGCGATCGCCATGGATTTCTTCGTCAGCGCAGAATAGCACGGGCAGGTAATGACGCCGACCTTTTTGCCTTCGGCAAAGACCTCGTCGCCGAGATCGGCCGGGCCGTCGGCATCGATGAGCATGCCGAAGATCTTGAAACGTTCCTTGCCCTTCAGACGGGCATGTTCCTCGGCACCCCGGAAACCGGTCTTGCCTGGGCTGACGGTAAAGTCGAGGCCGAGCTCCCAGAGGCTGTCGCCGGGCGGCTGGTCGGCGAAGGGATACATCTGCGAATTGTCATAAGGGTAGAACAGCAGGTAGCTTTCGACGCGCAGCATGTCGAGAACGCTGAAGCAGCAGGGGATGATGCCCATCTCCTTGCCTTCCGCGACGATTCGGTCCCAGACCATCGGGGCATCCTGGCCGCGCACGAAGATTTCATAGCCGCGCTCGCCGGTATAGCCGGTGCGCGAGATCATCACGGGCGCGCCGAACAGCGTCGTCTGCATGTGATGGAAATATTTGAGGTCGCGGATGCCGGGCACATATTTGGCAAGATAGTCGACCGCGACCGGCCCCTGCAGCGACAGATCGTGCAAATCGTCATCGAAAAGGACGGCACAATTGCGGCCCGCCGCCTGCTTGACGAGTTCCTCGTGGCCGGAGCCGGAACCATGTACCAGCATCCAGGAATTCGGCCCGGTGCGGTATACGATGCAGTCATCGGTGAAGTAGCCGCGATCGTTCAGCATCGCCGCGTAGACCGAGCGGCCAGGATAGATCTTCGACATGTCGCGGGTGGTGATATGGTCGAGGACGGCGATCGCATGCGGGCCGACCAGATGCACCTTCTTCAGGCCGGAAACATCCATGATACCAGCCTTGGTGCGGATGGCGACATGCTCATCCGACATGTCCTTCTCATAGGTCCAGGCGGTTCCCATGCCGCTCCAGTCCTCGAGTTTCGATCCCAAAGCGCGATGCCGGTCCGCCAAGGCGGAGAAACGCCATGATAGTGCCATTTCGTTCCCTCATTTTCTTCTATGGAATATTTATTTCCTGACTATATTCGTCTTTTGCGCCGTGGCAAGCCGCTCCCCAAGTTTTTTGTCGGCATGGACGGCGACATTCGCATTCAGAATTCCGGCACCGTCTTGCC
>DASVPC010000100.1:0-37938 GCA_036383055.1 Rhizobium sp. | reverse complement strand
TTCCCAGGCGCGCACATGTTTCTCGATGGCCGTGGAGGTCAGGCGATCGGCCGCTTCCGGCGACAGCATCAAATGGTCGATGCGGATGCCGTTGTTCTTCGGCCAGGCGCCGGCCTGATAATCCCAGAACGAATATAATTTGACCGCATCCGTCGTGGCGCGCACCGCATCGGTGAAGCCGAGATTTTCGAGCTGGCGGAATGCCTGGCGGGTCTGCGGCAGGAACAGTGCGTCATTCTCCCAGACCTTCGGATCGAAGCAGTCATGCGGTTCCGGGATGACATTATAGTCGCCGGCAAGAATGATCGGCTCTTCCAGAGCAAGCCGGTCGGCCGCGAATTTCCGCAGGCGTTCCATCCAGGCGAGCTTGTAGGGATATTTTTCGGTGTCGACGGGATTGCCGTTCGGCAAATAGAGGCAGCAGACACGCAATGCGCCGTGGTCCGGCACGGAGAATACCGCTTCGATGAAGCGCGCCTGTTCGTCGCTGTCGTCGCCGGGAAGACCGCGCGTTACTTCGTCGGGCTTCGTCTTGGAAAGGATCGCCACGCCGTTGAAGCCCTTCTGTCCGTGCGTCTCGACATGATAGCCGAGCGCCTCGATCTCCAGGCGAGGAAAGCCTTCGTCGACCGTCTTGATTTCCTGCAGGCAGGCGATATCGGGATCGGAGTCCTTCAGCCATTGGCAGAGGTTTTCGATACGCGCTTTGACGCCGTTGATGTTCCAGGTGGCGATCTTCATGACGGGGCGGCTCCTCTGCTTCGCCTTCTTTTATCCGCAGCAATCGGCCTTGACCACGCCCAAATGAAAACCGGCCGGAAGCGAGAGCTTCCGGCCGGTGATCAATCTGTGGAAAAACGGGAGCGTCAGATCGAAAAACTTGTTCCGCATCCGCAGCTTGCGACCGCATTCGGATTCTTTATCTGAAAGGACTGGCCGAGCAGGTTGTCGACGAAATCAATCTCGGAGCCGGCCATATAGACCAGCGACAATTGATCGATCAGCACCGTGGCATTGCCTTTTTCGACAATGATATCATCGTCCTGCGGGCCGTCGGCGAGGTCGAACTTATAGGAAAATCCGGAACATCCGCCGCCTTCGACCGCGACGCGAAGCGCTCGCTTGCCGGCTTCGGCGCTGACGATCGCGGCGATTCGCTTTGCCGCTGCGTCCGATAGGGTTACACTCGTCTCAGTCATGCTTTCCTCCTGCCGGGGTCAAGATCCGGAGAGAACCAATGGGCCGTCCAACTTTCAAACGGCTGATATCAATAGCCTTTATCATGAAAGTGCGGCGGGTGACAGCTATGGTTTCACGGTTGAGCCATGCGCCATTTTGCTGTTTGTATTCTGTATAGGTATGAAGGCGGCGAAGCGGCGTCAATGGACCAGCGCATTCAGCATTTGGATGGCATCATCAAAATGCGGTGAAGATGCTCTGGATTTAAGAAAATAGAGCGACCTTTGCGCGTTCAATCGAACACGCGGCGCTCTATCGCCGGAATGGATGGATGATGACGATCGACAGGCATGCATTGGGTTTCGGTTATGGCGAGAAGGCGGTCTATGCGACCGATCCCTGGACATCGCGCGGGCGGCTTTACGAAGAAGGATCGAGCCCGACGCGCTCCGATTTCCAGCGCGACCGCGACCGCATCGTGCATACGACCGCGTTTCGGCGGTTGAAGCATAAGACGCAGGTTTTCATCGCGCAGGACGGCGATCATTACCGCACGCGCCTGACGCATACGATCGAAGTGGCGCAGGTCGCCCGTGCCCTGGCACGCGCCTTGAAACTCGACGAGGATCTTGCCGAAGGCGTGGCGCTCGTTCACGATTTCGGCCACACCCCATTCGGCCATACCGGCGAGGACGCGCTGCACGAGATGCTGTTGCCCTATGGCGGTTTCGACCATAATGCGCAGTCCTTGCGTATCGTCACGAAACTCGAGCGGCGTTATGCCGAATTCGATGGCTTGAACCTCACCTGGGAAACGCTGGAGGGTCTGGTCAAGCATAATGGCCCGCTGCTGACGCCGGATGGCAAGGATACACGCGGCCCTGTGCCGCAGCCGATTCTCGACTATTGTGAAATCCACGATCTAGAGATCGCCACCTATGCCAGCCTGGAGGCACAGGTCGCGGCAATCGCCGACGATATCGCCTACAATACCCATGACATCGACGACGGCCTGCGTTCCGGCTATCTGACCTTCGACATGCTGGAGGAAATACCGTTTCTTTCGGAGCTGATGGCCGAGGTGAGGGCGCGTTATCCGAATCTCGAGGCAAGCCGCTTCACGCATGAAATCATGCGCCGGCAGATCACGCGCATGGTGGAGGATGTGATCTCCGTTGCGCAGCAGGCGTTGAGCGAGATCAGGCCGAGCAGCGTTGCCGATATCCGCGCCGCCGGTCGTGTCATTGCCACCTTCTCTCCCGAGATGGCGGAAACGGACAAACGGATCAAGCAGATGCTGTTCAAGCGCATCTACCGCCATCCGGATATCATGCGTATCCGCACCGGCGCCGCGCAGATCGTCACCGATCTGTTCCGGGCCTATATGGACAATCCCAAGGAGATGCAGAGCCATTATTGGGTTGATCATATCGCCGGCCTTGCCGTCGCCGCTAAGGCGCGCCATGTGGGAGACTATTTGGCTGGCATGACCGACACCTATGCCATCAGCGCCCACAGGCGTCTGTTTGACCAGACTCCCGATTTGCGGTAGGCAGCGGCGGCGTCGGGCCGAAAGAGCCCGCCAAGCTATGCGTGGACAATATGATGAACCTTTTCACCGACTTCGAAGTAAGAATTAAGAACGCTCTCGAGCAAATTGATATTGTGAGGGAAAAGCGATCCGAACTCGACTTCGGGCGTATCGGCGTCGAGCCGCCGCGCGACGCCAGCCATGGCGATGTCGCGACGAATGCGGCCATGGTGCTGTCGAAGCCGCTGGGCATGAACCCGCGCGCTCTTGCCGAGATCATCATTGCGAAATTGCAGGAAGATGCCGACGTTGCCGATGTCTCTGCCGCCGGTCCGGGCTTCATCAATATTCGCCTGTCTGTCGGTTATTGGCAGCGTCTGTTGGCAACGATGATCGCAGAAGGCGAGAAATTCGGCCGCTCGACGATCGGCACCGGTCAGAAGGTCAATGTCGAATATGTCTCCGCCAATCCGACGGGGCCGATGCATGTGGGCCATTGCCGCGGCGCCGTCGTTGGCGACGCGCTGGCGAACCTGCTCGGCTTTGCCGGTTACGAGGTCACCAAGGAGTATTACATCAACGACGCCGGCTCGCAGATCGATGTGCTGGCGCGGTCCGTCTTCATTCGCTACCGCGAGGCGCTTGGCGAACAGGTCGGCGAGATCCCGGCCGGTCTCTATCCTGGCGACTATCTGGTTCCGGTCGGCGAAGCGCTGGCCAAGGAATTCGGCACCAAGCTTCGCGGCATGTCGGAAGAGCAGTGGCTGCCAATCATCAAGGAACGAGCCATCGACGCGATGATGGTGATGATCCGCGCCGATCTGGAGGCGCTGAACGTTCATCACGACGTCTTTTTCTCGGAGCGGACCTTGCACGCCAATGGCGCCGCCCTGATCCGCACTGCCATCAATGACCTGACCTTCAAGGGCTACGTCTACAAGGGAGCTCTGCCGCCACCAAAGGGGCAGTTGCCGGAGGATTGGGAGGATCGCGAGCAGACCCTCTTCCGTTCGACGGAAGTGGGTGATGATATCGACCGCCCGCTGATCAAGTCGGACGGCTCCTATACCTACTTCGCCGCCGACGTCGCCTACTTCAAGAACAAGTACGACCGGGGCTTCAACGAGATGATCTATATTCTCGGTGCGGACCATGGCGGTTACGTCAAGCGCCTGGAGGCCGTTGCGCGCGGCGTCTCGGAAGGCAAGGCGAAGCTCACGGTGCTCCTGTGCCAGCTGGTCAAGCTGTTCCGCAATGGCGAGCCGGTGAAGATGTCGAAGCGTTCCGGCGATTTCGTTACGCTGCGTGAAGTGGTCGATGAGGTCGGCCGCGATTCCGTGCGGTTTATGATGCTTTATCGCAAGAGCTCCGAGCCGTTGGATTTCGACTTCGCCAAGGTCACCGAACAGTCCAAGGACAATCCGGTCTTCTACGTGCAGTATGCACATGCGCGCTGCATGTCGATCTTCCGGCAGGCCCAGGAAGCCTTCCCGGATCTCGATATCGCCTCGCTCGATCTGGCAAAAGCGGTCGGTGGCGTGATCTCGGATCCGGCCGAGTTGCAACTCGTCGCGAAGATTGCGGAATTCCCGCGAATCATTGAAGCTGCGGCGCAGGCTCAGGAGCCTCATCGCATCGCCTTTTATCTTTACGATCTGGCAAGTTCGTTCCACGGACATTGGAACAAAGGTAAAGATTTACCTGAATTACGATTTGTTAACGATAAGAACCGAGAATTGAGCATTGCCAGACTTGGGCTGGTGCACGCTGTCGCGTCGGTTTTGAAGTCGGGTCTTGGTATAACCGGGACCGCCGCACCGGATGAAATGCGATAAACGTCACCGTTTGCCCACATTGCACTGGCATTTAACTGTAGCGTTTGCGAGTGGATTGGGTGATGGCAGAAAAACAGTTGGCGTATCGCGCAAGCGGAAACGACGGGTTCTTTGCGGATGATGATCCGCTTGCCGAACTCGCCCGCATCGTCGGTTTCGAGCCGCGGCCTACCGCACAGGCGGCACCTGCGGCTCAACGGCAAGAGCCGGCCTTCGATCTCGAAGACGAGCTCCTGCGGGAATTCGAGCGCTATGATGCGCCACGTTTGAGTCCTGCGAATGACATTCCGGTCTTGCCGGAAGATAAGCCCTTCGCGGGTGAAGCCGAATTGTCGCGTCCCGCCGAGCCGGCAATCGCCGAACCTCAGCCTGTAGAATTGCAGCAGCCTGCGCCGGCGATCAAGCCGACCGTCGGGGCACGCGATCTGATCGACGAACTTGAAATGTCGATCGCGCCGGCATTGCAGGCCGCCCCGGCTCCGCAACCTGTTGCTCCGCCAGTCGTCAAGCCGACGCCGCAGCACGCCGCGGCCACGGTGCGTTTGCCAATTGCCAATTTTACTGTGGCGCCTCCGTCCACGCAGGCAACGCCCGTCGTCCCGGCTCCCGTGGGTGCCCCGGTCGCTCAGGCGCAGCCCATCATCGAGGCGCTCGATTTTGAATTGCCGACGATGGGGGATGCCCGAAGCGTCGAGCCCGTCGCTGTTCAGCCGGTTACGAAGGCGCCGGAACCGGTCAAGACGGCAAGCTTTGATGCGGCGGCTCTTTCCGCCGAGATCGACGACCTGCTGGCCGATGTCGACCGCTATCCCGTTCCCGCCAGAGGCAGCGAACCGGCGGCAAGGGTCGAGCCGGATTTCGATATCTTTGCCTCGCAGCCCACAACACCGGCCGTTTCTGCCGCAAAAGCTTTTGTTGCTCCGGTGGCCTCGGTCGCTCCACAGCGCGAAGAGCCGAAGCCGATCCTGCTGGAAGATGAAGACCCATTCGCCGGCGAGGACTTCGAATTCGATCTCGCTGATATCGAGATGGAACTTGCCGAGCTCGATTTTGCAGAGGCGAATAAGTCTGCTCCCGTGACCTCGCCGACGCCCGCGCCGCAGCCGGCACCAATCGTTTCGAGAGCCACGCCGGTGGTATCGGCTCCGGTGGCTGCTGTTGCGGCGCCATTCGTTGCGGAAACCCCACGGTCGGAGCCGGTCCAGACGCCCGTCGTTGCAAAGACAGCGCCGACGCTCGATATCGATCAGGCTTTGCCTTTCGACCCGTCGGAAATCGCCGACACGGAAGACCGTGTCGAGACTTTCGAGGGTTCGCATGTTCCGAACCTGCCGCCGGTCGAGCCGGAAGCGCCGATCGCGGTTCCCTCGGAATATGATTTCGATATCGATGCCGAGATGGCGAGCCTGTTCGGTACGCCCGCCAAGGAAGCAGCTCCGGAGCCGATCAAACCGGCAGCAGCCGCCGCTCTCGGCGGTGCAATGGCTGCCGCGTCCTGGTCGAAGAATGCAGCAGCAAAGCCCGTTGCCGCAGCCGCCAAGCAGCCTGTCGAAGAATTCGACGAGTTCGAGCGGGCGCTGGAAGAGGACTTCCGCCGCAGCTACCGCGAGGCATCCAATCCGGTTGAGAATGTTGCTCGCATGACGCTGAACCCGGCCGTGCAGGCCATCCGGCGTCCGGCGCGTTCGTTCCGTGGCATAGCAACCGCCGCAGCCCTGATCGCGGTTCTCGGCCTCGGCGCCTATGGTGTCTACGGCTGGGTTCGTCACGGTTCGCCGATTTCGAGCTTCTCCGGTGAGCCGCGTGTGATTACGGCCGATGCCGATCCGATCAAGGTCGCTCCGGAAAATCCGGGCGGAACCGTTGTGCCGAATCAGGACAAGGCCGTATACGACCGCGTCGCCGGCGATAGCGCCGCCGCGCCGAAGCAGAAGCAGCTGGTGTCGTCCAACGAGCAGCCGGTGGATGTCGTCCAGAAGACGTTGATCCCTGAAGCGGTCTCGCCAGATGACGGCAGTGCCGATCAGGTCACGCCGACGCCGGTTGGCGAAACCCAGGATCCGCGCCTGTTGCCGAGCCAGAACGGCGATAATGCCGACATGGCCGCCAACGATGACGGGCAGGTCCCGTCGGTGTCGCCGCGCAAGGTTCGCACGATGATCGTCAAGCCGGACGGTTCGCTGGTTGCTCGCGAAGAGCCGGCCGTCGATAAGACCACAACGGCGGCGGCTCCGGCCTTGGCGCCGAAGACCGCTGCGGCCAAGCCGGCCACCGATAATCAGGTTGCCTCCGCCGACCTTCGTCCGGCCAGCACGGATACGCAGGCGTCGCAGCCGGCTGACGTCAGCGACGCTGCCAGCGCCGAGAGCACGCCGATCCGCGTCGTCAAGACCACTCCGCTTCCGACCGCGCGCCCGGCACAACAGCCGGCCAAGCCGGCTGCCGCCACCGAGACCGTGGCTGCTCATCCGGCGCAGGCTCAGCCGAAGCCGCAGCAGGTTGCTTCGGCAAGCCCCGCCGCAACGCAGGTTGGGTCGGCAAGCGCTGGCGGTGCCTATGGCGTACAGATCGCCTCGCTGCCTTCCGAGGCTGAAGCGCAGCGGTCGCAGGCGAACCTGAAGACCAAGTTCGCCGGTGTCATCGGCGGTCATCAGCTCGAAATCCGCAAGGCCGATATCGCCGGCAAGGGTACCTACTATCGCGTCCGTGTCGTCGCCGGCTCCAAGGACGATGCCGCCGACCTCTGCGTACGCTTGCGCGCTGCAGGTGGCACCTGCCTGATCTCGAAATAAGAGATCAGAGCACCACGTATCAGCTGAAAACGGCGGGCGAGAGCCCGCCGTTTTCCTTTGAGCCAGCTTCTTTTTATGTATCTCGCCTTGACGTGCTTCGCATTTCACGACGCGGCCGCTATGATTCGGACATGACCGAATCGAAATCCATGATCCTCGGCTGTAGCGGCCATTCCATCACGCCCGAAGAGCGTTCCTTCTATCAGGCGGAACAGCCATGGGGCTTCATCCTTTTCGGGCGCAACATTTCCGAGCCGGCGCAGATCGCCGATCTCGTCGCCTCCCTGCGCGATAGCGTCGGTCGCGATGCGCCAGTCTTTATCGATCAGGAAGGGGGCAGGGTGCAGCGCATCCGCCCGCCGATCCTGCCGCATTATCCCTCCGGCCAGGCGCTGGGTGACATCTATCGCCAGAATCGCGAGCAGGGTCTGCGCGCCGCCTGGCTGATGTCGCGGCTCCATGCCTTCGATCTTTTGAAGTTCGGCATCAATGCCGATTGCCTGCCGGTGCTCGACGTGCCGGTCGAAGGGTCGAGCAATGTCATCGGCAATCGCGCCTATGGCGGCGATCCGGTGACGGTGACCGAGATGGGCCGCGCTGCCGCCGAGGGCCTCAAGGCCGGCGGCGTCCTGCCGGTGATGAAGCATATGCCTGGCCATGGCCGCGGCTTTGCCGATTCACATCACGAATTGCCGGTGGTCACGGTGTCCCGCGCCGAGCTGGAAGCGCATGATTTCCCGCCCTTCGTCGCGCTCAAGGACGAACTGATGGCGATGACGTGCCACGTCGTCTTCACCGACATCGATCCCGCCAATCCGGCGACGACCTCGCGCAAGGTCATCGAAGAGATCATTCGCGGCCATATCGGCTTCAAGGGCCTGCTTCTGTCCGACGATACCTCGATGAACGCTCTTGCCGGTACGATCGGCGAGCGGGCGGCGAATATTGTTGCCGGCGGATGCGATATCGTGCTGCATTGCAATGGCGTCATGGACGAGATGCAGCAAGTGGTGCGCAACGTACCGGTCCTGAGTGGCGGCGCGCTTGAGCGGGCCAAGGCTGTGGAAGCGGCCTTCGGCTATAATGACGGTGCGGATGAAGCGTCGATTCGCGCTGAATTCGATGCGATGTTTGCGGTGGCTTAGGACCGAACTCCGGGGATCTGACGGGTGAACAAGGTGAACGGCACGGAAAAGAGCCAACAGGCGGCAGCGCCGATGGACAAACTGTGGCAGGACGGCAATGGCGAACGCGGCATGCACGAGCCCACCATGCTCGTCGATATCGCCGGCTTCGAAGGTCCCCTCGACCTGTTGCTGCATCTTGCCCGCACCCAGAAGGTTGATCTGTCGCGCATCTCCGTACTGGCGCTGGTCGAGCAATATCTGTTGTTCATCGATACCGCCCGGCGAATCCGCATCGAGCTTGCCGCCGATTATCTCGTCATGGCCGCGTGGCTTGCCTATCTCAAGTCGAAGCTGCTCATTCCGCAGCAGAGCAAGGAAGACGGCCCGAGCGGCGAGGAAATGGCCGCGACGCTTGCCTTTCGCCTGAAGCGCCTCGAAGCGATGCGCGATGCGGCAACGGACCTTGTCAACCGTAACCGTCTCGGCCGCGATATCTTCGTGCGCGGTGCGCCGGAGCATATACCCGACCGGCGCCGGTCCGCCTATGACGCCAGCCTCTACGATCTTTTGACCGCCTATGCCGGTTTGCGCCAACGTCAGGCGGTCACGCAGGTAACGATCGAGCGGCGCCAGGTCTGGTCGTTGGGCGACGCCCGTACGATCCTCAACCGGATGATCGGCGAGATTACCGATTGGACGGCTCTGGAACACTATCTGCTGCGCTATATGACCAGCGCCAGCGAGCGCGTCACCGCCATCGCCAGCGCCTTTGCGGCCTCGCTGGAGCTCGCGCGGGAAGGCAAGCTGGAAATTCGCCAGGAGGGCGCGTTCCAACCGCTCTACATGCGGCGCGGGCCGAAGCATGATGTCGATGAGCTTGAGGCTGCGGAATAGGTGCGGGTGTGAGCGGTCCTGATAACGATCAGTATGTGAATGACGACGCGGCCGCGCCAACGGCGCCGGCGATCGATGAGCGCGTTTTGCGCGAAGCGGAACGCATTGCCGAAGCGCTGGTGTTTGCCTCCGCGCAGCCGGTATCCGAGGGTTTTATCGCCGAGCGCGTCGCGCAGGGCGTCGATATCAGTTCCATTATGCAGCGCTTGAAGACCGATTATGCGATGCGCGGCGTCAATCTGGTCCAGGTCGACGGTGCCTGGGCCTTTCGCACGGCGGCTGATCTTTCCTTCGTTATCCGCCGCGATGACAATGAAGCGCGGAAACTGTCGCGTGCGGCGCTCGAAGTTCTGGCAATCATTGCCTATCACCAGCCGGTGACGCGCGCCGAGATCGAGGATATCAGAGGCGTGCAGACCTCCAAGGGGACGCTGGATGTGCTGATGGAATCCGGTTGGGTTCGTTTTCGCGGCCGCAGGCGTACACCGGGCCGGCCGGTGACGCTGGGCACGACAAGGGATTTCCTCGATCATTTCGGCCTGGAAGAGTTGCGCGACTTGCCCGGTCTCGAGGAGTTGAAGGGGGCAGGGCTGCTTTCCGGCCGTATCCCCGCCAATTTCAACGTACCGTCGCCGCTGATGAGTGATGAATTGACCGAGGACGAGGATCCGATCACGCAGATGGATCTGGAGGAGCTTGGTCTCCTGGCGCCGGGCGGCGCTTCGGACGATTGAGCTTAAAATCCGCACTCTCGACATGTTTGAGCCGCTTGGCGGCCCATAAAGCTTTTTTCAAAACAAGAGCCCAAGCCTCTGTTTCGCCATTAGCTGATGCGAATATGGGGCTCATTCTCCTGAGTTGGAGACGTTTGGCTATTGCATTGTCGCTCGCTATCCCCATAAGCGTCGATGCAGTACATTTTGGTGTTTGAAAAACATTCACAAACGTCTTACATCGGGAAGACACTGAAATCGGGAGTTATCGCAATGGGTTCTCTAAGCATATGGCACTGGCTGATCGTCCTGGCCATCGCGCTGTTGTTGTTCGGCCGTGGAAAGATCCCGGAGCTGATGGGTGACGTCGCCAAGGGTATCAAGAGCTTCAAAAAAGGCATGAACGACGACGAAGAGACGCCGCCGGCGCAGACGACAACGTCCCGCACCGTCGAACACAAGGCCGACGAGTCGAAGTAATCATGTCGGGCGCGTCAGGGGCTGAAATGCTCGCTGTCGGCCCAGGAGCCTTTGTATGTTCGATATAGGCTGGTCCGAGCTGCTGGTTATCGCCGTGGTGGCGCTTGTGGTCATTGGCCCGAAGGAATTGCCGGCGACGTTACGCACGATTGGCAAGATGACGGCGCGTGCCCGGAAAATGGCGGGTGAGTTCCGCTCGCAATTCGACGAGGCCATGCGTGAAGCCGAGCTGGACGATGTGCGCCAGACGATCTCGGACGCCCAGAAGCTCAACCCAGTCAATTCGTTGCGGGAAGCAATAAACCCGTTGCGGCAGATGGGTAACGATATCAAGGCGGATCTGCAGCGTTCGACCACGTCGGATAAGCCTGACGCAACATCGACCCCGGCTGAACCAGTTTCCGAACCATCCATGGGATTGCCGGAAACGTCGGTCGCCTCTGCGATAAGCGGAGCCCCTCCGGTGGTCGCTCCCGCACCGGTTGCCGCCGCGCAGGAAGCGCCTGCCAAGCCAAAGGCCGTGCGCAAGCCGCGGACAAAGGCGCCCGCGAAGGCGGAAGAGGTCGCTGCTGCGGTCGTCGATACTCCCGTTGTCGCGGACAAGCCGACGCGTGCACCGCGCAAGGTCGCCGTGGCTGCCGCCGAGGCTCCCGTTGCTCCCGCTCCAAAGAAGCGTGTAACGGCCGCCAAGACCACACCGGTCGCCAAAGCAACGCCTAAAAAGAAGGACAAGGCATGACGGGCGACATTGACGATAAGCCGCAGCCGCTTATCGAACACCTCATGGAACTGCGCACGCGGCTGATCTGGTCGCTGGTGACTTTCTTCATCGCCTTCATCGCCTGCTTCGCCGTTGCCAAGCATCTCTTCAACTATCTGGTCTATCCGTATAAATGGGCGGTCGTCTGGGCGCATCTTGATGTCACCAAGGCCGAGTTGATCTACACTGCGCCGCAAGAATTCTTCTTCACGCAGGTGAAGGTCGCCATGTTCGGCGCGCTGGTCATCGCCTTCCCGGTCATTGCCGCACAGATTTACAAGTTCGTGGCACCCGGCCTTTACAAGAATGAGCGTGGCGCTTTCCTACCGTTCCTGATCGCGTCGCCCATTCTGTTCCTGTTGGGCGCGTCGCTGGTTTATTTCTTCTTCGCTCCCATGGTCATGTGGTTTTTCCTGAAGATGCAGCAGCTGCCGGCCGACGGTCAGGTGGGCATTGCGTTGTTGCCGAAGGTCTCGGAATATCTGAGCCTGATCATGACGCTGGTCTTCTCCTTCGGCCTCGTCTTCCAATTGCCCGTCATCACCACGCTGCTTGCGCGCGTCGGCCTGCTGACATCGACGTGGCTGGCGGAAAAGCGCAAGTTCGCGATTGTCTTCGCCTTCATCGTTGCTGCGGTGCTGACGCCGCCGGATCCGATGTCCCAGATCGGCCTTGCAGTGCCGACGATCCTTCTCTACGAGATTTCCATCTACGCGGCGCGACTCGTGGAACGCCAGCGTGCCCGGCAGACGTCTGAAGAGAAAGACGAGCAGTCCGATGTCGCCAAGACGGATGGTGTCTGAGCGACGGGTCTGAGACGTCCTTTCATAAGGGTTTGCCAATTCGATCTCCGACCGAACTCTCGGTCGGAGCTGTAGTCATGTCTAACGACCTGGAACGACGATGCTTGATATCAAATGGATTCGTGAGAATGCCGAGGTTTTGGATGCAGCGCTTGCCAAGCGTGGTGCAGAGCCTTTGTCGCAAGGCCTCATTGCGCTCGACGAGAGGCGCCGCTCCATCATCCAGTCCGTCCAGGATATGCAGTCCCGCCGTAACGCCGCCTCGAAGGAGATCGGCGCGGCCATGGGCCAGAAGAACACCGAGCTTGCCGAAAAACTGAAGGCCGAAGTCGCCGAGATCAAGACGTCGCTTCCCGCCGCGGAAGAGGAAGAGCGCGTGCTGACGGCCGAGCTCAACGACGCCCTGTCGCGCATCCCCAACATTCCGCTCGATGATGTGCCCGTCGGCAAGGACGAACACGACAATGTCGTCAAGCATGTCTGGGGCGCCAAGCCGACCTGGAACCACAAGCCGAAAGAGCATTTTGAGATCGGCGAAGCGTTCGGCTACATGGATTTCGAGCGTGCTGCGAAACTTTCCGGTTCGCGCTTCACGGTGCTGATCTCGCAACTCGCGCGTCTTGAACGGGCGCTTGGCCAGTTCATGCTCGATCTCCATACCAGCGAGCACGGCTACACCGAAGTCAGTGCGCCGCTGATGGTGCGTGACGAGGCGATGTTCGGCACCGGCCAATTGCCGAAATTCGCCGAGGATTCGTTCAGGATCACGGATGGCCGCTGGCTGATCCCGACCGCCGAGGTGACGCTCACCAATCTCGTTTCCGGCGACATCCTCGACCAGGAGAAGTTGCCGCTGCGTTTCACCGCGCTGACGCCGTCTTTCCGCTCGGAAGCGGGCTCGGCCGGCCGCGACACGCGCGGCATGCTGCGCCAACATCAGTTCTGGAAATGCGAGCTCGTGTCGATCACCGATGCCGAAAGCTCGATTGCCGAGCATGAGCGCATGACCGCTTGCGCCGAGGAGGTGCTGAAGCGTCTTGGCCTGCATTACCGCGTCATGACGCTGTCGACTGGCGATATGGGCTTCGGTGCCCGCAAGACCTACGACCTCGAAGTCTGGCTGCCGGGGCAGGATACCTATCGCGAAATCTCCTCCTGCTCGGTCTGCGGCGATTTCCAGGCCCGGCGCATGAATGCGCGCTATCGCGGCAAGGACGACAAGGGCACGAAATTCGTTCATACGCTGAACGGCTCGGGCACAGCCGTCGGCCGATGCCTGATCGCGGTTCTTGAGAATTATCTCAATGATGATGGTTCGGTGACTGTACCGGACGCACTGCTGCCATATATGGGTGGTCTGAAGAGGATCGAAAAAGCAGCATAATTTACTGGTGGGGCGATGCGGATACTTCTGACCAATGACGACGGCATTCATGCCGAAGGGCTGGCAGCGTTGGAGCGTATCGCCCGCACCATGTCGGACGATGTCTGGATTGTCGCGCCGGAGACGGATCAGAGCGGGCTTGCCCATTCGCTGAGCCTTTCCGAGCCGCTGCGTCTGCGCAAGGTCTCCGACAAGCATTATGCACTGCGCGGCACGCCGACCGATTGCGTCATCATGGGCATTCGCCAGGTCATGGACATCAAGCCGGACTTGATCCTGTCGGGCGTCAATTCCGGTTCCAACGTTGCCGACGACGTCACCTATTCAGGAACGATTGCCGGTGCGATCGAGGGCACGTTGCAAGGCGTGCGCTCCTTTGCCTTGAGCCAGGCCTATGTGCACGAGAACGGCACACGCATCGTTCCCTGGGAGGTGGTGGAGGCGCATGCGCCGGCGCTGCTCGGCAAGCTTATCGATATCGACCTGCCGGATGGCACCTTTCTCAACCTGAACTTCCCGAATTGCCGGCCGGACGAAGTCGCAGGCACGGAAGTTACGGCACAGGGCAATCTTGCTTTCAACCTACAGGTCGATGAGCGCTCCGATGGCCGCGGTTTCCCCTATTACTGGCTGCGCTTCGGCGAGCGCAGCGGCGTCTTTCGCCCCGGCACAGACATCCACGCACTGAAACAAAATCGTATTTCGGTAACTCCTTTGAAACTCGATTTGACGGATTATTCGGTGCAAGACCGCGTGGCGCGGGCGCTCGGGCATGGAGTAGCGGATTGACACCTCGTTTGGTCGAGAAGGAAGGCTTCGCAGCCGTTGTGCTGCGGCTGCGGGCCGAAGGCATACTGGACATCGATCTGATGACGGCCGTCGAGCAGACGCCGCGCCTGCCGTTCGTGCCGCTGCAATTTACCGATGACGCCTATTCCAGCCGGACGATCCCGATCGAATGTGGAGCCTTCATGGAAGGCATTGATCTCGTGGTCCGCATTCTGCACAGTCTGAAGATCAAGCCGGGCCACCGCGTTCTCGAAATCGGAACCGGCAGCGGCTTCACCGCCGCCGTCATGGCGCGCATTGTCGAGCGGGTGTTGACGGTCGATCGCTACAAGACCCTGACGACGGCCGCGCAGCAGCGCATGGACACGCTCGGGCTGCGCAACGTCATCATCCGTCAGGCGGACGGCAGCGTCGGTCTGCCGGGCGAGGGCACCTTCGACCGCATCATTGTGACATCGGCCTTTACCGCCATGCCGCGTTTCTATGCCGATCAATTGGTGTCCGGGGGCTCGATGATCGCGCCGCTGATGCTTTCGGACGATGTTTGCCGCATGGTGCGCCTCACCAAGACCGGCAGCCGCTTCGAGCGTGAGGAACTCTTTGACGTTCCCTATCAGCCAATCGTGCCGATGCTCGCCTCCCATCTTTAAGACCGAATTTGGATCGAAATGCCCGGCGCATTCCGCATGCGTGGCGGATTCATTTTCTATGGTTAGCAATTCCTCAAAAAAACACATGTGGTGCCAGTGCTTTAACCGCATGGTAAGATTAACGCGCTTTAATCGACCCATAAACAGTTGCGTCTCAAGTGGGTCGAGTCATGGGTTTCAGTCTTTCGTCAAACTTCGGTAAATCGGCAGGGAAAGTCCTTGTGGCAGTTCTCCTGGCGAGCACAGCGACAGCTTGCAGTTCAGACACGACGCGCTTCGGCGGGCTCTTTGCGGGCTCGCCGGATCGGACGACGACAGGTTCCATCAATCGCGGTGGGTCGAACAATCTGGATGGTAGTGCCGTACCGAGGGCCGATGTTGCCCAGGGCGGCGGCTATCAACAGCAGGATTATCCGCAGCAGAGCGCGCCTGCCGCGCGAACTTATCCGAATTCTCCGGCCGGCTACAATCCTTCCTACTCCAGCGCCCGCGTATCGACCGCGCCGGTCGCGATCCAGCGTTCCGATCTGGCGGCCCCGACGGCCTCCGCGGCTCCGGCCCGTTCGCGTGGAGTGTCTAATTCCGAAGATCAGGCGCTCGCCCAGCCTCTGCCGGCATCGCGTGGCAGGCAGGCGGCTTCCCGCATGGAGCCGGCTCTGGCCTCGGACACGGCGTCGACAGGTACGCTGAAGGCGCCTTCCGCTTCGACTTCTTCTTCCGGCTGGACGACGGTCAACGCGCCGAGTGTTACCCTGCAGCAGGGCGAAAACATCGATCTCCTGTCGCGTCGTTACGGTGTTCCGGCCAAGGAAATTCTGCGCGCCAACGGCTTGAGAAACAGCGCCGGCGCTCAGCCCGGCCAGCAGATCATCATTCCGACCATGAATGGCGCAGGGGTATCGAGCCCAGCGAAAGTTGCTTCGGAAGCGACCGATCTTTCCAGGGGCGGCAAGATGCCTGGCCCCGCCAAGGCTCCCGAGCAGGATGCAGCGGTGCTGCCATCCAACGGCCAGCTGCGCGGCAAGTCGCAGGCAGGTCTTGCCGATCCGAACAAGCTCGCTGCCGGCAATGGCAAGGGTCCGCTGCCGAAGGGCGATGGTACCTATGTCGTCAAGCCGGGTGACTCGCTCGCCAGGATTGCTCGCAACACCGGCGTCAGCGTCGATGAGTTGAAGCAGGCAAACCGCATGAAGTCGGGTGAGGGTGTCCGCGTCGGGCAGGCTCTGAAACTGCCGCATGCCGGTGCCGATCCAATCAGGACGGCCTCGATCGAGCCGCAGAAATCTGCCGCGAAGTCGCTTGCCGAACAGAAGGAAGTCGTCGAAGCCGCTGTTAAGCCGGTAACGAAGGCGAGCGCCAAGGTCGCTCCCACTGACGCTGCACCGGATTCTGGCAAGCCGCAGGCTGTTGCAAGTGCAGCGCCGACGCAGTCCGTCAGCGACGCCGCGACCAAATCCGACGTCTCGGCTGACGCGCCGGAAGCAACTGGTATCGGCAAATATCGCTGGCCGGTTCGCGGTGCGGTCATCGCCGGCTACGGTTCCAACGTCAACGGCAGCCGCAACGACGGTATCGATATCTCGGTTCCCGAGGGCACGCCGATCAAGGCCGCCGAGAATGGCGTCGTCATCTATGCCGGCAACGGTCTGAAGGAGCTGGGCAACACGGTTCTCGTCCGCCACGATGACGGTACCGTCACCGTCTACGGCCATGCCGACGCTCTCAACGTTGCCCGCGGCCAGAAGGTCCAGCGCGGCCAGACGCTTGCCACCTCCGGCATGAGCGGCGACGTCAAGCAGCCCCAGCTTCATTTCGAAGTCCGCAAGAATTCGGCCCCGGTCAACCCAATGACCTTCCTTGAATAGGTAGTGCGTCTCAAGGAGTCTGCAAAAAGCCCGGTCACCGCCGGGCTTTTTGTCGTTTGAGGCTCAGAAACGGTGATCAGTCCCGCTCGAGCACGATCCTCTGCCGACCGGCCAGATCCTGGATATATTGCCAGGCCACGCGCCCGGAGCGGGCGCCGCGGGTGGTCGCCCATTCCAGTGCTTCATGGTGCATCTGCGTGCGGTCGAGGGTGAGCTTGAAGTGATCGGCATAGGCATCGATCATCTGCAGATAGTCTTCCTGGCTGCATTTGTGGAAGCCGAGCCAGAGGCCGAAGCGATCGGAAAGGGAGACCTTTTCCTCGACGGCTTCCGACGGATTGATAGCCGTCGACTGCTCGTTCTCCATCATATTGCGCGGGAGCAGGTGGCGGCGGTTGGATGTGGCGTAGAACAGCACATTGTCCGGCCGGCCCTCCACGCCTCCGTCAAGCGCTGCCTTTAGCGACTTGTAGGCGGTATCGTCATGGTCGAAGGAGAGGTCGTCACAGAAGAGGATGATGCGGTGCGGTGCGGTTTTCAGGATATCGAGCAGCACGGGCAGCGAGGAAATATCCTCGCGGTGCACTTCGATCAGCTTCAGCGAAATACCGGTGGCGCGACGTACGTCCTCATGCACGGCCTTGACGAGCGAGGATTTGCCCATGCCGCGCGCGCCCCAGAGCAGGACATTGTTGGCGGCGAAGCCTTCGGCGAAGCGCAGCGTGTTCTCGTGGAGGATGTCGCGGACATGATCGACGCCGCGAATGAGGGTGAGCGCCACGCGGTTCGGCCTGGAAACCGGTTGCAAATGTAGCCGGGTAGGAGCCCAGACGAAGCAGTCGGCGGCGCTCCAGTCGTTGACGGCCGGCGGCGGGCCAGCCAGGCGTTCGAGCGCGTCGGCGAGACGGCGGACTTCCGCAAGGATCAGGGCGTTTTGGTTTTCGATCACCGTTTTTCCTCCAGAACGTTAGTCAAGAAAGTAGTAAAATGCACCTCGTCCTGTCGGGTATCATGCTCCTTGTGGGGCTGAAAGGCTAAGAGGCCGGGAAAACGGTACGGTTCGCGGCTGTTTTTGTTGCAATCGCTATGATCGCAACTATATTCCGGCAACCTGACGCGGGCCCCGTTCCCGCAAGGAGTTCAAGGGAGTTTTTGATGTTTGTCACCAACGCATATGCGCAGAGCGCAACAGATTCAGCTGCGAGCGTCTTCGGCGGTTCCGGCTTTGAAATGATCATCCTGTTTGTGCCGCTGATGGTCGTTTGGTATTTCCTCCTCATCCGTCCGCAGCGCGCGCAGGCGAAGAAGCGTGACGAGATCCTGAAGAACATTCGTCGCGGCGATCAGGTCGTCACGGGCGGCGGCATCGTCGGCAAGGTCACCAAGGTTGTCGACGACAAGGAACTGGAAGTGGAAATCGCCGAGGGCGTCAAGATCCGCGTCGTTCGCAGCGCCATTTCGGAAGTGCGCGTCAAGGGCGAACCCGTCAAGGCAGACGCCGCATAAGGTCTTGATGAAAGGGCTGGCCGGCAAGGCTCGCCCTCCTTGTGCATGGCTTCGAAAATCGGAATCGACTTTCGGACGGGATTGTGCGCAAATTCAAAGTGTTACTGCGTCCTTTGCATACCATGGTGCATGCGGGGCGCAGTAAGAAAAGACCAAACTCGAGAGAGCGATGCTGCACGTCTCCTGGTGGAAGACCGTCCTGATCTGGTTCGCCGTTCTCTTGAGCGTTCTCCTTGCCGTGCCTAATCTGCTTGATGAGCAGCGGCTGGCTTCCTTCCCGAACTGGTTTTCGCAACGAAAGGTCGAGCTTGGTCTCGATCTCAAGGGCGGTTCGCATATCATGCTCAAGATCGAGCGTGACGACGTCGTCAGAAACCGGCTGGAAACTGTCGTCGGCGACATCAGCGCCAGACTGCGTACCGTCAATATTGCCTATTCCGGTTTGACGGGCACCGGTCAGAAGATCCAGTTGCGCATCAATGACCCTGCCCAGGTGCAGGCAGCCGTCAATGCCTTGAAGCCGATTACCGATGCGGCTTCCGGCAAGCCGGAAGCGACCTTGTCTCAGGGCGGTAATGGTGCGTTTACCATCGATATTACCGATGCCGGCATTAAAGAGGGTCTTTCCGCCGCCGTGACCCGGTCGCTCAAGGTCATCGGCAATCGCATCGCGCAACTCGACGTCGGCGAACCGCTAATCCGCCGACAGGGTGCTGATCGTATAGTCATCCAGGTACCGGGTCTTGCCGATCCGCAGCGCCTGAAGAACCTTCTGAACCAGCCGGCCGAGCTCAGCTTCCGTTTGGTCGATTCATCGATGCCGGTGCAGGACGCTATGAACGGCCGTCCGCCCGCAGGTTCCGAGGTGCTGTTTTCCGAGGATGATCCGCCGGCCGGCTATCTTCTGCAAAAGCAGCCCCTTCTTTCGAATATCGACTTTGCCGACGCTGCGGCGGTATCCAATAGCCAAAACAACGATGGCACTGTCTCTGTCAGGCTGACGCCGGAGGCGACTGGCCGCTTTGCGCAGACAACGGCCGCCAATCTCGGCAAGATCATCGCCGTCGTGCTTGATGGTCAGGTCCTTTCGTCGGCTACGCTGAAAACTGCGATCACCACCGGTGATATCAATATCCCCGGCGACTTCACGGCCCAGGGCGCGCAGGATCTGTCCGTCATGCTGAAATCCGGGCCGCTGCCGGCGACGCTGACGACGGTCGAGGAACGGACCATCGAGCCCGGTCTCGGCAGCGAGACGATGCGCTCCGGCATCATTGCCTGCGTTATTGCCGCTATTTTCGTCGCCGCGCTGATGATCGGTTTTTACGGGCTGCTCGGCGTTGCCGCGACGATCGCGCTCATCATCAATATCGTCATGGTTCTGGCGCTCATGGGAGTGTTCGGTATTACGCTGACGCTGCCGGGCATTGCCGCCATCGTGCTGATCATCGGCATAGCGCTCGACGCCAATGTGCTGATCTATGAGCGCGTCCGCGAGGAAGAGAAAAAGACGCATCTTCTCGTCGATGCGCTGCGCCACGGCTTCAACAGGGCCGCTGCCACCGTTGCCGATGCCAATTTCACGGTGCTCATCATCGCTGCCATCCTGTTCTATGTCAGCAGCGGCGCGGTGCGTGGTTTCGCCGCGACGCTGATCGTCGGCGTTTTCACCACCTTCTTTACCGCTTGCTTCGTCACGCGATCGCTCGTCGATGCCTGGATTTCGCATCGCAAGCCGCGCGTGCTGCTGGCCGGCGTTCGCAGCGGCATTTTCGATGGCGCCAATATCCGCTTCATGGGTATCCGCCGCTATACGTTCACGGTATCGGCGGCATTGTCGGTCGCGACCTTGCTTGCCTTTGCAACGATCGGCATGCATCTTGGTATCGATTTCACCGGCGGATCGATCATCGAGGTTCGCGCCAAGCAGGGTGTTGCCGACCCCGCCGATATTCAGGCGCGCTTGCTGGACGTTATTCCGGGTGATGTTCAGGTCGAACGGCTGGATGACCGGTTAGGGGCCGTGATCCGGGTCCATGCGCAGGAGGGCGGCGAGAATGCCGAACAATCCGCCGTGACCCTCGTTCGCGATGAATTGAGCAAGGACTACGACTTTTCCCGCGTGGAAGTGGTCGGTCCCTCGGTTTCCGGCGAGATCACCAGGACGGCGTCGCTCGCCGTTCTGGCGGCGCTGGCGGCGATCCTCATTTACATCTGGTTGCGGTTCGAATGGCAATTTGCAGTCGGCGCGATCATCGCGACGCTGCATGACGTGATCCTGACGCTCGGCCTCTTCGTGTTGACCGGCATGGAATTCAACATGACCGGCATTGCGGCGCTCCTGACCATCGTCGGCTATTCGCTGAACGACACGGTCGTGGTCTATGACCGTATGCGCGAGAATCTGAGGCGTTATTCGCAGATGCCATTGCCGATCCTGATCGATGCCTCGATCAATCAGACGCTGTCGCGCACGGTTCTGACATCGGCAACGACGTTGCTGGCGCTGCTTGCTCTCTATATATTCGGCGGCGAGGTGATCCGCTCCTTCACCTTCGTTTTGCTCTTCGGCGTCGCGGTCGGCACTTTCTCGTCGATCTATATTGCGGCGCCGGTCCTGATCGTCTTCAAGCTGCGCCCGGACAAGTTCCAGGCCGGCGGCGAAAGCAAGGGTCAGACAGGGAGCGACATGCAATCAGAAAAACCAGCGGTGTGACAGAGTGGCAAAAGGTATAGAAATCCGAAGCGCGCATTTTCCTGGCCGCGCGCCGATCGACGCATACGGCAATGGCGGTTTTCGCTTTGCGGACATGTCGCATCGCGGCTCGCTGCTTTGCCTGCCCTCCGGCATCTATGGTTGGGATATGACGATGGAGGATGCGCTGACGCCGGCGCATTTCCAGAGGGTGCTCGACGAAGCCGCCCAGATCGAAGTGCTTCTGGTCGGTACCGGCACGGAGCTGCGCCCGCTGCCGGCGGAATTGAAGACGGCGCTGCGCGCCAGGCAGATTTCCTCCGATCCGATGAGCACGGGGGCTGCCGTACGCACCTTCAATATCATGCTGTCCGAGTCGCGCGCCGTGGCCGCGGCGCTGATCGCCGTTTGACGAGAGATCGGGTCAAGCATGACGACAGACGCTGCGCCCCGTAGCAACCAGGATCTTTGCCTGGCGACGCTTCGCGACACCGATCGCGATCGCTATCTCGCTTGCCTTCTGGCACCGGAGGACAAACGTGGTGCTCTTGCGGCACTCTATGCCTTCAACGCCGAGCTGGCGCGCATTCGCGATCTCGTGCACGAGCCGCTCCCGGGCGAGGTACGCATGCAATATTGGCGTGATTTGCTTGAAGGGCAGGCGCATGGATCGAGCGCGGCTAATCCTGTTGCCGCTGAACTGCTCGCGACGATCGAACAATATCGCCTGCCAACGCAGACGCTGATCGACATGATCGATGCGCGCATTTTCGACCTCTACGACGATCCGATGGAGACGCGCGGCACGCTGGAAGGCTATGCCGGCGAGACCGCTTCGGCGCTGATCCAGCTTGCAAGCCTGGTATTGTCGGCGGACGACGCCCGTCGTTCCGCCGATGCCGCGGGCCATGCCGGGGTGGCGCAGGCGATTGCCGGGCTGCTGCTGCTCATGCCGCTACATCGTCGTCGCGGCCAGCTTTATCTGCCGCTGGAAATCCTGACGGCCACCGGTCTCGATCGTGACGCATTCCTCGCCGGTGAGGACAGGGTGCGGATATCGGCGGCCATCGAAGCTTTCGCCGGCCTTGGGCGCGAGCATCTGGCGAAGGCGAGGGCTGCAAGCCCTATTGCCCCATTGGTGTTTCCGGCTTTTCTACCGGTTGTTTTGGCCGAACCGGTGCTGAAGCGCGCGCAAAAGCTGGGCGCCAGGGTGTTCGATCAAGCCTTCCAGCCGCCGCAATGGCGCCGGCAGATGCGTATGGCGCTCGCCTCTATGACGAAGAAAATCTGAAATCGACCAAGTTCGCGCAAGTCTCGCGGTTTATGGAGATTGCTGAACTGCCGCCCGTATTCCTGGAGAAGCCGCCATGGGCATTATCGTCTGGTGCACACTCTTTGCGATCGTCGTCTTCTTTGCCTTCTTTATAGCGCGCATGACGTCGCAGAATAAGGAAGACGGTTTGCACGATACCGGTCTTGCCATTCTTGAATTCGGGCGCGCCTTTCCGACGGAAGCGATCCGGCAATTGCAGACGACGGCCAATGGCCAGGCGGTCTTCGTACGATTGCATGACGACAAGGCCGGCTTCATGCGCAGCCTGCGCAATCACTATAGCGTTCATCTAATCGAGCCGGGCAGGGCGCGAGCCAAGGATTCGGGGAGCGGTCGTGGCTTGACGATCGATTTCCTCGACGCCCCGCACCATAACGGCACATTCGAATTCGCGACTTCGGCGGAGGCCGCCGAAGTATCGCTCTGGCTGCTTGGCAATTATGTTGCTGGCGAAGATCTCAAGCCGTCGGCACTGATACCGACGGCAAAGGCTTGAGAAGGTCTTAGGCGCTCTCGGCGACGACTGTCGACTGGAGGACTGGTGCTGGAACGCCCAGCCATGCGGCGCAATCCGCGATCGCCCGCTTGGCGATCAACTGCCGCTTCATGATCGTCTTGTCCTTGCCGCGAAAGCGCTTGACGCCCTCCGGTTTGACGATCGAACCCGGTTCCAGCTCCGGGAACAGCCCGAAATTGATGTTCATCGGCTGGAAAGAGCGCTTGCCGGGCTCTTCGTCGGAGACAATATGGCCGCCGGTGATATGGCTGAGCAATGACCCCAGTGCCGTCGTGGCCGGCGGCACGGAGGGTGCCTCGCCCTTGCGCTCGGCGGCAGCGAAGCGGCCGGCCAGCAGGCCGATGCTGGCGCTCTCGACATAGCCCTCGCAGCCGGTGATCTGGCCGGCGAAACGCAGGCCTGGCCGTGATTTCAGTGACAGCGAGCGATCGAGCAGGGTCGGCGAGCTGATATAGGTGTTGCGGTGCAGGCCGCCGAGGCGCGCGAATTCGGCATTCTCCAGGCCGGGGATCAGCCGGAAGATCTCGGCCTGCGCGCCATATTTCAGCTTCGTCTGGAAACCGACCATGTTGTAGAGCGTACCGAGCGCATTGTCCTGGCGCAGCTGCACGACCGCATAGGCCTTGACGGTCGGGTTATGGGCATTGGTCAGGCCCATCGGCTTCATCGGCCCGTGGCGAAGCGTCTCGCGTCCGCGCTCGGCCATGACCTCGATCGGCAGGCAGCCGTCGAAATAGGGCGTGCCTTCCCATTCCTTGAAGCCGACGGCATCGCCGGCGATCAGCGCGTCGAGGAAGGCGTTATACTGCGCTTGGTCCATCGGGCAGTTGATATAGTCCTTGCCGGTGCCGCCCGGCCCAACCTTGTCGTAGCGGGACTGATACCAGCAGATGTCCATATTGATGCTGTCGCGATAGACGATCGGCGCGATGGCGTCGAAAAAGGCAAGCGCATCCGCGCCGGTCTCGGCTTGAATGGCGCTGGCAAGCCCAGGTGCCGTCAGTGGACCGGTGGCAATGATCGCCTGGTCCCACTCTTGCGGCGGCAAGCCCTCTATTTCCTCGCGTACCACGGTGATCAGCGGATGGCTATCGATCGCCTGCGTGACTGCCGCGGAAAATCCGTCACGGTCTACCGCGAGCGCGCCGCCGGCCGGAACCTGGTGCTTGTCGGCGCAAGCCATGATCAGCGAACCGGCAAGACGCATCTCCGCATGGATGACGCCGACCGCATTGCTGGTCGCGTCGTCTGAGCGGAAGGAGTTGGAGCAGACGAGTTCCGCGAGATCATCGGTCTTGTGCGCCTCGGTGCCGCGCACGCCGCGCATTTCATGCAGGACGACCGGTACGCCGGCGCTGGCGATCTGCCAGGCGGCTTCGGAACCGGCGAGGCCGCCGCCGATTACATGGATGGGAAAAAAGGAGCTGGTCTTTGTCATGGGCGCGTCATTATCACGGGCAGGCCAATGATCCAATTGCTTTACGCTGGCCCCGGAATCAAAAACGGCGCCGAAAGGCGCCGTCTTGAGGCAGTCCGTTCAGTCCGTTGTGATTAGCGGAAAGAACGGGAAGCGATGTTGCGGATTTCGTAACGGCTAACGCCGATATCCGACAGGGTCTGGCTGGAAAGGTTGCCGAGTTCGTTCAGAGTGCGGCGGTAGCTGATCCAGTTCTTAGCAATGCGAATCGGGTTCATGATTTTGTCCTCAAGTAGTCAGTTGCGAGCGGCGCGATTGCCGCCTCAGCGCTTGAGATACATATATACATAAGGGTGCTGATTTTGCAGTGCGAATAAAAAGCATCTGCTATGCATTTGTGCAATGTGACGCCTAAAAAGCCATCAACGCCTAAATTTTATCCGACATGCGCGTGGCGAATGGCTTGAGGGGGCCGCCTGACTGTGTGCGGCTGCGAACAACGCAAAAAAGAACGCCCGTCGCGGTTGTCCGCAACGGGCGTTGTGAGGCTGTCGCTGTTGGGCGAAGCCAGTCCGGCGATTAGCGGCCGGTGGCTTCGCGGGCTACGCGATGGATGTCAGAGCGGTCGATGCCGAGGTCGTGCAGTTCGCGGGTGCTCATGCGGCCGAGTTCGGTAACGGTCTGACGATACTTGCGCCAGTTGTTGAAAGAGCGGGTCAGGTTCATCGTAATTCCCTTTCGAGGGTTTGGAGATCGGCGGTTCCGCGAATGGTTCCGGCCTCGATCTAATGGATTTAAATATATGCTGCGGCGCGAAAACTAAAAGCGCGAATGCTTCATGTCACCTATGCATAAATCGCAATCCTCAAGGGCGTTCTGCCTAAGATGATGGCTGCTTTATGTGCATATCACGGCGACGTGATGGCGGCTCTCGTTTCATTTATTCGGTCAAATATAAATGCTTACGCCCAAGGGGCGGGCAATTGCCCGGATATTGTCCGCGTCCTGCCATGATCTTTGAGCTCTTCGCGCCATATTGAGTCGAAAAGATCGCTGAGGTCGGGTCGACGAAAATTTCGCTTCGTGCGGCTCTCGCGTCAACTTGCCTTGCATTGTCGTGATGAAAATGACGTACAGGCGAGAACTGATGATCTTCAGGGGATTAAGCGTTTAAGCGGGGTAAAAAATAACGCCCACCGCGGGAGGAGGATGCGGTGGGCGTCATTTGTGGTGATTGACGACTGGGAGGAGGAGTGTCGTCAATCTATCGGAGCGCACTGGGAGGAGGAGTGTGCGGCCCCGAATTCCATATGAGGAAATCATTCCCCAGGCTCTTTCCGGCTTGCGCCGAAGCGGCGCGCCACTGCCGTCCTTTGATGGGATATCAATAGTATGACTTTTGAACTTTGTGCAACGCAATAATTTCATGGGAGGTATGTTGGTTGCGCATGTCTTTGCCGAGCTTTGCGACGCCACCGTGCATAATGGCGAATGAAGTCTTAATGCTGCATTAATATGAGGCGGCTCGCCTGCATTTTCAGGGGGCGGGATGCGGGCATGTGGCCTCGATTGCATTCCATTATGGGATAGGACACGTTGAGGTAAGGGAGTCGCAGTCGGGAGCGCGCGATGTATCGGGGTAGGCTTGAGCGTGATCTGAAGATCTGGGTCGACAAGGGGCTTGTCGATGCGCCGGCGGCCTCGGCAATCCTAGGCGAATACGACAGTCGGCCCGCAAGTTTCAGCGCCGGCCGCGTACTGACCGTCATGGCGGCGCTCTTGGTCGGCGCCGCAATCCTGCTCTTCGTTGCCTCGAATTGGGAAGAGATTCCGAGGATCGTCCGCCTGTTCGGCCTCGTCGCGCTGATTTGGGCTTTTTATCTCGGCGGCGCCCATCTGTTTGCGCGCGGACGCTCGATTGTCGCGTCGGCGTTGCTGATTCTCGGAACGATGACATTCGGCGGCGCGATGTCGCTGGTCGGCCAGATGTACAATATATCCGGCGACGGGCTGGCGATGATGATCGTCTGGTTCGCGGCGGCGTGCATTGCTGGGGCTTTGTTCCGTTCGACTGCACAGGTCGTGCTTGCCGGCTTTCTGGCCTGGGCATTCTGTGGTTTGTATCTCTGGGATTACTCTGGCGAGTGGCGCGGCATCATGCCCTGGGTGCCACCTATCATGGCAGTCGTCATCATCGCTCTCGTTCGATACGTCGATGCGCCCCATGTGCGGCATCTCGCCTATATCGTGCTCGTCGGCTGGCTGACATGGCTTTTCGCGCAATATGAGAGCTTGCATTCGGCGATCCTGCTGGCTGCTGCCGGCATGCTCGCCTTCCTGGCCGTCAGTATTCCGGCTTCGCCATTGGCGCGAATCGCACGGGCAGCCGGTGGTGCGCCAGCCTTCTACGCGTTCCTTGTCGGTGCCATAGGGCTGCTGGCAATCCACGGAGAGATCGGCAACGGGTTTTTCGACAACTATATATGGATCGAAAACAAGCTGCCGCTTGTCCTGCTTGCCTTTGCAACGCTGGCAAGCGCGGTCGTTGCGATCGCGCTCGGCGGCCGCGACAACGGTGCCGTGCGTTATCTGGCATATTTCATCTTCGCCTGCGAAATCTTTTATCTCGCCAGCGAAACGGTCGGCTCGATCATCGGCACGTCGGGCTTTTTCCTGATCAGCGGCGTGCTGGTCGCGATTGCCGCCTGGCTGGTCATCCGGCTGGAGCGGCGGTTTTCCCATGGTGACGGGCAGGAGGACAAGGCATGACGTTGATCGCCGATACGAAAGCCGCAGGCGGCAATTTCGCGCGTCGCATGTGGATCGCCGCGATCATCGTTGCCGCCCTGCAGACCGCTGTGCTCGGCTATATGGTCGGTGAGAGGGCCTGGGGTCTCAGGAGCGGCGTCGAGGTTCTGCTGAAAACAGCGCCTGTCGATCCGCGCGATCTTCTGCGGGGAGACTACGTCACCTTGAACTACGATATTTCGCGAGTGCCAGTCTCGACGCTGGTTGATGGCCCGCCGAAGAAGAGCGTGAATGCTCCGATCTTGTCCGTTCGCCTGAAAAGGCAGGACGACGGTTACTGGGGCATTGTCGAATCATCATTCGGCGCGCTCGATCCGAAGCCTGACACCGTCGTGCTCAAAAGCCTGCCTTTCGTCGGTTATGTCTTCGATGGCGAGCCGACCGATGCGTCGCAGGCGATGACCGGGGTCACCTACGGCATTGAGCGCTACTACGTGCCCGAGGGACAGGGGCATGATATCGAGAGTGCGCGCAACGACCACCGTGTCGCGATTGCCGCGCGTGTCGCGGCCAACGGCCAAGCCCACATCAGAAGCCTGCTTCTCGACGGCAAACCGCTCTATGAAGAGCCGCTTTATTGACCGGCTTGCACTATAAAACCGAACAACCTTCGTGGACGGTCGTGGAACCGTCATTTTTCCTTTGCGTGGTTTGAAACGGGTGATATAGAGACGCCGCGCTCCGGAAGGCCCCATGAGCAGGCATTGCCATGCGGTTTTGGGAACGCGGGTATGGTGAAATTGGTAGACACGCCAGATTTAGGTTCTGGTGCCGCAAGGCGTGGGAGTTCAAGTCTCTCTACCCGCACCAAGGCTGCCTTGTGGACGGGGGAGGCTTAACGGCCTGTCTCCTGGCCCGCTGTTGGTAGCGCCATTCTGCCTGGAACATCCCGTTTTCAAATTGAAAGCGGATAAAGATGTTCCGGATTCTAAAGAGGTAGAGCGGCCTTTGCGCGTTCGTTCGAACGCGCGGCGCTCTAGCAGAATGATAAGGAATTGCATCCAAGCCACGCTCGGGATTTTCCGGCGTCGTGCTCATCGAAACGAACGGCTGTCTGGGCACGGCCGCCATGAATGAAGGTAGGACAATGCAGGTTATCGAAACGCTCGCTGAAGGGCTGAAGCGCGAAATCAAGGTGGTCATCTCCGCCAAGGACATGGAAGGCCGGATGAACGAGCGCCTGGCCGAGGTCAAGGACAAGGTTCGTATCAACGGCTTCCGTCCGGGCAAGGTGCCGGTTGCGCATCTGAAGAAGGTCTACGGCAAGTCGATCATGGCCGACCTCGTCAACGAGATCGTTCGTGACCAGCCGCCGGCAATCCTGACCGAGCGCGGCGAAAAGTCGGCAACGCAGCCGGAAGTCGCCATGACGGAAGACAAGGACGAGGCTGAAAAGATCCTCGCCGCTGAAGCCGATTTCGAATTCACGCTCTCCTACGAAGTCATCCCGGCGATCGAGCTGAAGTCGGTCAAGGGCGTCAAGGTTACCCGCGAAGTCGCCGAGATCGGCGAAGACGAAGTGACCGAGCAGATCCTGAAGATCGCTGAAAGCGCTCGCAGCTACGAAGCCAAGAAGGGCAAGGCCGCTGACGGCGACCGCGTCACCATCGATTACCTCGGCAAGGTTGATGGCGTTGCCTTCGACGGCGGCAAGGACGAAGATTCCCAGCTGGTTATCGGCTCCAACCGCTTCATCCCGGGCTTCGAAGAGCAGCTCGTCGGCGTCAAGGCTGGCGACGAGAAGACCATTACCGTGACGTTCCCGGCTGAATACCCGGCCAAGAACCTCGCCGGCAAGGAAGCCACCTTCGACATCACCGTCAAGGAAGTTGCAGCTCCGGGCGAAGTCGAAATCAACGACGAACTCGCCTCCAAGCTCGGCCTCGAATCGGCTGACCGCCTGAAGGAAATCGTCCGCGGCCAGATCGAAAGCCAGTACGGCTCGGTTACCCGTCAGAAGGTCAAGCGTCAGATCCTCGATCAGCTCGACGAGATGTACCAGTTCGACACCCCGCAGAAGCTGGTCGATGCCGAATTCGCCAGCATCTGGCGCCAGATCCAGACCGACCTAGCCGAATCGGGCAAGACCTTCGAAGACGAAGACACGACGGAAGAAAAGGCTCGCGAAGAGTATCGCAAGCTGGCTGAACGCCGCGTTCGCCTCGGCCTCGTTCTCTCCGAAATCGGCGAAAAGGCCGGCGTTGAAGTGAGCGAAGACGAACTGCAGCGTGCACTTTACTCGCAGCTCCAGCAGTTCCCGGGTCAGGAAAAGGAAATCCTGGACTTCTTCCGCAACACGCCCGGCGCTTCCGCCAACCTGCGCGCGCCGATCTTCGAAGAAAAGGTCATCGACCACCTGCTGACCGAAGTCGACGTCACCGACAAGACCGTTTCCAAGGAGGCGCTGCTGGCTGACGACGAATCCGAAGACAAGCCGGCTGCAAAGAAGGCTGCTCCGAAGAAGAAGGCTGCCAAGGCCGAAGCAACCGAAGCCGCCGCTGAAGGCGAAGAAGTTGCCGCGCCGAAGAAGAAGGCTGCTCCGAAGAAGAAGGTTGCTGAAGACAGCGCCGAATAATTCGGTTTTATTTCTGGATGAAATCAGGCCCTGCCGTTCGCGGCGGGGCCTTTTTCGTTGGTGTCGGGTGACGGGAAATCGCAGAAATCGATACCAGATGTCCCTGGCTGCGGCGGTAGTGCCCATGACAATATTGCGCTAATTGCGGAAGTCTTGGTGAACTTAAATCATCTCGACTCTAACGCGAGAAACTTTGTCCGCGATCACACTCAAAGCTTTCAGGAAGCTGTTGCCGGAGCGCGTTTCTAAGGCTTTCAGCTCGCCAATATTTTTGAAGATTAAATGTGTAGCAGGCGGAGACCCAGGCCCATCGCCCTCTAAGGCATCCCAAAGTGCGTCCAGATTGCGCCCGAAAAACGTTGCATTTTCTGCACCGATAGAACTTACGTATCGATCCCAGAAGTCTTCGACACTGGCAACGCCACTGCAATCTACGATCAATTCCGTCATGAAAGCCCTTAAGCCGCAGCCTTTACTACTTCTACTACATGTTTATTCTTCAAAGCTCCGACTTGATATCCCCCATGCGGTTCCACGCATCCAGGCCGGCGATCTTGTAGGCTTCGGCGAGTGTCGGGTAATTGAAGGTGTTTTCGACGAAATATTCGACCGTGCCTTTGAGGTTCAGCACCGCCTGGCCGATGTGGACGAGTTCGGTAGCCCCTTCGCCGACGATGTGGACGCCGAGCAGGCGGCGGGTCTTCAGGGAGAAAATCATCTTCAAGAGGCCGGTGTCGAGGCCCATGATATGGCCGCGAGATGTCTCGCGGAAACGGGCGATGCCGCATTCATAGGGAATGTGGCGCTCTTTGACTTCTTCTTCCGAGAGGCCGCAGGTCGAGATTTCCGGCACGGCGTAGATGCCATAGGGGAAGTATTTCGGTGGCTCCTTGGCGATAGCGCCGACGGCGACGCGGGCGGCGATGCGGCCTTGCTCCATCGAGGTCGAAGCCAAGCTCGGGAAGCCGACGACGTCGCCTGCCGCGAAAATATGCGGAACGCTGGTGGCAAAGGTTTCCGGATTGACGCTGAGGCGACCGCGATTGTCGGCTTCGAGACCGGCGGCTGCAAGGTTCAGCGTGTCGGTGGCGCCCATGCGCCCGGCGGCAAACAGCACCATGTCGGTGACGATGCGGCGGCCATTGTCGAGCGTCAGCTCCACCTTGCCGTCCTGTCGAACGACCTTCTCTGCCTTCTGCCCCAGCAGCAGCTTCATGTTGCGGTCGCGAAGCTGGTAGATGAAATCCTCGACGATCTCCTTGTCGATGAAGTCGAGCATGGTCGATTTCGGATCGATCAGCGTCACCTGCGTGTCGAGCGCGCTGAAGATGGTCGCATATTCGATGCCGATGACGCCGGCGCCGATGACGACCATCGAGCGGGGCAGCGTCTCGATTTCCAACAACTCGTCGCTGTCGAGAACGGTCTTGCCATCAAAGGGTATGTAGTCCGGCCGGAAAGGCTTGGTGCCGACCGCAAGCAGGATGCTGGTGCCGGTGACATGAATGATTTCGCCATCGTCCTTGACCACCTGCATGGTCTGAGGATCGATAAAGCTCGCCTTGCCGCGGATATGCTGGACGCGATTGCGGGCGAACTGATGCTCCAGCACCTCGACTTCATGATCCAGCGTGATCAGCAGGCGGCGGCGCAGGTCCTCGGCGCTGATCTCCTGCTTGACCCTATAGGCGCGGCCATAGAAGCCGCGTTCACGCCAACCGGAGAGGTTGAGCGCGGTCTCGCGCAATGTCTTTGACGGAATGGTGCCGGTGTGGACGGAAACGCCGCCCACACGCTTGCCCTGTTCGATCACAAGCACCTTCTTGCCAAGCTTGGCGGCCTGAATGGCGCCTCTGCGGCCGGCAGGGCCACTGCCCACGACGAGGAGATCGAATTGGTCCATCGGGAAGCCTCGGATGTTTGATTACGGAATCAATGTCGCAATGCAACATGCTGTCCGTCAACCGGTAGCTGCTCAATGTTACAGATTATCTAACGGGAAAGGCCCAATACTCAGGAGTTTGAAAGGTGTAGCCAGGGCTGCAGCTTTTCAAACGTCCGATCCATCGCATAGGCACGGGTGAAGGAAAGCGGCAGGTGCCCATAAATGATCGACATCTGGCTCTCCGCGGCCGCTTCGCCGGCCTTGGCGATTGCCGCGAGATAGAGAGCGGATGCCAGTCCGGTGCGGTCTGCACCCGCCTGGCAATGGATCAAGAGCGGTTTCGGCGCATCTCGCATGATCTTGACCAACTGGGCGGCCTGTTCCTGGGTCAATTCGCGGCCGGAGGACATGCGGAAATCGATGTGATCGATATTCAGTTGCTTGGCCTGGGCGACTTCGCTGTCATACCAGGCGTGGCCGGTATTGTTGCCGCGCAGGTTGATGATGGTCTTGATGCCATATTGCTTCTGCAATTCAGCAATTGTCGACGCAGACGGCTGTGATGAGCGGTAGACCTCGCCCGCGATGACCGGATGGAAGTTCGTCGTCCAGAGCATATGCGCGTAGAAGCCACTGGCGATCAGCGCAAAGGGGGAGAGTGCGAGAAGCATACCGCAACCGATACGGCGCAAGCGACGAAGCAGCGGCGATGAGGTCTTCGGCATGCAATCTCCGTGAGCGTCGAACGAGGAACGACAAGGCGCAATTTTCCCCCGGCAGGCCCGCCGATGTGGAAGCATCGTCCTTTTGCCAGATCATCCTGACGCCTACCTGAAAAATGCGGACGGCGATCGTGGAGTGGAGATGGAAGATGCCGTCGGCATCCGGCGGCGTTGTTTACACCGAAAACAGCATTAGGAATAAAGTAATGTGAATATTTCCTAATGTATTTTCTTATGTTGCTGGAGGCGATTTAGAACAATCGCAACGCCTTGAAACTGACATGGCCGTTCTTGCCGATGATAATATGATCGTGAACGGCAATGCCCAAGGGGCGGGCGGTTTCGACGATCGTCTTCGTCATGTCGATATCCGTGCGCGAGGGCGTGGGGTCTCCCGAGGGGTGGTTGTGCACGAGAATTACGGCCGTGGCCGAGAGTTCGAGCGCTCGTCTGACCACTTCGCGCGGGTAGACCGGCGTATGGTCGACCGTGCCCAGACCCTGCACCTCGTCGGCGATCAGGGCATTGCGCTTGTCGAGAAATAGAATGCGGAACTGTTCGCGCGTCTCGTGCGCCATCGCCGTGTGGCAATAGTCGATCAGTGCCTTCCAGGAGGAAAGCACCGGTTTGCCCGTCAGCTCGCTCTTCAGCATGCGTTGTGCAACGCTTGCCACTAGTTTCAGATCGAGCGCCACCGCTTCGCCGACACCGCTCACCTCTTGCAGCAGATTGGTCGATGCACCGAAGACACCGCCGAGCGTGCCGAAGCGCGCAAGCAGTGCCTTGGCGATCGGCTTGGTATCGCGGCGCGGAATGAGCCTGAAGAGCAGCAGTTCGAGGATTTCGTAATCGGCGAGCGCCGTATCACCGCTGTCACGATAACGATTGCGAAGGCGCTCGCGGTGGCCGTGATAATGGGCCTCGGGCGTAGTTGGCGCGCTTGGCGGTTTCGCCGGTTTATCGCCTCGAGTGAGCTTGGCGGCCCGAGGAGCAAAGAACAGCCGCTCGTCGAAAAGCGACGCGCCCTCGAGGCCATCCGTCACCCCGCCGCCATCGAAAGGCATGTCACCATGTCCGGAGGAAGGAGCGGGGCGTTTCGCCATGAATTATGCCTGCAGCGGCGGCAGGCCAGGACGATCGAGACCGCCGGGCGACAGGGTGAAGATTTCGCAGCCCGTGGCCGTGATGCCGATGGTGTGCTCGTACTGCGCCGAGAGCGAGCGGTCGCGGGTGACGGCGGTCCAGCCGTCGCCAAGCACCTTCACATGCGGCCGGCCGAGATTGATCATCGGCTCGATGGTGAAGATCATGCCTTCGCGCATTTCAGGGCCTTCGCTGGCGCGGCCGTAATGCAGAATGTTTGGAGAGTCGTGGAAGAGGCTGCCGACGCCGTGGCCGCAGAAATCGCGAACCACGGAGCAGCGCTCCGCTTCGGCAAAGGTCTGGATCGCCTCGCCGATGGCGCCGGTCCGGAAGCCGGGGCGTACGGCGGCGATGCCGCGCATCAGCGATTCGTACGTCACTTCCAGCAACCGCTCCGCCGAACGCTTGATTTCGCCGACCGGATACATGCGGCTGGAATCGCCATGCCAGCCATCGAGTACATAGGTCACGTCGATATTGACGATATCGCCGTCGCGCAGCGGCTTGTCGTTGGGAATGCCGTGGCAAACGACGTGGTTGATCGAGGTGCAGGAGGATTTCGTATAGCCGCGATAATTCAGCGTTGCCGGATAGGCGCCGTGATCCATGCCGAATTCGAAAACGAAGCGGTCGATGACATCGGTCGGCACGCCGGGCGCAACGATCGCGGCGAGTTCGTCGAGGCAGCGGGCGGTGAGCTGGCAGGCCTTGCGCATCCCCGCGAAGGCATCCGGTCCGTAGAGGCGGATCGCGCCCGTGTTCTTCGCCGGCGCGGTCGCCGCCTCAATGTAATTCACCATGATCAGCCTTCAGCAGAAATTTTATACTTGGTATTTAATGCAGCTATGCCGGGTTCGTCTATCGGGATCAACCCTGCGGGCGTTATTTCCGTGGGTGAGACCCTGCATTTCAGCGCGTAGACTTCGACACCGCGCTTCAAGGCCCGCTCGAAGGCTGTGGCGTAGACCGTATCGAGATCGCCACAGACACGAAAGCGCTCGCAATCGTGCCGTTGGATCACGAACAGCATGACGGCGCGGTATCCCGCTTCAGCCATATCGCCCAGTTCTTCGAGATGCTTGGCACCGCGCGCGGTGACCGTATCGGGGAATTCGGCAAGGCCCGGCTCACGCATGAAATGCACATTCTTGACTTCGACATAGGTGGTTGTCCGCAGCGGGTCGGTCAAGAGCAGGTCGATGCGGGAGTTACGGCCGTAATTCTGCTCGCGGCGCACCGTCGTATAGTCACCCAGATCGGAGATTTGGCCAAGCGCAATCGCTTCCGCCGCCGTGCGGTTCGGCATCGCGGTGTTGACCCCGACCGTGGTGCCATCAGCCTCGATTAATTCGAAGACATGGCGGTATTTCCGCTTTGGACTGTCGTGCTCCGACAGCCAGATACGGGATCCAGGCGTTGTCAGGCCCTGCATCGAGCCGGTATTCGGGCAGGAGCCGGTGATGATCCCACCGCTCTCCAGCTCGGCGTCAAAGAGAAAGCGCTTGTAGCGGGCGATCAGCCGCGCGGGCACGAGGGACGGGTTGAAGAGCATGGGATTGCCGCTTAGGCGCGCTCCATCACGAAGCTGCCCGGTGCTTCCTCAAGAGCGTTGAGCGCCGCGCCGCCGGGCTTGCGGGCCTCGGTCACGCGGCTGTCCTGCTTGAGGATCCAGGCATGCCAGTGCGGCCACCAGGAACCGGGCGTTTCCTGAGCCTCTGTCAGCCATTGATCGTATTCGCCCTTGATCGGCCCCCCGGTCCAGAACTGGTATTTATGCTTGTCCGGAGGATTGACGACGCCGGCAATATGGCCGGAGCCCGTCACGACGAATTCCACCGGCCCGCCAAAGAAGTGGCTGCCGACGAAGACGGATTTGGCCGGTGCGATATGATCCTCGCGCGTCGCCAGGTTATAGACGGGGATCTTGACGTCCTTCAGCGACAGCTTCTTGCCATCAAGCACCATCTTGCCCTGGCTGAGCGCATTGTCGAGATAGCAATTGCGTAGATAAAACGAATGGTTGGCGGCGGCCATTCGTGTGGAATCCGCGTTCCAGAACAGAAGGTCGAAGGGCAGGGGATCCTGGCCCTTCAGATAACTGTTGACGAAGTAGGGCCAGATCAGCTCCGAGGCGCGCAGCATGTTGAAGGCTGCCGCCATCTTCGAGCCTTCGAGATAGCCGATCGCGTTCATTTGCTGTTCGAGGGCCTCGATCTGCTCTTCGTCAACAAAGATTTTCAGATCTCCGGCAAAGGTGAAATCGACCTGGGTCGTCAGGAACGTTACCGTGCGGATACGCTTGTTCTTTTCCTTGGCATGCAGGGCGAGCGTCGCCGCCAGCAGCGTGCCGCCGACGCAATATCCCACAGCGTTGACTTCCGTCTCGCCAGTTGCCTTCTCGACGGTCTCCAGCGCGAAATCGATGCCCTCGCGTGCATAGGATGTCCAGTCCTTGGCCGCGTGACGGCGGTCTGGGTTGACCCAGGAGATGACGAAGACCGTGTGCCCTTGTTCGACGCACCATTTGATGAAGGATTTCTGCGGGTTGAGATCGAGAATGTAGAATTTGTTGATCCAGGGCGGGCAGATCAGCAAGGGTCTTTTCAGAACCTTGTCCGTTGCCGCCTCATATTGGATGATCTGGCAGACATCGCTTTGCGCGATCACCTTGCCGGGCGTCAGCGCCATGTCCCGCCCGACGGCGAATTTCGTCATGTCGGTCTGGCGCACCCGCAGTTCGCCTTGCCCGGCGCTGATGTCCTCGGCAAACATCTTCATGCCGCGCACCAGGTTTTCCGCATTGGAGGAGACCGTTTCCCGGTAGAGCTGCGGATTGGTGGCGACGAAATTGGCCGGCGACAGTGCTGCGGTGATCTGCCTGGTGTAAAAGGCGGCCTTGTGGCGCGTATGCTCGTCCAGCCCTTCGGCGTCGGTGACCAGCTTCTCGGCCCAGCCCGCGGTCAGCAGATAGGTCTGGCGCAGGAAATCGAAGAAGGGGTTCTTCTGCCAGTCTTCGTCGGCAAAGCGCTTGTCCTTGATCGGCTCGGCTTCAGCAACGGTTGGCGAATCGCTGCTGAGGCGCTGCATGGTTTTCGTCCACAGGCCGAAATAGCCGGATAGCAGATAGGTTTGCGCCTCCAGCGTCCGGCGCGGATCGGAAAGCCAGTATTCGCCGATCTTGGAGAGCGTCTTGACCATATCGGTGACCGGATCGGCGATGGTATCGACCTTTTCACCGCGTTCGCGTGGCGCAAGCCATGCGGAAGCGGCCTTGCCGAGGTTTTCCAGCGCGCGGGCAAAGTTCACGGCCATCGCCTCGGGATCCCTGACGATATAGGGCTCGACCGATTTTGGATCGAAACCGGGAAAGGCACCGTTGCCTTCACTTTTGTCCCGCTTGCTGTCGGTCACGCATCATCCTCCCGGCGGCAAATCTCTTTTGTTTTCCATTTGTACATCTTGCGGGAAAAGGAATACAAGTCGAATGAAACGCAACCCTGCTCTTGCTTTGCCGCTGCGACAAATTTAACAGTCGCATCCCACAGCAAGGGAATAGGGCAGGACGACAATATGGGCGGCGGCATGGTGGCAAGACTAAACCGGTATTCCGTACTTAGCGGTGCTTTGTTCGGCATTCTCGCGCTGGCGCTCGCCGGTTGCTCGACCCCTGAGGAGAAGGCGGCCTTTGCCAAGCGCAAGCAGGCGCCGCAGGCCGTGGTGGTCAGATCCGTCGATGGCAAGCCCGTCGATGAGGGCAGCACGCAGCAGCATTACAAGGACGGTTATCCTTCGTTCAACGCTCCGCCGACCGCGGCAAATGTCCAGATCAACGACCAGCAGGCATCCGACATCGGCAAGCAGCTGACGTCGCTCGGCGCACAGCGCAAGGCCGGCACGATTTCGGAAGCCGAATACCAGAAGCGCGTTGCCGACATGCGCAAGCTTGCCGCCGAACATGGCCAGGATACGCTGTCGGAAATTCAGCAAGGGGGCGCGCAGCCCGGCCAGACGCAGAATTAGCCTTGCGTTTCAGGCGATTTGGACGCAAAGCGTTCGGATAGGCCGAATTTCGATGTTTCTTTCTGGTTGAGGACGCTTTGCGTTCCCAGCCGCCCAAGATTCACCGTATCCTTCGTGTCAGCTTGAGTGCGGTGCCGCGATTCCGGAGTTCGTATCGCGGGTCACCGGGAGATCGACGAACTTCATTGCGGTTGCAAGGGCCGCTGTCCCATGGGGAAATAAATGGAAGAGTTTCATAAAGTCCGGCGTTTGCCGCCCTACGTCTTCGAACAGGTCAACCGTTTGAAGGCCAGCGCGCGAGCGGGCGGGGCCGACATCATCGACCTCGGTATGGGCAATCCGGACCTTCCGACCCCCAAGGCGATCGTCGACAAGCTGTGCGAAGTGGTCCAGGATCCACGCACGCATCGTTATTCCTCCTCCAAGGGCATTCCAGGTCTGCGCCGCGCGCAGGCCGCCTATTATGCCCGTCGTTTCGGCGTCAAGCTCAATCCGGATACGCAGGTGGTCGCCAC
>DASVPC010000099.1:0-25795 GCA_036383055.1 Rhizobium sp. | reverse complement strand
GGCATGGAAGACGTTGGCGACGCGCAGGCCGTAATGATCGACGATCTCGGCGGTCCGCTTCAGCACATGGGAGAGCTGGCTGAGGGGCACGGTGCCATCCATGCAGATATAGTCGGCGATGCGGCCGGTGGCGCCGAAGGCGGATTTGCGGCCCTTCCAGATCGCCGCCGCCTCCATTGCCGACTTGCTCTCCTTGACCGTGCCGACGCCGTGCTCCCTGGCGATGGCGACGATGCGGGCGAGCTGGGCGTCCATCTCGGCATCCGAGCCCTCGACCTCGATGATCAGCAGCGCCTCGACATCCATCGGATAGCCGGCCTTGGCGAAAGCCTCGCAGATCTCGATCGCCTGCTTGTCCATGAATTCGATGGCGACGGGGACGATGCCGGCGGCGATGACATCGGCAACACAGGCGCCCGCCTGCTCCGACGTATCGAAGCCGAAGAGCACCGGCCGCGCGCCTTCCGGCTTGGCGATCAGCCGCACCGTCGCTTCGGTGACGATGCCGAGCTGCCCCTCCGAGCCGCAGACAAGGCCGAGCAGGTCATAGCCGGCAGCATCCAGCGCCTTGCCGCCGAGATCAATCACCGTGCCGTCGGTCAACACAAGCTTGACGCCGAGCAGATTGTTGGTGGTGACGCCGTATTTCAGGCAGTGCGCTCCGCCGGAATTCATGCCGATATTGCCGCCGATGGTGCAGGCAAGCTGCGAACTCGGATCGGGCGCATAGAAGAAACCGTCCGCTGAGACGCTTTCAGAGATATTCAGATTGGTGACGCCGGCCTGCACCGTTGCGGTTCGGTTGGCGAAATCGACATCGAGAATGCGATTCATCTTGGAAAGGCCGAGCACGACGGCATCTTCCTGCGGAATGGCGCCGCCGGAGAGTGACGTGCCAGCACCACGCGGCACGACGGGAATGCCGTAGCGATGACAGTATTTCATCACGGCGGCAACCTCCGCCGTCGAGCGCGGCAGGGCGACGGCAAGCGGCATGCGGCGATAGGAGACGAAAGCATCCGTCTCGAAGGGCATCAGCTCACGCGGCTCATGGATCAGGCATTCCGGGGCAAGAAGATCGGCAAGATCGGCGACGATCTCGCTGCGACGGGCCAGGACATCCGCGCGCGGCGCCAGAAATGAAATGGCCTCAGCCATGGCGTTCTCCTCCTGCATCCAAATCGGGATACAGCCTCTTTTTAACGCCATATCACGGTTATCACTTTCCCGAAATCGGCGTAAATGATAAGCATTTATGCCAAAATAGGAACAAGTTGTGCCATGACCAATCTCGGGGATCTCGAAATCTTCGCCAGCGTCGTTGCGACGGGCAGCATGTCGCTCGCCGGCCGCGCGCTCGGCTTCTCGCCCGCCGTCATTTCCAAGCGCATCAAGCGGCTGGAGGACAGGCTCGGCACGCGGCTCTTGCAGCGCACGACGCGGCAAATTTCGCTGACGGAAGCCGGCCAGGGCTTCTACGACCGCGTGCTCGCCATCCTCGCGGGACTGGAAGAAGCCGAAGCCTACATCGGCGGCCGCTCGGCGCAGATGCAGGGCACGCTGAAAATCTCCGCCCCCACCTCTTTCGGCCGGTTGCATATTGCCCCGCATCTGAAGACCTTCATGCAGGCGCATCCGGATCTGGCGATCAATCTCATCCTGACCGACGAATTCACCGATATTGTCGGCGGCGGCTACGATCTTGCCATCCGCATTGCGGAACTCACCGATTCCAGCCTCGTCGCGCGGCGTCTGGCACCGGTGCGGCGGCTGCTTTGCGCCTCGCCCGCCTATGTCGCCGCCCATGGCATGCCCGAGAATATCGACGACCTGCGCCGCCACATCTGCCTGCCGGCGCACAATCACGATCCGTGGCGGCTGGATGGGTCGAAAGGCGCCTTGACCTTCCGGCCGGAGGGCAGGCTCATCACCAATTCCAGCGAGGTCATCCGCGAGGCCGTCATCGCCGGCCTCGGCATCGCGCTGCGCTCCACCTGGGATATCGGCCCCGAGTTGAAGGACGGGCGTCTGGTGCAGGTGCTGCCCGCCTATGAGGGCTCACACAATGTCACGCTCTCGGCCGTCTATCCCAGCCGCCAGTTTCTGCCGGCGAAGGTCCGCGTTTTCATCGATTTCCTGGCGGAACTTTACGGGCCGGTGCCCTATTGGGAACGATAAGGTTCCGCTACCGCGCCAAGTCGAGAAAAGCCGACGCCACCATGGCGTCGATATCCGCGGGCACGGGAATCACACAGGCCTCCTTGCCAAGTCCACCCTTCACCACACGCTCCAGACAGCGGGCTTGCAGCGCGAAACCGAGATCCATGGCTTCGACTGTATTGCCGAGGGGACGCGGACCAGCGAGGTTGGCCATATGGCCGGCGGCGAGGATGTGGAAAGAGCGGCCGTCCCGCATACGGATGGTCTCGATATGCTCGGCCTCATAACGATCGACGCCGGCGACATCCGGGCTGTTCCGGAAAGCTTCGACATCGATCTCATGTGGAAAATGACCGCCATTCATCAGGATCGCGCCATCCTTGATCAGCGGCAGATCGGCTGCTGTTATGATCGTGGGATAGCCCGTGACGGTGATCAGGATATCGGCGGAGCGGATCGCCTCGTCACGCAGCGGCGTGACAAAGCCATCGAGATGCGCTTCCAGCGTTGTCACCGGATCGATATCCACCACGCTGACAGCGGAGAAGGCGTTGCGGAAGCAGGCAGCCGTTCCCTTGCCGCATGCGCCGTAGCCGAAGACGGTGACGCGCTTGCCGTTGGTCGAACGATTGGTGAAACGCAGATAGCTCTCGAACAGGCTCTGGCCGACGCCATGCTTGTTTTCGGCAAATTGCTTGATGGGGCTGTCATTGATCACAAGGATCGGCATGGCCAGCTTGTCACGCATCGGCAGCAATCGCGTCCGGCCCGATGTCGTCTCTTCGGTGCCGCCCAAGAGGTTCGCATAGGGGCGCTCGGCGGCGCGCGCGAAGAGATCGCCGCCATTGTCGAGCAGCAGGTCCGGTTTCTCCGCCAGGATGGCGTCAAGGCTGGCACCATGCTCCTCGGCATCGGTGGTTTGGGTGGCAAAGACGGTTACGCCCTGCGCACGGAGATAGTCTACGGTTTCCGGCTGGGTGCTGTTGAGATTGCCGGTGCAGACAAGGCGGGCGCCGCCGGCGCGCAATGTCATCAACAACGCTACCGTCTTTGGCTCGAGATGAATGCCGGTTCCGATCGTCAAACCCGCAAAGGGTTGAGTTTCACGGAACTCCGTCGTCGTGGCCGCAAGCAGCCGGCAGCTCCGGCCAACCCAGTCGATACGGGAAAGAGAGGAAGGCTGGTCCATCATGCGCTCCTGGCAATGGTCTATCGTGCCTCGATCTTTCACAGAGAATGGCGGAGTGTCGATGGACATTGGAATGAACGATAGGGCAGAAAATCTGCCATGCTCACTTGCTGGCATTCCTGGGTCTCGCCGGGACAGTCAGACACGGACTGCCCCTGCCTTGACCAGCCATTCCGCCAATCCCGCAAGCGCCACATCTTTTGCATCGCCACTGCGGATGCTGAGGCTGTATCCCGCCGGTCTGCGGATAAAGCCATAGGGCGCCGTCAATGTGCCGCGATCGATATCTTCGCCAACGGCCGTGCGCGGGGCAATGGCAACGCCGACCCCGGAGCGGGCGGCGCCGATCGCCAAAAGTAGGTCTTCGAACTCGCGATTTCGGGCGAAACGGATGGGTACCCGGCCGCTTTCGGCAAACCAATCGTCCCAAAGGTTCGCCGCCGAACGACTGGTCAGGGCGACAGCACCGGCAAGGGCCTCCACGCCGGTGACAAGGCCGAGGTGTATCGCTAGGTCAGGCGTCGCGACCGGACCAAACTCATCCTCCATGAAGCGAATGGCAGTGATATCCCGCGCCGGGCGATATTCGCCGCCCATGATCACCGCGTCGAGACCGGGGTGGCGCGCCAGCGGCTCGACCGTCGCCATGGGAATGACGTCTATATCGACGTCGGGAAGCGCCGCTTGCAAATCGGCGACCCGCGGCATCAGCCACCAGACGGCGAAGGCCGAGGGGACGCCAAGACGAACACTGCGCCGATCATCCGCCGTGAGCACGCCCGAAGCGCTCGTCAGAATGCCGAACGCGATGCCGACGGACTCGGCAAAGGCTCGGCCCTTCTCCGTCAGCACCAGGCGGCGACCGTCGCGCTGGAACAAGGCAACGCCGAAATGGCTCTCCAAAAGGGCAAGCTGCTGACGCACGGCGCCGCGCACGACACCGAGTTCGTCCGCTGCCTGCAATATACTGCCGCGACGGGCAACGGCATCGAAGGCGCGGAGCGCGTTCAGCGGCGGAAGGCGTTGCAACGGGGAATGTTCGGCCATAACGAAGATTTATCTTGTTTCCCAGCATGATAGAAAGAACCAGCGAGCAATTACGCCATCTGCGGCATGTAAACTGTATCTGATGTCGCTTACAGCACAGTCGCTGGCGAATATCAGAGGCCGAATCGGCGCGTTTTTTCCTAGAAAGCACTCAATAAAGATGTGGGGAAATACCATATAGGTTCATATGGAATGCACAATTTTTCCACGAAATGCTAATATATGTTCGATTCTCAACTCAAGCTCTTTATGGTGACCCGACCCTTGGCCATTCTTACCCGTATTGCAAATGATGTGCAGCTTATGTTTCGGCGTCCGCCGCGACAGCAATATGCCGCGCTCTGCTATCGGGTGAAGAAGAAGACGGGTGAGCTGGAAGTGCTGTTGTTGACCAGCCGCGACACCGGCCGCTGGGTCATTCCCAAGGGCTGGCCAATGCCGGGCAAGCTGTCGCATGAAGTGGCGGCCCGCGAAGCTTACGAAGAAGCCGGCGTGCATGGGACGGTGGAAACCGAACCGCTCGGCGCGTTCAGCTATGACAAGGTCTTAAAAGACGGCATCCAGGTGCCCTGCCGGGTCCAGGTCTATGCGCTCGAAGTCAGCAATCTCGCCAAGAACTTCAAGGAAAAGGGCGAGCGCTCGGTCGAGTGGGCGTCCTGCGATGAAGCCGCCAAGAGCGTCCGCGAACCGGAACTACGCGATATCATCCTTGCTTTTCAGCGACGGATGACGGCAATGCCTGCCACAGCGCAGTCAAAGTAAGCTGCTAGACAGTCTCAACACATAAATTGTGCCGGAACGATCGTTGGGCATTGCCCGGCGCGCTGTGCAGCGTAAAGCTATATGTTTCGATTCAGAGAATGGCATGCCCGAAGACCGACCGATAACACTGACAAAACGGACGCTAGACAAGGATCTCGACAAACTCACCTATGTCGAAGATGCGGCAAACCATGTCACGACACGGTTGATCGCTCCCGGTCTTGGCCTGATCTTTCTTGGCCTCGCCATGTTCGTTGCAGGCATTTACGTGCTCGACCGGCCCGGCGCGACGCTGGTCATCGCCGCCGTGGCACTTGCCGGCTACATGGCCATGAATATCGGCGCCAAGGACGTCGCCAACAATGTCGGCGCCGCGGTCGGCGCCCGCGCCATCACCATGACGCAGGCCCTGGTCATGGCGGCCATCTTCGAAATTCTCGGCGCCACGATCGCCGGCGGCCCCGTTATCAAGACCATTTCGACGCATATCGTCGATACCGACCGGATCATCAACAGCGGCAAGCTCGCCTGGCTGATGATGGCGGCGCTACTATCAGCCGCACTCTGGATCAATTTAGCCACCTGGCTGAAAGCGCCCGTCTCCACCACGCACGCCATCGTCGGCGCGGTGGTGGGCGCAGGTGCTGCCGCCGTCGGGCCGGATATGGTCAACTGGCATGTGCTGGCGGCGATCTCCGCCGGCTGGGTGGTGACGCCCTTTCTGGGCGGCACGATCGCCGCCGGCATGCTGTTCTTCATCAAGACCTTCATCATCTATCGCAACGACAAGATCGCCGCGGCCAGATACTGGATCCCCATTCTCATCGGCCTGATGGCCGGCGCCTTTACCGCCTATCTCGTCCTGCAGCTCGCGCCCAGGGACACAGTCGCCGGCCTCCCTACCCTTGCGATCGGCATCGGCGTCGGTCTGCTGACGTGGTTTGGCGCAAGACCGTTGGTAGCGGCGCAGTCCGTCGGGCTGGAAAACAAGAACAGCGCATTGCGCAAGCTTTTCCGCCTGCCGCTGATCTGTTCGGCGGCGCTGATGTCCTTTGCGCATGGAGCCAATGACATTGCCAACGCCATCGGCCCACTGGCGGCGATCGTGCGCAGCATCCGCCAGGGCGACGGCCTCAGCATCGTCGCCGGCGCCACCGGCCAGACCGTACCCTATTGGGTGGTGCTGATCGGCGGCTGCGGCATTTCCGTCGGCATCCTGCTTTACGGCCCGCGCCTGATCCGCCTCATCGGCTCGCAGATCACCAAGCTCAACCCGATGCGCGCCTATTGCGTGGCGCTGTCGGCGGCACTCACCGTCATCGTCGCCTCCTGGTTCGGCCTGCCCGTCAGCTCCACCCATATTGCCGTCGGCGCGGTTTTCGGCGTCGGCTTCTTCCGCGAATGGTACACAAGCCACTCGAGACGGCGGCTGGACTACATGCGACAGAAGGCCGAAGCCTCCGGAATTGTCTGGAGCGACATGGAAGAAGCCGACGAGCATAATCCCGACGAAATCCATCGCCGGCGCCTCGTGCGCCGCTCGCATTTCATGACCATCATCGCCGCCTGGGCCATTACCGTGCCGGTTTCGGCCCTGCTTGCAGCCACGGTATATTGGGCTATGGTCGCGCTCTTCATTTAAGAGGTTACCCATGCGCGCCAATTTCCGCATGCAGCGGCTGTTCGTGGTTTCGGATATCAAGGCAAATGCCGGCATCGACGCCGATCAGGAGCAATTCAACTATCTCGCCAATGTGTTGCGCATGGAGGACGGCGCGGAGCTGTTGATCTTCAACGGCCGCGACGGCGAATGGAAGGCACGCCTCTCCTTTCCCTCGCGCAAGCGTATCCTGCTGACGCCGGTCGAGGAGACGCGGCCGCAGCCCGCCGGTTCTGATCTTCACTATCTCTTCGCACCGCTGAAGGTCGGGCGGCTCGACTACCTCGTTCAGAAGGCCGTGGAGATGGGCGCAGGCCTCCTGCAGCCGGTCATGACCCAGCATGTGCAAGGCAAGATCACCAATCTCGACAAGGTCAGGGCCAATGTCATCGAGGCGGCCGAGCAATGCGGCATTCTCGGTGTTCCCGATGTCGCCGAGCCGACAAAATTAACCGATCTCCTCGAGCGCTGGCCGAGGGACCGCCGCATCATCTATTGCGACGAGGGTGATGCCGGGCAGAACCCTCTGCCGCTCCTGACGACGATCAAGGAGAAGCATCTGGCGCTGCTGGTCGGCCCGGAGGGCGGTTTCTCGGAAGAGGAACGCGCGCTGCTGCGCAGCCTCGATTTCGTCACCGCCATTCCGCTCGGCCCACGCATATTGCGCGCCGACACGGCGGCGGTGGCAGCATTGGCCGTCATCCAGGCGGCGATCGGGGATTGGAACTAGCACCTGTTCATTTGAATTCAACTGTAATTCACGGCCTCTGGCAAGAGGCTGTGATAAGCGATTTGTTTCTGCCGAGCGGGTAGCAGATGGCGCGGATCGAGCCGTATTCCTTTTGGGCAGGCTTGACACTGTGCGACAATGATCACCGGCCGATCGGCGATGCAATTCTATCAATCGAAACGACTTCGCACTGCCACCACATCAAATACAGTAAGCATACACTTTGAGCAGGCTCAACTCTTTCAGAGCGTTGTCAGCTAGTCCCTTCTCATCTTTCAGATACCTCTAGATAAACCCATTAATATCATCATGCACCAATACGAAACATCTGCAGTAATTCATGCATTAGATACACTTTAACTGTATAGTTTTATAAAAATGACGGTAGAATTTCGTTAATATTTCTGTGGTTGTTATGACTCGTCTGCATGATGCAGATTTAAATTTAGAGAGCCATGATATGCTTGATTTGCCCAAGATAATGCCGTTGTTACTGTTTGCTGCCATCGTCGTTTTATTTTTCCGCTGGGTGGTCGAAGACATGAACAAGTGAGCCGCATTTACTTGTCCAATTTTATCTTCCCCTATGATGTAGATTAGCGCTTGGCCTGCCCGATGCTGACCGGGTTTGCAAAGGGGTGGGCCAAGCGCGAGGGACGAACATCTTCGGCCTTAGCTCTAAGAGCGGCTCGTGGCGTCGCAATCGCGCTCGTATTGCCTCTTAAGCGGAAACGGCGGCAACTAGGACTCGCGACGAACGGTCCAGATTCGCAGGCTGGCCTCAGTTGGTCGGTGGAGACCCGTCGTTCTCCTGTAGCACCATAAGCAGGCCATCAGCCCGCCACGGCAAATGCCATGGCAACGATCAGCAGGACGGCCAGGGAGATATTCACCGCCCGCGAAATGGCCGGATGCTGAAGGAAGCGCGAGAGCGCGGCGCCGGCAAGAAGCCATATCATATGGATGGCGACGATCATTCCCGTCAGCAGCGCGATCTTGACCGTCGCGTCGAGCAGCCGCCGATCCTGAAACAGGCTGACGCCGGCGAAGACGGCCGCAATCGCCAGATAGGCTTTCGGATTGGCGATCGCCAGCAGGAAGCCGCCGAAAAACGCGGGGGCGGCAACCTGATCGTCACGGCGCGCCAGTGGTGGTGCCGTAGCAATCTTGACGGCGAGATAAAGGAGATAGGTTGCCGAAACCGCTGTCAGCACGAGTGCGCCATGTGGCACGGACAGCAGAAACGCGACGACGCCCGCCGCCACGGCCAGGAGCACAGCAACCGTGCCGGCGATGAGGCCGGACACGTAGCCAAGCGATCGTCGGAAACCATAGGCCGCGCCCACTGCCGTCGCGCTGATCGTCGACGGGCCAGGACTGCCCATGATCACCAGCGACGCCAGGAGCAGCGTCAAGATAGGATAAAGACCCATTTCATCGAACATCGATATGCTCCGCTCTTTGACTGTCGAAGCAAAACTATCCACGGGAATGGCGAGCCGTCTTGAACGCTTGTGCAAGTGCGCCGCCGAATGCCCCATTGTGGGGCGTCTCTCAGACACAAGATCCTATTTTTTTGAACGGCTCTTGAAAGAAATTCACTTGCACCGTACCTCAATTCGCTGCAATCACCCTTCCAATCGGCCCGTGTCTTGCGCGGGCTTCTTTCCGAGATCAAGGTAATACCATGGCGCGCGATACCACCGACCAGACCCCGCTCTCCTCGGTCTCGGACATGACGGCCTATCTGGCCGACGGCAATAAGCCGAAGGAGCAGTTCCGCATCGGTACGGAGCACGAGAAATTCGTGTTCTTCCGCGCCGACAACAGCCCCGTGCCCTACGCCGGCGAGGCCAGCATTTCCGCGCTCCTGAAGGGCTTGCAGGCGAAGTCCGGCTGGGATCCGATCCTGGACCGCGACAATATCATCGGCCTGGCCGAGCCGACCGGCATGGGCGCGATCTCGATCGAGCCCGGCGGCCAGTTCGAACTCTCCGGCGCGCCGCTCGAAACCATTCACCAGACCTGCAAGGAATCGAACCAGCATCTGGCGACACTGCGCGAGATCGCCGAGCCGATGGGCATCCGCTTCCTCGGCATCGGTGGCAGCCCGAAATGGACGCTGGCCGAGACGCCGCGCATGCCGAAATCGCGTTATGACATCATGAGCCGCTACATGCCGAAGGTCGGCACCGAGGGCCTCGACATGATGTACCGCACCTGCACGATCCAGGTGAACCTCGACTTCTCCTCGGAAGCGGACATGCGCCGCAAGATGCGCGTGTCGATGAAGCTGCAATCGCTGGCGACCGCGCTGTTTGCCTCCTCGCCCTTTACCGAAGGCAAGCCGAACGGACTTTCCTCCTGGCGCGGCGAGATCTGGCGCGACACCGACAACCGCCGCGGCGGCCTGCTCGACTTCACCTTCCGCGACGATTTCGGCTTCCATGACTATGTCGAATGGGCGCTCGACATTCCCATGTATTTCGTCGTCCGCGACGGGCGCTATCACGACTGCACCCATGTCACCTTCCGCCAGTTCATGAACGGCGCGCTGAAGGGCGAGATCGCCGAATGGGAACCGACCATGGGCGACTGGACGAACCATCTCTCCACGCTCTTCCCGGACGTGCGCCTCAAGCGCTTCCTGGAAATGCGCGGCGCCGACGGCGGCCCGTGGCGGCGCATCTGTGCGCTGCCGGCCTTCTGGGTCGGCCTGCTCTATGACGACGCGGCCCTTACCGCTGCCGACGAACTGACCAAGGACTGGACCTTCGAAGAGGTCAACGCGCTGCGCGATATCGTGCCCGTGCAGGGCCTGAAGGCCGCCATTAAGGGCCACGGCCTGTTCGACGTGGCCCGCGAGGTCATCGGCATTTCTCGCGGCGGTTTGAAGAGCCGTGCGCGGCTGAACGGCGACGGCCAGGACGAAAGCGTATTCCTGGCGCCGCTCGACGAAGTGCTCGCCAAAAAGGGCACGCTCTCCGACGATCTGCTGATGCTCTATCACGGCCGCTGGAACCAGTCGGTCGAGCCGGTCTTCGAGGAATATCAGTACTGAGGCGAGCACCGGTGGCCGGGGCGACAGGCCGATAGAAACCGGTATGCGCCCTCTTTTTTCCCGCTATACTATTGGAACTGCTGCCTCCTGATTCCGAGGCGGCCAAATAGCGGGGGAAGGAACTTCGATGCTGCCACTCTTCGACATGATGATGCAGGCACAGAACGGCGCTGCCACCGAGGCGATGGCCAAGCAGTTCAACCTCGCGCAGGAACAGGCGACCAAGGCCATGGCGGCGCTGATGCCCGCCTTTTCCTCCGGCTTCAAGCGCAGCGCGACCGACCCCTACAATTTTATGGGCGTGATGCAGGACATCACCTCCGGCAACTATGCCAAATATTTCGAGGACATGAGCAAGGCCTTCACGCCGCAGGGCATTGCCGACGGCAATAATGTGCTGGGGCGCCTGTTCGGCTCCAAGGAGGTATCGCGTGCCGTGGCCGCGCAAGCCGCGCAGATGACCGGCATCGGCCAGGATATCTACAAGCGCATGCTGCCGATCATGGCCGACACGCTGATGGGCGGCCTGTTCAAGGAAACCAGCGGCCAGATGCCCCAGATGGCCAACCCCTTCCTCAACACGGCGATGGGCGAGATGATGCAAAACTGGCTGCAGAGCATCGGTTTTGCACCCAAGCAGCAGCCGACGCCGCAGGCGAGTATCTTCGACAATCCCTTCACGCAGGCGATGGAGCTGATGTTCGGTGCGCAGGCGGTCGAGCGCGAAAAGCCCGCTGCCACCAATCCCTTCCTCGACAATCCCTTCGCCAAGGCGTTTCAGGAGATGATGCGCAATTTCCCGACGGCAGCGGAGCCGCCGAAGGAAGAGCCCAAAGCCAAGCCTGCGGCCCCCGGCGTCGACATGGCCGCCTATACCGAGATGTTCAACGCCATGTTCGACAGCGGGCTCGAAGTGCAGAAGAACTATCAGAAGAACATGGAAGCGATCTTCGACAGCTATACGAAGGCGGAAGGTAAGCCCGCGCCGAAATAGGCGCGATGATTGGCCGATCTCGCGGTGGAAGACATGATCACAACGTCTTTTCTGCAACGCAATCTTCGTTGGAAAAAGACGGATGATGCGGAATTCGTCTATACGGCTGTCGATCCAGGCGAAGGGGCGCTGGTCATCCGGCTGAACGACTTCCCTGCAGAGCCACTGTATACCCTCCTGTGTGACGCCGTGCCGGTCGAGAGCTTCGATGATTGGCCTCAAGCGTGGCAAGTTGATTGAGTCTTGCCGAAGTTCCTGTCAATCCGAGTGAACAGATCGCCCACAGGCGCGCCTGCGCAGCGTTTGTAGCCATCAGGTTACGCACGCCGTCAGCCGAAATTCCGGCTTCGCGGATTTGCATATGATTTATGCAAGAAAAGGACAGGATAAAGCAACTAGACTAGTTTTCGTGCAAAACTCTTGACTTTTCTCATGCGCAGACAACAATATTGATGAAGGTAGGAAAATATACTCCAACATACTGACGGTCGCCTTTTCACCTGCACCAGGTAATGAATTTTTGACCATGAAATTGGAGGAGAATATGGACAATTTCTTCATTACGAGAGACTTCGATTGGCAGATACGGCGATCGTCCAATATCGACAGGTTTCTTAATTTGCTCACCAGGCGGTTCGGATTTAACGCCAACACCGCCGACATGATCGACCGATCGATCTACAAATTTACCGGCCTTAAATTTTCGCCGACCCGTTCGGGAATCTCCACGAATGTGGAGCAAAGAATGAACATGTACCATCTGGTTTCCCAGGCGCTTGCCTATGACATAGATGGAGATCTGGTCGAGGTTGGCTGCAATGAGGGCCAATCATCCGTGCTCATCACAAAAGTCATAAACAGCTTCAATTCCGGTAAGAAACTGCATGTTTATGATAGTTTCGAGGGGCTCCCGTCCGCCCGAAGCGAGGATGGAAACGCCTACAAGGAAGGCGATCTGGCAACATCGCAGGATGTGCTCATCCGTAATTTCGCGGCACATGGCCTGGAGCCGCCTGTCATCCACAAAGGATGGTTTGAGGACACGCTCTCGCAGGATTTGCCGGACAGGATATGCTTTGCGTACCTGGATGGCGATCTCTACGATTCAATATTGGTCAGCCTGAAATATGTGTATCCCCGCCTTTCCAGAGGAGCCGTTTGCCTTATTGACGATTACTGCGATCCAAGCATCAACCCGGATGGTTGGAACCATTTGCCCGGCGTCAAAAGAGCCTGTGATGAATTCATGGCGGATAAGCCGGAGAAGATTTGCTACATCTATTCCGGCTCGTTCACACATGCGTATTTCCGCAAGAGCCTGAATTAGACCGCGCCGACAGCTCCAGCCGGCGCGAGACCCCGATATTCTCCAGAAAAACCTCGTCGTGACTGACGACCAGAAGCGCGCCGTCATAGGCTCGTAGCCCCGCCTCGACGGCGGCGATGGAATCGATATCGAGATGGTTTGTCGGTTCGTCGAGGATCAACAGCGAAGGCGGCGTCGGGCCGCCGAGAACGCAGGCCAGGCCAGCGCGCAACAATTGCCCGCCACTGAGCGTGGAGACGAGCTGAAGTGCCGCATCCGCCCTGAACATCAAGCGGGCAAGGGCGGCGCGGCAGGCGTTTTCATCCGCTTGCGGGTTTATCCGCCGGAAGTTGTCGCGGATCGAGAGAGACGGAGCGAGCAGGCTGACCTGCTGGTCGAGCATGGAAAATGTGGTCATGACACGCATCGTTCCCGTCCAGGGCTTAAGCTCTCCCGAGATCAGCGCCAGTAATGTCGTCTTGCCCGAACCATTCGCGCCGGTGACGGCGATCCGCTCCGGCCCTGTGATGTCGAAAGACAGATCGTGGATGATCGGCTGGTCTGGCCGGTAACCTGCTGTCACACCATTGATCGTCAGGATGGTCTTGCTGGCCGGCAACCCGGTCGGCGGGAGCTTGACGGACAGAGGCTGGAGGATTTCGATGCGGCGGCGGGCGGCGGTGGCCACTTCAACCGCTTCTGCCCGCTGGCGTTCGGCAAGCCGCGCATTTTCGCCGCTGGTCATTTCACTCCGCTCTTTCATTCCGCCCAGCGAGATGCGCGGGATGCCACCCTTGGCAGCCTTTTTCTTGCCGGCACTGTCTCTGCGCGCCTGCCGCTCCACCGTCGCCTGCACGGTGCGGGCAACTTCAGCGACTCGCTTTTCGGCATCGGCAAGATCGTGTTCGGCCGCTGCGAGTTCGAGCGTCTTGCGCTCGCGGTAGTGGCTCCAGTTGCCGCCGTAGCGCGTGGCGCCGAGCGACGTCAGCTCGACGATGGCGTCCACCGTGTCGAGCAGTCCCCGGTCATGGCTGACGACGATCGCGCCGCCGCGCCAGCTGGCAAGCAGCGCGATGACGGCGTCCCTGCCCTCGCGGTCCAAATTGTTGGTCGGTTCATCCAGAATGAGAAAATCGGGGTCGGTAAAGATCAGCGCGGCAAGGCCGACGCGCGTACGCTGGCCGCCCGACAGTGCCGCAAGCCGCGTCCGAGGTTCCGCATCTAGACCGGCGCGATCGAGCGCGGAGGCAATTCGCACTTCCAGCGTCCAATCCGCCGAAGCCAATTCCTCGGCCGTCGCCTCGCCCGCTTCCGCGCGGTGAAGAACTGCTAGCGCTTCCCTTATCTGGAAGAGATCGGCGATGGTTTCGTCAGGTTCGACCTGAACGCTCTGGCGGAGCACACCGAGGCTACCCGCAAAGGATATAGCTCCGGATTGGGGCTGCAGCTCGCCGGCAATGAGTTGCAAGAGCGTCGTCTTGCCGACGCCATTGCGACCGACAAGACCGGTGCGCTCCGCGCCGAAACTCAGATCGAGATTGGAAAAAAGCGGCCGGCCGTCAGGTGTGGACCACGAAAGATTGGAAAGTGTGATGGATGCAGGCATGGATACGAATTTCCCCGGTAGCAAGGCTGGAAGGCATTGTGATCGGGTTGAAATCCATTGCGGCGCACATCCTGTTGGAACGACGAATGCTGATAATTTAAGCGACAACCATTTTCAGTTCAAGCCTACGCCTCGATTGTGTCGAGGAAGCTGAGGACACGGCGCCATGTCAGATCCGCGGCCTTGGCGTCGTAGTCCGGCAGGCTGGCGTCGGTATAAAGGTGGCCGCCGCCCGGATAGGTGAAGATATCGGCTGCAATCCCAGATCGTGCGGCAGCCGACCGCCAGGTGGCGACATCCTCCGCCGGCTCGAAAGGGTCGGGATCGGCGAGATGGAGCTGTAAGGGCAGGCCCTTGCGGGTATTGTCGGCAATGCCCGCGATGCCATGCAGGAAGAGGATACCGGCGGTCTGCGGCCGCTTTGGCCAGAGACTTGCCGCGACAGCGGCGCCCATGGAAAATCCGCCAAGGACGGTCGAGGCAGGCAAGCCGGCCATCGCCCATGCGGCACGCTCGCAAATGGTCGCCCAGCCGATCTCGTCCTTGAGCTTGAAACCCTCATCGATGGAGCGGGCGACCAAACCATCATAGAGATCGGGCGCAAATGCCTTATGCCCGGCGGCCTGCAACCGCTCGACGGCCTCGTGCTCAAGCGAGCGCAATCCATAAACGGAATGAAAAAGGATGACTGTCGCCATTGTCAAAATCTCCCGCCTGTTAGCTCGGTCGTAACATAAGGCATTCGAAACACATGGCAGTTTCCGCGAGTGTCTTTTTCGCCACCCGAAGCTTCTGCCCGAAAAGAAAAAACCCGGTGTCGGCACTGAGGCCGGACACCGGGCAAGAAGCAGGGCTTATTGGCTATCACCCTGCGGGGAAACGGTTGGCCGGCATCAACGGCGAATGCTGTCGAGGCCGAAGAGGCGCGCGCGATGACGCGCCGAATTGCTCAGCTGACAGGACGGATCCTCGAAGAAGGTCGAGGTCGTCAGCGCCGATCTCAGCTCCTGCCGCGTCAGGCCGATATCCATCAGCTGGCTGTCGTTCAGCTCATGCAGATAGTTGATCTCGCGGCGATTGCGGAATGTGAGCCAGACCTTTGCCATCTTTTCGAAAGCAAGCGTCAGGCGTGCCGTCAGGGGCAGCGACGGCCTTGCGTGGCCGAGATGTAGTGTCCGGTCTGTCGTGCTCATTTCAAGGTCCTTTCCTTCAGGCACGCGCTAGCCGAGCCCCTTCCCGGTGGTGCGGGAAAGGGGTTGGCTGGGAGGAATTCAGCAGGAAGTCTGTCGATTGGTATGCTGATTTGCATTAGGAAGATGCCAAACACCTATTGATCAGTCCAACGAATGTTTCTAATGGTAAGCATCAAACTCTTTTATAGGTGAGATCATGTCCGCGCCGCTTGATAACGATCAGTTGCAGACCTTCATCGCCATCGTGGATTCCGGCAGCTTCACCAAGGCCGCCGACCGGGTGTTCAAGACGCAGTCGGCGGTGTCCATGCAGATGCGCCGGCTGGAAGAGCGCGTTGGCAAGCAGCTCTTTATCAAGGACGGTCGCGGCAACCGGCTGACCGCCGAAGGCGAAAAGCTGCTCAACTATGCCCGCCGCATCATCCGCCTGAACAACGAGGCGATCGCCGCCTTCGACGACAACCGGCTCGAGGGCACGCTGCGCATCGGCACGCCCGACGATTATGCCGACCGCTATATGCCCGAGATCATCGGCCGCTTCGCCAAGACGCATCCGAATGTCGAGCTCTATATCGTCTGCGAACCCTCCGTCGATCTCGCCGAGCGCATGCATCGCGGCGAACTTGATATCGCGCTGGTCACCCATAATCCGCGTGAGAGAATGTCGGATGTAGTGCGGACCGAGCCGCTGTGCTGGGTCGGATCGGCCAATCATCCGCTGCGCGACGACACGCCCATTCCCCTCGCCGTCGGGCGACGCGACTGCCCGTGGCGCCAGCTGGCCTGCTCGGCGCTCGACACAGGAGGCCGCGACTATCAGATCCTGTTCACGAGCTGGTCCTGCACCGTCGTCGCATCTGCGGTTCTTGCCGGCATGGCCGTGTCGGTGATGCCGGAATCGGCGCTGCGCACCGGCATGAAGGTCCTGACCCAGGCCGACGGCTTCCCACCGTTGCCGCCGGTGCAGATCGGCATCATGAAGCGGCCGGGCCTTTCGGTGTCGTTGATGAACGCCATCACCGCCCATATCTCCGCCTGCCTCGACAACATCACGCCGGCGGCGATCGACGATGATCTCGATGGCGAGGTGAAGACCTTTCCGCGCGCCTATCCGCGGCTGCGCGCCGGGCATATTCTGCCGGGTTGGTGAGAATTATAGGCAGTCGCTAGAACCTACTGCCTCGCTTCTGGCTCCGCTAACAGCGTCGCCCGGATCACCTGCTTCCATTCGTTGAGCATGCGGACCGCCAGCGCCTTGTCGCTCATGATGGCGAGGCGGACGGAGGCACCGATCAAGTGACTGAAGAGCTGGGTGCGGGCCTGCAGATCGATGGAGCTATCGGCCGGGAGGAAGGGTTCGATACCGTTGAGAAAGATCTCGGCGACACGATTGCTGTGCTGGATATTAAGCTTTAGCAGATCCCCGTCCATTTCCGTCCCGAGCCACACGCCCATGTAGGCGGGATCGCCACGGAATTCGCGATAGTACCAGTCGATCATACCGCAAACGAGATCGATAGCATGATCGAGCGACGTCACGGTGGCGAAGACTTCCTTCGTCTTCTGCTGAACGAGAAGCGCATGCCTGTCGAACAGCGCCGTGACGATTGCCGCCTTTTCGGGAAAATACTGGTAGACGGAACCGATCGGCACGCCCGCCACCGCGGCGAGTTCCGTCATCTTCATGGCGCTGACGCCCTTTTCCGCGATAAGCTGTGCCGCCGCCGCCAGCATGACATCGACGCGCTGAATGCTGCGCTCCTGTTTCGGCTGCTTGCGGAATTCGATGCGGGCAGGTTTTTCCGGGCTCATGCATTTCCCGTTTCAGTGTCACGAAAACGACGCCCCAAGACGCAGGCAAGCTATGCCTCAGACATACCCAATGAACGTAAAGGGGAAAAGTCCAATTTTACGTGTGAAATGTAATAATGCACACCCATGGAGCCGAGAAAGGCCGGGGTAGGACGCCGGCCTTTCTATTCATGAAAATGGCGCTGCTGGCGGCTCAGGCCGGCATGGTCTGGGTGACGGCGAGCCAGACGGCAAGCCAAGCCCACATGCCACCAAGGACGATATAGCCAAGGGCGAAGAGCGGGCTGCGGTAGCGCAGATTGTTGCTGGTAACATGCACGTAGGCGTGGGCGTAGCGCGTGGCGACGAAGATCCAGGCGAGGATCACGGCCGGCAGATTATCCGCCTGGGCGATGAACAGCGTGATGCAGCAGGCATGGAAGAGGACGGGGAGCTCGAACTGATTGGCGATGCTGTTGCGTGCCGCCAGGCTTTCCACCGGCTCGGCGGCAGCATGGTTTTCGCGAAACTGCGAGGGGCGGATCTTGCCGGCCTTGACCAGATCGCGGCGGCGCAGGCCCAATAGCCCGTAGAGAATATAGACAAGCCCCGCATGGGCCACCATGGGCCACAACATTTCATAACCGGTCACGCCGCCAACTCCTTTGCGATTTCAAAGCGGCTGAAGCGACCGCTCAGGACGGCTTGGATCCGCCGGGAGACAGGTAGCGAAAAATCGAGAAACGGGCCAGCAGAATGATGGTGATGACAAGCGACAGGAACTTCAGCCGCACGATGATCGGCAGCAGGCCCGAGAGAAGTGTCACCGTGCCGTCCGACGGCCTAGCCGGCGGATAGAGCAGCAGGCCGGCAATATTCTCGGCATAGTCGACAATCCCATAAAAGACCGGCAAGCAGAAAATGACTGCGGTCGCGCCCGGCGGAATGGGGCGGCCGAAGAAGAAACCGCCAGGGCCGATCAGGCGCATCAGGCAAAATAGCAGCCCGGCCAGTACCAGCGGAAAGACCAGCTCTGGACCCAGATACATGGCATGCAGGATGGCGGCAGGATCGGGGTGATCCTTGAGGTAACGCACCATGGCAACAACATCTTCGGCCTCATAGCCGCCGACGCGCGCATCCAGCATCTGCTGGCCCGCCGCCGCATTGCGAAAGGCAGTGACGAAGCCCGCATAGATCCAGGCAAACAGCGCCAGAGACAGGGCAGCGAGCACCGCCGTCAGGCCCTGTAGGGACCTGACATTGCCTTCAGCACCATTCCGCATCGATCAGCCGCCTGAGCCCGGATAGTTCGGGCTTTCGCGGGTGATGGTGACGTCATGAGCATGGCTTTCGCGCAGGCCGGCGCCAGAGATGCGCACGAAAGTGGCGCGCTCCTGGAAGTCCTTGAGATCGGCGCCGCCGACATAACCCATGGCCGCCTTGAGGCCGCCGGCGAGCTGATGCAGCACGCCCGAGACCGGACCCTTGTAAGGCACCTGGCCTTCGATGCCTTCCGGCACCAGCTTCAGCGTGTCGCGAACTTCCGCCTGGAAGTAGCGATCGGCCGAACCGCGCGCCATGGCGCCGACGGAGCCCATGCCGCGATAGGCCTTGAAGGAGCGGCCCTGATAGAGATAGACCTCGCCCGGGCTTTCATCCGTGCCGGCCAGCAGCGAGCCAACCATGGCGGCGGATGCGCCGGCGGCAATCGCCTTGGCCAGGTCGCCGGAATACTTGATGCCGCCGTCGGCGATAACAGGGATGTTCTGATCCTGCGCGGCCTGGACCGCCGACATGATGGCGGCGAGCTGCGGCACGCCGACACCCGCGACGATACGGGTCGTGCAGATGGAGCCGGGGCCGATACCGACCTTGACGGCGTCCGCGCCGGCATCGATCAGCGCCCGCGTGCCGTCATAGGTGGCAACGTTGCCAGCCATGATACGAACCGAATTGGTGAGCTTCTTGACGCGGGTGACGGCATCGAGAACGCGCTGCGAATGGCCATGGGCGGTATCGACGACCAGAAGGTCGACGCCGGCCTCGATCAGGCGTTCGGCGCGCTCGAAGCCGTCGTCACCGACGCTGATGGCGGCGGCGGCGCGAAGGCGGCCCTGCGCATCCTTGGAGGCGTTCGGGTTGAGCTGCGACTTTTCGATGTCCTTGACGGTGATCAGGCCGATGAGACGGCCCTCGCCGTCGACGACCAGGAGCTTCTCGATGCGGTGCGTATGCAGCAGACGCTTGGCTTCCTGCTGCTGTACGCCGTCGGCAACCGTGATCAGGTTTTCATGGGTCATCAACTCATGGATCTTCTGCTCCGGATTGGAGGCGAAGCGGACGTCACGGTTGGTGAGGATGCCGACCAGGCGCTGCGACTTCTCGACGACAGGGATGCCGGAAATGCCGTGGGCCTTCATCAGGCCGAGCGCGTCGGCAAGCGTCGCGTCGGGGCCGATCGTCACCGGATTGACCACCATACCGCTTTCGAACTTCTTGACCTGACGGACCTCTTCGGCCTGCTGCACGGGGGTCAGATTGCGATGGATAACGCCAAGGCCGCCGGCCTGGGCCATGGCAATGGCAAGACGGCCTTCCGTCACCGTATCCATGGCGGCCGACATGATCGGCAGGTTGAGTTCGATATCCTGGGCGATGCGGGTGGCGATATTCGTCTGGCCGGGCATGACCTCGGAGTGTCCCGGCTGCAGGAGCACGTCGTCGAAGGTAAGGGCGTCTAAACCGGTTGACGTTTCGATAATGCGGGCCATTGCCAATTCCTTCGTCTTTGAAAAGCAGGATGGCTCCGGAACGAATCGTCTACCGGGCGATCTTGCAAGTGTTGCTTGGAAGTTGGCGAGGGCTGGTAACACGTCTATGACAGGAAGGGAATAGTAAAATGCGCCGGATGGCCGCAGGCCAGCCCGGACGCGAATGCATAGCCGGTCTCAGAACGCGGTTCCCATCATTCCAATGTCACGCCGCCCTCACAGGTCAAACTGATAGCTCTTCGGCACATAGCGGAAACCTTCCGGCTGCTTCTCGACGAAGCCGACGGCGGGAAACGGCATGTGGAAGCCGAGGAAAGGGATGCGGTCGGTAGCGATCATATCGAAGACACGGCGACGGGTCTTAGCGGCTTGCGCCTTATCGGTGTCGAAGCGCACTTCCCAATCCGGGCGGCCGAGCGACAGGATGTAGTGGTTGGCTGTATCGCCGGTCATGACCAGTTGCTTACCCTCCGATTCCAGGTGGAAGACGAGATGGCCGGGTGTGTGGCCCGGAGCGAGCATCGCGGTCATGCCGCCGACGATCGGGTCGCCCTCTTTCAGGAAGGTCATCCTCTCGGCAAAGGGCACGACATTGGCAAGCACCGCCTTATGGCCACCTTCGGCCGGCGTTCCCTCGCGAGCCTTGTCGGTCCAGAAGCCATATTCGATCTCGCCGGTGACATAGCGGGCATTCGGGAAGGCGGGCGCCCCCTCCTCCAGCAGCCCGTTAATATGGTCGCCATGCAGATGCGTCAGGGCGACTACGGTCACCTGCTCGGGCGTATAGCCGGCAGCTCTCAGGCCTTCACGAAACCGACCCAGGCCGCGGGCGCGACCGGCAGCGCCAAAGCCGGTATCGACGACGATGAGGTCGGAGCCGGTGTCGATGATGGCGGGCGCGTAGCTATTCACAAACTTTTCCGTCGGCAGGAAGTTCTGCGCCAGCAGCTTGCGCACAGTATCCGGCATCTGGTTCGAGCCGAAGGTTTCCCAGGGGTTGTCCATGACGTTCGCACCGTCCTTGACGACAGTGACGGTGCAGGATCCCAGCTTGAACTGGTGGGTTTCGGGCGGCAGAACAACACTCATGATCTCATTCTCTCCAATGGTGGCAACGTAAGCCACGCCTGTCATCGTCATCGGCTAGACAGGCTGGGACACGATCTTTCACGGCCGGCAATTTGGCCATGACATAGCCAGCCAAATCCGCTAATAGACCGGATGACGTTTTATGCGTTTAGCATTTACATGCGCTTAGCATATGTCAAACCTGGTAACCTATACCGGGCCATATCAAGCATCACGAAGACGTGATGCTCGGGAGGCCACACGGTAGATTCGGGGATTGGCAGAGACAATACAGAGGACTACAGAGCGGGTACCCGCCACAAGCGTACCCTTTCCCGAAGACACCACCCACCAAGGCGCATGCCTATGAATCGCATCGTTCCCCTGATCCTTGCCGTTGCGCTGTTCATGGAACAGATGGATTCGACGGTGATCGCAACCGCACTGCCGGCAATTGCCAATGATCTCCATGTCGGCCCGATCACGCTCAAACTGGCGTTGACCTCCTACATGGTGTCGCTGGCGGTGTTCATCCCGATCAGCGGCTGGATGGCGGATCGCTTCGGGGCGAAGAACATCTTCCGGATCGCCATCGGTGTCTTCGTCGTCGGCTCGATCCTGTGCGCCGTATCGGGCGGCCTCCTGGAATTCGTTGCCGCCCGCTTCCTGCAGGGTGTCGGCGGATCGATGATGACGCCGGTCGGGCGTCTGGTTCTGGTGCGTACGACGCGGAAGAGCGACCTGGTTTCAGCCATGGCGCTGCTGTCCATCCCTGCCCTCGTCGGGCCACTGGCCGGCCCGCCGCTCGGCGGCTTCATCACCACCTACGCCTCCTGGCACTGGATCTTCCTGATCAACGTTCCCGTCGGCATCCTTGGCATTATCCTGTCATCGATCTACCTGCCACAGGTCGAGGCGACCAAGCCGCCGAAGCTCGATTTCATCGGCTTCCTGCTGACCTCCTTTGCGGCAGCCGGTGTCGTCTTCGGCATGTCGGTCATCAGCCTGCCGGCGCTGCCGCCGGCGATCGGCATCTCGGCCATCACCATCGGCTTCGTCTGCGGCTTCCTTTATGTCGGCCATGCGCGCCGTCACCCAGCGCCGATCCTCGACCTGACACTGTTGAAGAACGCCACCTTTCGCGCTTCCGTCACCGGCGGCACGCTGTTCCGCATCTGCATCGGCGCCATGCCGTTCCTGACGCCGCTGATGCTGCAGCTCGGCTTTGGCCTCAATCCGTTCCAGTCGGGCCTGATCACCTTTGCCGGCGCCATCGGCGCCATCTCCACCAAGTTCATCGCGCGCCGTGTCTTTACCGCCATCGGCTTCAAGACGGCGCTGTTGTCGGCCGCCGCCATCACGACGGTGACGACGATCTGCACTGGTCTGTTCGAGCCCACGACATCGCATCTCCTCATCATTGGCGTGCTACTGATCGGCGGCTTCTCGCGCTCGTTCTTCTTCACCGGTATCAATGCGCTCGCCTTTGCCGATATCAGCGACAAGCAGGCAAGCCAGGCGACATCGATGAGCTCGGTCATGCAGCAGATCAGCCTGGCGCTTGGCGTTGCCGTGGCCGCGATGATCCTGGAAACCTCGACCTTCTTCAGCGGCACGGAGCTGCAGGTCAGCGACTTCCACATCGCCTTCTATTGCATCTCGATCCTGACGGTGCTTGCCACCATTCCCTTCATCCGCATGGACCGCAATGCCGGCGCCACGGTCTCCGGCCATAAGGCCGGCCTGAAGCGCGCGGCGGCGACCGAGCCGCAGCAATCGGTGGTGAAGTAAGTTTTCGCCTTCTCCCCGGCGGGCGAAGGTAGAACCTATTCAGGCTTCTCGCAGACGGCGCTGAGCTTGTTGCCGTCGGGATCGCGCACATAAGCCGCATAGAAGTTGGCATGGAACGAGCGCAGACCAGGCTTGCCCTCATCGGTGCCGCCATGGGCGAGCGCTGCCGTGTAGAAAGCATCGACATCGGCGCGGCTTTCCGCATGCAGGGCGACCATCGAGCCATTGCCGATCGTCGCGACGCGGTGATCATAGGGAACCACCACCCAGAACCGGCAACGGACGTCACCATCGGCGGCATAGCCGATCTCCTCATCCGATTCGCGTTGACGCCGGTAGCCGAGGATCGGCAGAACCGCGTCATAGAAGCCGCGGGCACGCGGAATGTCGTTGGAACCGAGCGTGACGTAAAGAAGCATAGTGATGATGTGCCGCCTTCAGTATCGAGGGGACTGCATCATCGACCAAAAGCGACTGCTAAATCAAGCGCTTATTGTGCCGTGCTCGACATTGCGTCCCTTGAAGCCTTTTGCCAGCAGGAACATTTCGACCGATTCCGCCCTGGATGCGCCCGGCTTCACATGGACGACCTGACGGAAATTCTGCTTCAGCAGGTTCAGGAGGTCGCGCTCCGTGCCGCCCTGGAAGGTCTTGGCGAGGAAATGCCCGCCCTCGGCCAGAACTTCGATCGCAAAATGCGCCGCGACCTCGCAGAGATGCATGGTGCGCAGGTGATCGGTGCGGTGATGGCCCGTCGTCGGCGCCGCCATATCCGACATCACCAGGTCCGGCTCACCACCGACGGCATCAACCAGCCGCTGCGGTGCGTCCGGGTCGAGAAAGTCGAGCTGAAGGATGGTGACACCAGGCAGATGCGCCATTTCCAGAAAGTCGATGGCCGCGACGCGAATATCGTCTTCCGTCGACCCGGTCACCTTGGCCGCGATCTGCGACCAGCTTCCCGGTGCAGCACCCAGATCGATAATGCGGCGTGCACCCTTCAAAATCTGGTGCTTCTCATCGATCTCCAGCAGCTTGAAGGCGGCACGGGCGCGATAGCCTTCAAGCTGGGCGCGCTGCACATAGGGATCGTTGATATGCCGATGCAGCCACTCCCGCGAGGAAGCCTTCAGCTTCTTTTTCTTGACGCGCTGACCGAGCTTACGGCCCGTGCGATTACCGGCGATGGTTGGCTTGGTCATGCCTGCGGTCCCTTTGTATCCCTCGGTCGATAGCCACGGCGCGAGCGGCCTCGCCGCCAAACACCGTCATCGGCCATCATATCGGTGAGCAGTCCTTCGCGCAGGCCGCGATCGGCGACACGCATGCGTGGGCTCGGCCAACGGCGGCGGATCGCCTCCAGAATGGCGCAGCCCGCCAGCACTAGATCGGCGCGATCCGGCCCGATGCAGGGATTGGCGGCGCGGCCGGCAAAATCCCAGGAGAGCAGCTTGGCCTGCATCGCGGTCACTTCGTCGTCCGACAGCCAGACACCATCGACCCGGCGGCGGTCGTAGCGCGGCAGGTCGAGATGAACGCCGGCGAGCGTCGTCACCGTGCCCGACGTGCCGATCAGATGGAAATCGGCGCTGTCGCGTGTCGCCCCATGCACCGGCGGGCAATCGAAGCGTTCGAGCATGCCCTCGACTTCGCGCACCATGGCCTCGAACAATTCCGGCGTGACATCGCGGCCGCCATGACGTTCCGAGAGCGTCACCACGCCGACCGGCAGCGAGGTCCAGTGGGTGATGTGGTTGGCAAGCCGGCTGGAGCGGTTTTCACCGATCCGGATGATGGCGATTTCCGAGGAGCCGCCGCCGATATCGAAAAGCACGACCGAGCGGGCCTCTGGACCGACCAGCGACGAGCAACCGGAGACGGCAAGCCGCGCCTCGGTCTCACGATCGATGATTTCAAGCTGCAGGCCGGTTTCTTCGATGACACGGGCGAGGAAGACCTCGCCATTTTCCGCTGCGCGGCAGGCTTCAGTCGCGATCAGCCGCATGCGGCGGATCTCGCGGGTCTTCAGCTTGGCGGCGCAGATGCGCAGAGCCTCGACGGCCCTGTCCATGGCGTCACCCGACAGCCGACCGCTGGCACCGAGCCCCTCGCCGAGACGAACGATGCGGGAAAAGGCATCGACGACGCGGAACTGGCCCGGACGCGTCGGCTGCGCGATCAACAGGCGGCAATTGTTGGTGCCGAGATCGAGCGCCGCATAGAGATCCATGGGGCGAGAATCGGCATCGGCTTGCTGATGCGACGCTGAGCCCTCGCGGCGCTGCTGCGGCTGAAGACGATGATCGTTGTGGGCAGGAGCGCGCTCTGCTGCAATGACGGCAGCGGGAGCAACGAGCTGCGCCGTCTTCTCATGCGCCAGCGGCCTGCCCTGCAGGCCGCGCTTGCTGCGATGCTTGCGCCTGTTCTTGCCGCTCTTGTTCGACGATGCATGGCCATGCTCACCCGCGGCGCGATGGTCTGGCGCGGCGGAGGCCTGTGGCTGCTGTGTCTGGGAGGAATGCTGCGCGCCATCCTGCGCCCCGCCACGAGAACGGCGTCTGCGCTTGCGCTTCTTGGCCGGAAAACCGGCGTCCTGATCTGCTGGGCGTGTCGCCACCGGGCCGGACTTGCCGGTCTGGTTGGCCTCCGCAGACAAAGCGTTC
>DASVPC010000098.1:0-2958 GCA_036383055.1 Rhizobium sp. | reverse complement strand
ATCGGCGTCATCGGCATGGCCTCGCCGATGCTGCAGGAAATCTTCGGCGGCGCGCTGATCGGTCTGCCGGACGTGAAATTCGGCGATCTCAGCAAGGAACAAGTGGCGGCCATCGCCGCGATTGCCGCAGGTTTTGCCGGTCTGCTGTCGCTCTTCAATATCGGCGGTCGCTTCTTCTGGGCATCGCTCTCCGACAAGATCGGCCGCAAGAACACTTACTATTGCTTCTTCGTGATCGGCATCGCGCTTTACCTGCTCGCCCCCTGGGCGGCCGGCATTCACAGCAAGGTGCTGTTCGTCGGAGCCCTCTGCATCATTCTGTCGATGTATGGCGGCGGCTTTGCCACCATCCCGGCCTATCTCGCCGATATCTTCGGCACGCAGTTTGTCGGCGCCATCCATGGCCGGCTGCTGACGGCCTGGGCGACGGCCGGGATCGTCGGCCCGGTGGTGGTCAATTACATTCGCGAGGCGCAGAAGGCTGCCGGCGTCGAAGGCGCGCAGCTCTATACCTTCACCATGTATATCCTCGCCGGCATGCTGGCGCTCGGCCTGATCGCCAACTCGCTGGTGAGGCCGCTTGCGGACAAGTGGTTCATGTCGGATGAGGAAGTGGCCGCGTTGCAGGCAAAGACCGCCGCCGCCAATGCCGGCCCGACGGGCTCCTTCGGCATCGGCACGGGCGGCTTCGACGGCAAGGCGCTGATCGCCTGGGCGATCGTCGGCATCCCGCTGCTCTGGGGCGTCTGGGTGACGATCAGAAGCACCTTTGCGCTGTTCGGCTGAAACCGGCACGCGACTTGCATGAAAAAAGCCGCCCCGGACGATCGGGGCGGCTTTTTCGTGGGGACTGAAATGAAAAGCAGGCGCTCAGGCGGCGAGTTCTTCGGCTTCGCTTTCCTTGAACATCTTGGCAAGGTTCAGGAAGCAGATCATGCCGTTTTCGGTGGCGATGATGCCTTCGCAATAGGCGCGGTCGAAGGAAGCGGTGACTTCGGGGACGGGCTGAACCTGGTCGGCGGCGATCGTCAGGATGTCGGAGACGCGATCGACCAGCATGCCGATGACCATGTTGTGGACTTCCGCCACGACGATGGCGCTGCGTTCATTGGCGACCGTGCTCTCCATGCCCAGCTTGTAGGCGAGATCGATGATTGGGATGACTGAGCCGCGCAGGTTCATGACGCCGATGACATCGGCCGGCGCATGCGGGATCGGCGTCGACGGCGCCCAGCCGCGAATTTCGCGGATCGTGGTGGTCTTGACGCAAAATTCCTGATCGTGAAGCCGGAAGGCAATGATCTCCAGCGTATCGCCGCTGAAGCTGGTGGAATTGATCGTGGCCATGAACATTCTTCCCGTTGACGCATGGCGCCAAATCCGGCGCTCTATGCGGGACGATAACGCAAGAATGTTGCTCAAACCTAAACCTATGGAAGAGATTTCGGTTCCGGCGTAGTTTAGTTTCTTCTAAAGGTTGAGCTCAGCGCGCCAGGACCTTGTCGACCTGTTCCAGCGCCCAGTCGACCTGATCCCGGGTGATGACCAGCGGCGGAGCGAGGCGGATCGTATGGTCGTGGGTGTCCTTGGCGAGCAGGCCCAGATCCTTGAGCTGATAGCAATATTGCCGCGCGCCTCCGGCCTCCGGCACCAATTCCACCGCCATCATCAGGCCGCGCCCACGCACGTCCTTGACGATGTTGGAGCGGATCGAGCGCAGACCGTCGAGGAAATAATCCCCCATGATGGCGGTGTTCGCGATCATGCCTTCCTCGGTGAGCACGCGCAGAGCCGCGCGGGCGACGGCGCAGGCAAGCGGATTGCCGCCAAAGGTGGAGCCATGCTGTCCGGGCTGCAAGACGCCGAGCACCTCGGAGTTGGAGAGGACGGCCGAGACCGGATAGAAGCCACCCGACAGGGCCTTACCGATCAGCGTTACGTCCGCCTCGATGCCCTCATGTTCCTCGGCCAGCAGCTTGCCGGTGCGGCCGAGGCCGGTCTGGATCTCGTCCAGGATGAGCGTGATGTTGTTGGCAGTGCAAAGTTCGCGCAAACGGGTGAAATAACCGGCAGGCGGGATGATGACGCCGGCCTCGCCCTGGATCGGCTCGATCAGGGCCGCAACGGTGTTCTTGTTGATCGCGGCGGCAAAGGTGTCGGCATCGCCGAAGGGCACAACGCGGAAGCCTGGCGTATAGGGACCGAAGCCGGTGCGGGCATCCGGATCGGTCGAGAAGCTGATGATGCTCAGCGTCCGGCCATGGAAATTGTCGGCGAAGACGATGATCTCCGCCTGGTTTTCCGGCACGCCCTTGACCTCATAGCCCCATTTGCGCACCGCCTTGATCGCGGTCTCGACGGCCTCGGCGCCGGAGTTCATCGGCAGGATCTTGTGGGAGCCGGTGAGCGCCGCCAGTTCCTCGTAGAGATAGGCGAGTTGATCGTTGCGGAAGGCGCGCGAGGTGAGCGTCAGCTTGCCGGCCTGCTCGATCATCGCCTCACGGATCTTCGGGTGGCAATGACCCTGGTTAACCGCCGAATAGGCCGAGAGGCAGTCGAGATAGCGCTTGCCGTCGGTATCCCACACATGGACGCCTTCGCCGCGGGTGAGCACGACGTCGAGCGGCTTGTAATTATGGGCGCCGAGACGCTGCTCGGTGGCAATCAGATCGGCTGGTGCGCTCATGGTAAATCCTCCGAGAACTATGCCGCCCTTGTCGGGCGGTCGAAGATGCGCCGGCCGAACAGACTTGCCGCCATCTCGACCAGGACGCGAGCGCTCTTGCCGCGATCGTCGAGGAAAGGATTGAGCTCGACCAGATCGAGCGACGAGACGAGGCCGCTGTCGGACAGCATTTCCATGATCAGGTGGGCTTCGCGATAGGTCGCACCGCCCGGCACCGTCGTTCCGACACCCGGCGCAATGTCCGGATCGATGAAGTCGACGTCGAAGCTGAC
>DASVPC010000097.1:0-11711 GCA_036383055.1 Rhizobium sp. | reverse complement strand
GCCACGCATCTGCTTGCAGGTGGTGGCGATCTGCGCACGATCCAGGAGCTGCTCGGCCATGCCAGCCTCTCGACAACCCAGGTCTATACCGGCGTCGATCAGTCGCGCCTGCTGGAAGTCTACGACCGGGCTCATCCGCGCCCGTAACGAAGCATTAACCCCTCGCGTTAAGGGAATATGCGCTTCGGGCGGGTAGAGCAGAGACCGGTTTCGGCGTGATCTCGTCGGGATGCTGCTTCGCAGCGTTCGGGGATCGTATATTCGGCTTTCGGAAGGTTGGGATGATATCTGCTCTCGGGATCAAGACGGCGCGGCTGACGGCACCGAAGCCCGGTGATATTCTCTTCTGGCTGGCGACGGCCTTTCCGGTGATGCTGGTGATCGCGCTGATCATTGCTGTGTTGTCGTCGATGCCGGCGCATGCCGACGAAACCGCGTCGGACAGCTGCGGCGGCAAGAACCTGATGACTGACCTGCAAAAGACCGATCCTGTGAAATATGCCTCGATCCTTGCCGACGGCGACAAGGTGGCGAACGGCAAGGGCATCTTCTGGAAAATCGAGAAGCCCGGCCTGAAACCCTCCTGGCTGCTCGGCACCATGCATGTCAGCGACACGCGCGTCACGACCATGCCGAAGGGTGCGGCCGAGGCCAGCGCCGCAGCCGATACCATCATCGTCGAATCCGATGAGATCCTCGACGACAAGAAAGCGGCGGCAGCCCTCTTCATCAATCCATCGCTGACCATGCTGCCGAACGGCGGGACCATCGGCCAGCATCTCTCGCCTGAAGACAATGCGCGGCTGGAAGCGGCCCTGAAACAGCGCGGCGTGCCGCTTGCCGCCGTCTCCCACATGCAGCCCTGGCTGATTTCAAGCTCCTTCCAGATGACCGGCTGCGAAGTCCGCCGCAAGACGTCCGGTATCAAATTCCTCGATCAGAAGCTCGCCGCCGATGCCGCCGCCAGCGGCAAGCAGGTCAAGGGCCTGGAGACGCTCGCCGAACAGGCCAAGGCGATGAGCGATCTGCCAATCGAGCTGCATCTGAAATCGCTGCTCCAGACGCTGGAACTCGGCGACAGGATCAACGACATCAACGAAACCATGACCGACCTCTACCTCGCCGGCAATATCGGCGCGATCATGCCGATGCTGAAGAACATTGACCCGGACCAGAACCTGTCCGACGACGACGCCGGCACCTTCGAGCAGCGCATCGTGCTCGACCGCAACAAGGTGATGGGCGAACGCGCAGCCCCGATCCTCGCCAAGGGCAACGTCTTCATGGCTGTCGGTGCGCTGCACCTGGCCGGCGACGAGGGATTGGTGGCGCTGCTGCGCAAGCAGGGCTTTACGGTGACTACGGTCGACTGACCGCGCCCATTCGTTTGCCGAAGTCGGCCATCATAGTCTCGACAATCAGCCGGTGGAACGGCGCGATCACGGCGAGATAGATCTTGCCAAACAAGATGTTCCGCTTCACCAGCGTCGTTGTATCGACGACCCGGCGTCCCTCCCCATCTGCCCGCACATCGATCACGATGCGAAAATTAAGATGCCTATCATCGAATCCGAGAACGACCTGGTTGTCCGATTTGCTGACGACCGGGAAAAAGCCGACCATCTCCGACCCATCCTGTGGACGATATTCGGAGGATCTCAGGCCGAAAACGCCGGTCACTGCATTGCGCAGCCATAGCAATGACCGCACCCAGAGCGGAAAATGGTCGAGTATCATGCGCGCAGCAGCGATCGCCGTAAAATCCGATGTCGGAACTTGCAGCTCGAAGCAATCCGCCCAATCAGCCCCCGGCAATGCCGGGTGCGGCATGTGTGGTTTAACCATTATGGGCTTTGTCGGCATTTTTTCACCCGCGGTCTCAGTTGCCATAACCTAGCACGATCGACAGAAGACGAAGCATACAAACAGGGACTGCGGCAATTCGCCAGGCTAACCGGAAAGGGACTACCGCACCGCGGATCCATCGGTTGGCAATATCTTCATCCGCCAGAACCTCTCCGGCTTCAAATATGTGGTCGCGATGGCGCGGATATCCTGCGCCGTTATCGACTGATAGCCATTGACGCTGCTGCGGATCCGCTCGAGGCGCCGAGGGTCTGTCTGGGCGCCGTGCAGGCCCTCCAGCCAGTAGCCGTTGGTCTGTTGCGAACGCTTTATCTCCTCGATCATCGGAGCCTTTGCCCGCGTCAGCTCGTCCGCCGAGACGTCGCTGTCCCGCAGATCGGCGGCGATCTTGTCCACGAGATCGAAGAAATGGTCCACTTTGGCCGGCGTTGTCTCGACATAGACATAGGTAAAGCCGTAGCCCGGGATCGATCGGGACAAATCGACATCGCCCTGCGGGCTATAGGTAGCACCCTCCGCGACGCGGAACTGGTCAACCAGACGATTCTGGAAGATCGCGCCAGCAACATTGGCGGCGGTGGCACGCGGCAAATCCGACAGGAAATCACCGATCGGCGCGGCGACCACCGCAGCGGCGTTGTCGCTTCGCCCCTCCTGGAAGCGCTCGACCGGCTGAGGCGTCGGTGCCGGAAAACGCACATCGAGGCCGCTGGCCTGTTGCTGCACATCAGGACGGCTTGGCAGGGCGCCGAAGGTCTGCGCGGTCATGCGGATCGCGTCCTCCACCTTGATATCGCCGACGACGATGATTTCGATCTGCCCATTGGACAGGAGCGGCCGCAACAGCCCCTCGAAATCCTCCGGCTTGGCATCAAGCAATTGCGCCCGATCGGGGAAAGCCCAGCGTGGATCGCCCGAATGCAAAAGGCCGGGGAGATCACGACTGACAATCCCGCCGGGTGTCGCCTGAAGTTGAGGGAGACTGTTCAGATAGGCCTGCTGGACCCGCTTGAAAACGTCGGGGCGATAGGCCGGGTCTGAGGCATAGGCTGTCAGGAGCTGCAATTGCATCGCCAGATCGTCCGGCCGTGTAGCCCCTTCGAATCGGAAGGCACCGTCCTGGATGGAAAAATCGTTGCCGATGACATTGCCGGCCAGGGCTTTCTGCATGTCGTCGTAGTTGATCGCCTTCAAACCTGAAAGCGACATGGCCGGTGCCGCCCAGATCGGCAGCTGACGATCATGTGGCAGATCAAGCCGACCGTGGCCGATATTGGCACGGACCAGCACTTCATTTATGCGAAACGTGGTCGGCTTGACGGTCAGCCTGACACCATTGGCAAAGCGCACCATCGTGATGCCGAGATCATCGACCGCATGTTGCTCGACGACAGCCCCCGGCAGTCCGAAATCGCTGTAGGGCCAGACGACCGACGCCGTCTGTTCCGGCGCGGCAACCGGCACGGTACGTGAGTCGGCATAGGCCTTTTCGACGGTCGCGATACCGCCATCAGGCATTTGCGGGACTTGCAGCACGAGCAGCGGACCATTGCCGGCAAAAACACGCTGGATCGTTCGGTTGACCTCATCCGTGGTCAGGCCCTTCATCGCGGCGTCGAATAGCGAGAGGTCGTCCGCCGGCGCGGTGAAAACCAGATTCTCGCCTGCGCTCCAGGCCAGTGTCGTGGCGATGTCGGGGCTTGCGCGCGTCGCCGCGCCGCCCGCCGCTGCCTGCAGCATCGAACGATATTCGGTGATTTCGCGATCGATTTCGCTCTGCTCGGCGCCGAACTGGGCAATACGGCGCTGCTCCTGATCGATGGCCACAAGTGCCGCCTGCCATTTGTCTGGATCGGAATCGGCGGCAATCATCGCGACGTGCGCGGATTTGTAGAGATCCTGCGATCCCGCCTGTGCGCTGACAAAGGGCGGATTGGGCTGCTGCGCCAGAGCGGACAAACGCCGGTTGAGCACGGCAAGACCGATGTTCTCGACCAAATCCGCGCGGCGTTTGGCAATACTATCCGGAGAAGCATCATAGGGATGGGTCCAGGCGATCTGCACGCGGGTCGCCCCACCCGGCACGACGACGGTTCCCACTCGCTCCCCTTGCTTTTCAAGGACACCGAGATCGGGCTCGGCTGGCGCCGGCATAGCCGCCGTCCAATTGCCGAAACGATTGCGAATATCGGCTTCGATCGCCGCCGCATCGATATCGCCGACCACGATCAGAGTGGCGCGATCCGGGCGGTAATTGGCGCGGTAGTAGTCCCGAACCAGATCGACGGGTGCATTGCGGATGATATCGGTCTTGCCGATCGGCGGCCGCAGGAGCACGCGCTGGCCCGGCAGCAACAGATTCATGAAGCCGATGCCGCCGCGATATTGCGGCGTGTCGCGCAGCTTCTCCTCCGAGAGGATAACACCGCGCTCGCGGTCGAAGGCACCGGCATCGAGCGTCAGTTCGCTCACCGTTTCGCGCATCAGCATCAGGCCGGTGGAAACCGTATCGGCCTTGGCTTCCGGGAGATCGAGCGCGTAGACAGTCTCGTTATAGCCGGTGGAGGCATTGGTATCCGGACCGAAGGCCAGACCAAGACGCTGAAGCGTGCGAATCATCTCGCCTTCGGGCACATGGGTCGAGCCCTTGAAGGCCATATGCTCGAGAAAATGCGCCAGCCCCTGCTGATCGTCATTTTCCTGAAGCGAGCCGGTCGCGATGCGAAACCGGATCGCCACCTGTCCCGCTGGCGTTGCATTATGCATGATGGCGAAGCGCATGCCGTTGGGCAGCGTGCCGAAGCGAACACCGGATTCGGCCGGCAGGTCGCTGGCGGCGTGCGGCCAGCGCCCTGCCGGCACTTCAGCGCGAGCCGGGAGCGCTCCGGTCACAAGGACCGTGAGCGCCATGACCATGAAAAATTGCAGGAATGCGGCAGCGACTGGAGCTTGGCGTGACATGCTTGCTTCGATTGTGAGGGGAGCTTCGATGATGCGGTGCACGAGAGTTCCCCGTTCATCGCATCATCGCAAGTGCATTGCAATCCCAGCTCTCAACCGAGAAAGAGGGCCAGCTTTTACATATGGATCGGCTTGAAGAAGGTCGCGAGTGCGGCTTCCTTCACGGCTTCCGACATTGTGGGATGCGCGTGGCAGGTGCGGCCGAGATCTTCCGACGAGCCACCGAATTCCATCAGCACGGTAATCTCGTGGATCATCTCGCCAGCACCGAAACCAACGATATGGCCGCCGAGAACGCGGTCGGTTTCCTTGTCCGCCAGGATCTTGACGAAGCCGTCCGTCGCCAGCATGGCGCGGGCGCGGCCGTTGGCGGAGAATGGGAACTTGCCGACCTTGTAGGCGATGCCCGCAGCCTTCAGCTCTTCCTCGGTCTTGCCGACGGAGGCGACTTCCGGCTGCGTGTAGACGACGCTCGGAATGACGTCATAGTTCACATGGCCCGCCTGGCCGGCGAGGATTTCGGCGAGCGCCACGCCCTCGTCTTCCGCCTTGTGCGCCAGCATCGGGCCTTTCACCACGTCGCCGATAGCATAGATGCCGGCAACATTGGTCTTGAAGTGACCATCGATTTCGACGCGGCCACGATTGTCGAGCACAACGCCGGCTTCTTCGAGGCCAAGGCCGGCCGTGTAAGGCTTGCGGCCGGTGGAGACCAGCACGACGTCGGCATCAAGCACGACCTTGTCACCGCCCTTGACCGGCTCGAAGGTGACCTTGGCGCCCTTGCCGGACTTCTCAACGGCGACAACCTTGGCGCCGAGGTGGAAGATGATACCCTGCTTGGCGAGCATGCGCTGGAACTGCTTGGAGACTTCGCCGTCCATGCCGCCGAGGATGTTGTCGAGATATTCGACGACGGTGACCTTGGAGCCGAGGCGCGACCAGACCGAGCCGAGCTCGAGGCCAATAACACCGCCGCCAACGACAACAAGGTTTTCCGGAACCTTGTCGAGCGCGATGCCGCCGGTGGACGAGATGATGACCTTCTCATCGATTTCGAGCGGCACGCCCGGAATTCCGGCAACGTCGGAGCCGGTGGCGATGACGATGTTCTTGCCCTCGATCTCGGTCACCTTGCCGTCCTCGGCCGTGACGGAGACCTTGCCGGCGGAAACGATCTTGCCGGTGCCCTGGAAGGTATCGATCTTGTTCTTCTTGAAGAGGAAGGCAACGCCATCGACGTTCGACTTCACGGTCGCATCCTTATGCGCCATCATCTTCGGAAGGTTCAACGTCGGCGCGGCGACTTCGACGCCGAGCGCATCCATGCCATGACCGGCATGATGGAATACTTCGGAAGCGTGCAGCAGCGCCTTGGACGGGATGCAGCCGACATTGAGGCAGGTGCCGCCATAGGTGGCGCGCTTTTCGATGACGGCGACCTTGAGGCCGAGCTGTGCGGCCTTGACGGCGCAGACATAGCCGCCAGGGCCGGTTCCGATAATGATCACATCGTAAGACATGGCTTAATTTCCTTGTTTTGTATCTCTAGAGCGTCATGACGCTCTAATTATTTGATTAAGCATGATCTTATCCGAAAACCGCTGCGCACTTTTCGGGATCATGCTCCAGTTAGTCGGCCGCCCGCGCCATGGCGAGGCGGATGCCGAAGCCGACAAGTGCGGCCCCGGTGATGCGGTTGAACCATTTGCCGCTGGCGATGAAGCGATCGCGGATCGGCTTGACGGTGAAGAAGATGGAGACGCCGGCAAACCAGGCGACCAGCGCCGTCGCCATGCCGATGCCATAGCTGAACTGGATCAGCGCCGGCGTGTCGTGATGCACCAGCGTCGAAAACAGCGACAGGAAGAAGAGCACCGGCTTCGGATTAAGCGCATTGGTGATGAATCCCGTCGCCAGGCAACGCCAGACGGAAACCGGCTTGCGGTCCTCGTCGGTGATCTCGATTTCCTTGATCTTGAAACCGGGCTCGCGGAAAGACTTGATGCCGAGATAAACGAGATAAAGGACGCCGGCCCATTTGATTGCGCTGAACAGCATCAGCGATTGCGAGACGATCAGGCCAAGGCCGAGGATGGTGTAGCTGATGTGGAAGAGCAGCGAGAAACCCATGCCGAGGCCAGTCATCATCGCCGCGCGGCGGCCATGCACGATGCTCTGACGCAGGATCACCGCAAAGTCGGCGCCCGGCACGACGATGAAGATCGAAAATACCGCCATCAGGCCGAGGAATTCCCAAACATACTGCATAATGTCCGCCTTCTCCGCTTAACGGCCGCCGCTCACATTGAGGATTGAGCCCGTTATATAGGATGCTTGAGAGCCCAATAGGTAGAGAACCGCATCGGCAACTTCATCTGCCGTGCCGGCCCGCTGCATCGGAATGGTCGGGCTCAAGTCACGCACGCGATCCGGCAACCCGCCGGAGGCGTGGATATCGGTGTCGATGATCCCCGGACGCACCGCATTGACGCGGATGCCTTCGGTTACGACCTCGCGCGCCAGACCGATGGTAAAGGTGTCGATCGCCCCCTTGGAAGCGGCGTAATCGACATATTGGCCGGCCGAGCCAAGGATCGCCGCCATCGACGAGATATTGACGATCGCTCCGCCCTTGCCGCCATGACGGGTCGACATGCGGCGCACGGCCTGCCCGGCGCAGAGGATCGAACCGGTGACGTTGATGCGGAACATGCGCTCGAGCCGCTCCGGCGTCATTTCGTCCACACGCTGCGGCACATCGACAATTCCGGCATTGTTGACGAGGCCGTCCAGCCGGCCAAAATGCTGGTCGACGGCGAAAAAGATCGCCTGGATATCGCTGGCAACGCCGACATCGCCGGCGACCGCGATCGCCTCGCCGCCAGCATCGCGGATCGTTGCAACCACGGCTTCAGCGGCCGCCTTGTTGGAGGCATAGTTGACGGCCACGGCCCAGCCCTGCCGGGCAGCTGCGAGCGAGACCGCGGCACCGATACCACGGCTGCCGCCGGTCACCAGAAGAACGGGAGATTTGCCGGTCATTGGCCGCATCCTTTCAAGGTCAGGACATCCCAGGGAGCGACGGTCGCCTTGCCCTTACCCCAGATGATGGATTGCCGGATCGAAGGTCCGAGCGCCGGCAGGAACAGCCGCGCCGCAGCCCCTGCTCCCTCTGTCGGTAGCGGACTGATATCGCCCTTCATGTCCGAGGCATAGACCATGCCCTGCCAGACGGTGCAGGCGCGCAGATCGGCGCCCGTTACGTCACCATCCGGGCAATTGAACATGATCGTGCCATTGGCGTGCGGTCCATCGTCCGAGCGCATAATCACGCCTTCCGCCACGATCGACGTATTGCGGACCGCGAACTTGAATTTGTTGCTGACGGCAGCCGCCGGGCCTGCCGGCTCGAAACGCAGCTCATAGGCATCGTCCATGTCGCCATAGACAGCCTTTTCCTGCGCGCATTCATCGGCGTGCGCCAGTGCAGGGATCGCCACGAGCGCCATCGTCGCCCAGCACAGAGGGGCCAATCTCGCCATCACCCGCCCCCCGGTTCGCGCCGGCCGTCGGCATTTTCGGTCACCCCGAAATCCGTGAACAGCACAAGCGGGCGGCCATCGGCATCGAGGCCCCAGAAGACCGGATAGAAACCATCGCCCCAGCCGCTCCAGAAAATCGCGACATTGCCGCGCTTGCCGGCGACCGGCCGGTGCATGACATATTTGTCGTCATTCGCCTCGATCTCCGACGCCAGGACATCGTCGTAATAATTGAGGTCGGAAGAGGATTTTTGCGTACGAACCTGCTGCTCCCGCTCCTGGATCAGGGCATAGGTATCGGCGTCCATGTAGCAGCCAAGACCGGCATCGACCGGATAGCCGAAGAACTCGTCGCCCTTCAGCGACTTGATATCCTGGCCCGGGATCACCGCCAGCTCCCAGCGCACCGGCTTGCCCTCGGCAAAGCGCAGGCTGGCCGCGGCAATGCGGCCGAAAGCTTGATAGAGTGTCACGGGATAGTTGCCGGGTGGGACAGTTCTAACAAAGGCCGGGCGATCCGGCCCGACCAGCGGATCGCTGGCGACGATACGGCCCGAGGTCAGTTCGACATCGCCCATATGCAACAGGATGATCGACCTCGAAGCGAGATCGGCGTCGTTGAGCGACGCCAGATCGAGATTGCTGCTGAGCTTTGCCGCGTCGAGGTCATCCGCAACGGCGGGCGATGGCAACCATGCGGCGACGGCACACAAAAGTCCGCGCATCGTCCGCATGGGCCATGTCCACATGAGCCAGCGCTCCCTTAGAGATCGAGAACGAGACGTTCCGGATCTTCCAAGCTTTCCTTGACGCGCACGAGGAAGGTCACGGCTTCCTTGCCGTCGACCATGCGGTGATCATAGGAGAGCGCCAGATACATCATCGGACGGATGACGACCTGACCGCCGATGGCGACCGGACGTTCCTGGATCTTGTGCATGCCGAGAATGCCCGACTGCGGCGCATTCAGGATCGGCGAAGACATCAGCGAACCGTAGACACCGCCATTGGTGATGGTGAAGGTACCGCCCTGCATGTCGGCCATCGACAGCGTGCCGTCGCGGGCAGCCTTCGCCAAACGGCCAAGCTCCTTCTCGACTTCGGCGATCGACATCTGGTCGGCATCGCGAATGACCGGAACGACGAGACCCTTGTCGGTGCCGACGGCCATGCCGATGTGGCAGTAGTTCTTGTAGACGATGTCGGTGCCGTCGATCTCGGCGTTGACGGCCGGGAGTTCCTTCAGCGCATGCGTCACGGCCTTGGTGAAGAAGCCCATGAAGCCCAGCTTCACGCCATGCTTCTTCTCGAAGACGTCCTTGTACTTGTTGCGCAGGTCCATGACGGCCTTCATGTCCACCTCGTTATAGGTGGTGAGCATGGCGGCGGTGTTCTGCGCATCCTTGAGACGGCGTGCGATCGTCTGGCGCAGGCGGGTCATCTTGACGCGCTCTTCGCGACCGGCGTCTTCAACCGTCGTCGGCGCGCGTGCGGCAACCGGAGCGGCCGGAACTGCGGCAGGCGCCGAAGCGGCCTTGGCGACAGCAGCGATGACATCGCCCTTCAGAACCTGACCGCGCTTGCCGCTGCCATCGACCTGATCGGCGGAGACATTGCTCTCGGCAAGCAGCTTGGCGGCGGCCGGTGCCGGCGGCATGGCCGAAGCCGGAGCGGAAACAGCGGGTGCGGCAACCGGGGCAGCAGCAGCCGGAGCTGCGGCAGGCGCGGCGGCGGCCGGAGCAGCGGCAGCGCCGTTGCCAGCCGAGATCTGGCCGAGCAGCGCGCCGAGACCGACGGTCTCACCGGCCTGGGCAACGATTTCCGACAGCGTGCCGGCAATCGGCGAGGGAACTTCGATCGTCACCTTGTCGGTTTCCAGCTCGACGATCGGCTCATCGACCTTGATGACATCGCCGACCTTCTTGAACCAGGTGCCGACGGTCGCTTCGCTGACGGACTCGCCGAGGGTAGGAACGCGGATTTCAGTGGCCATTGTTCAGATCCTGATTTTTCGTCTTATGAGTTAGATAGAATTTCCGGCAACAGATGGCCGGGGAATGATCGAGAGTATCGGCATTTGCGATGTCGAAGGCGCCATCGGCCTCGAAGGCCCGGCTGGCATTCGCATGCCGATGCCGATAGGCGGCGTGTTGCTGCATGGCGGCCATCTCCTCCCCTGTGGCGTCATGCGGAAAGCCGGAGCGCGATGGCACGAGTTTCAAATGAAAATAGGCCATCGCGCAACCCCTTAGCTTAACCGCCGAGCGCATCCTCCAGGAACGCCGCCAGCTGCGACAGGTGCTTGGACATCAGGCCCGTCGCCGGAGAGGCGGCGGCCGGACGGCCGGTGTAGCGAACCCGCTGGTACTTGGCATCGATATGGGCAAGCACCCATTCCAGATAAGGATCGATGAAGGACCATGCGCCCATGTTCTTCGGCTCTTCCTGGCACCAGACCATCTCCGCATTGCGGAAGCGGCTGAGCTCGTTGATCAGCGCCTTGGCCGGGAACGGATAGAGCTGTTCGATGCGCAGCAGGTAGATATCGTCGATGCCGCGCTTTTCGCGCTCTTCCAGCAGGTCGTAATAGACCTTGCCCGAGCAGATGACGACGCGACGGATCTTGTTGTCTTTCTGCAGCTTGATCGGACCGTCCTTGATCACTTCCGCATCGTCCCAGAGCAGGCGATGGAAAGAGGATTCCCCCGCCATCTCCGCCAGGCTCGACACGGCGCGCTTGTGGCGCAGCAGCGACTTCGGCGTCATCAGGATCAGCGGCTTGCGGAAGTCGCGCTTCAACTGACGGCGCAGAATGTGGAAGTAGTTAGCCGGCGTCGTAACGTTGGCGACCTGCATGTTGTCTTCCGCGCAGAGCTGCAGAAAACGCTCAAGGCGGGCCGAGGAGTGCTCCGGACCCTGGCCCTCATAGCCGTGCGGCAGCAGGCAGACGAGGCCGGACATGCGCAGCCACTTGCGTTCGCCCGACGAGATGAACTGGTCAAAGACGACCTGTGCGCCGTTGGCGAAGTCACCAAACTGGGCTTCCCAGAGCGTCAGCGCGTTCGGACGAGCCAGCGAATAGCCGTATTCGAAACCGAGAACCGCTTCTTCCGACAGCATCGAGTTGATGTCTTCGTAGCGGGCCTGGGTCGGCGACAGGTTGGCGAGCGGAATGTAGCGCTCTTCGGGTTCCTGATCGTAGAGAACCGAATGACGCTGCGAGAACGTGCCGCGTTCGCAATCCTGGCCGGAGAGACGGATCTTGTGGCCTTCGGTCACAAGTGCGCCGAACGCCAAGGCTTCCGTCATGGCCCAGTCGATGCCTTCGCCTGTCTGCAC
>DASVPC010000096.1:0-21477 GCA_036383055.1 Rhizobium sp. | reverse complement strand
CGGCATGCCGGGGGCGGTGATGATCGTCGCCAGTAGATCGCCCTCCGCGACACGCTCGCCAATATTGCGATGGAAGAGCACCGTGCCGGCCTGCGGCGCGCGGATCATCTCGACATTGTCGAGCGGTACCGCCGGTCCGGTGAAAGCGGATAGGGTAACGCTGTCGTCGCTGACCACGCCACGCGCGGCCAGGAAGCGCCAGAGCCCTTCGGCATCCTTCCGAGCCATCTCCGGATAGACATCGCGCGTGCCGCGCAGTTCGACGGTGACCGACAGCTTGCCTGGGAGCTGCGCCTTCTTCTCGCCGGGCACCTCGTATTTCCAGGCAAAGCTGACGGCTTCCTCGAAGGCCGAGCTTTCGCCGTCCGATAGGAGCACGGCATCCATGTCCAGCGCTGCCGCCAGATCGGCAGCCTCCGGCCAGAAGGCATCGTCGATATAGGCATATTGCAGGGACTCGTCGTCGCAATGCAGATCGATCACCAGATCGGCCCCGAGTGCCATATGAATTAGCTGCCGCTTCAACCGGTCGACGGCGGAATAGCGCTCCAGATTTGCGATCAGCAAATGCCGGTCGCGCAGCGAGATCAGCGGGAAGTCGCGGTTGAAATTGGTGCGCGAGCCGAGATCGAAACGGCCCTGCATCTCGCCGAAATGCGATTGCGCCGCACCGATCGGGTTGGCGTGCGGCACGACGGTGATATCGCTCAGAAGCGCGCCATCCGCTTCGGCCTGTCGCAGCCGCTCGCAAAGAAAATGGGCAAGCGCCGTGCCCGGCAGCTCGCCGGCGTGGAGCGCGGCCTGGATATAGATCTTCGGAGCATCCGGCTTGCTGCCTTTGAAATGCAGCACCGGCAGTCGCCATGCTATCCCCGTGGTATCGCCCTCGAGAACGATTTCGGTGATGTTCATGCGCCTGTCTCCCAGCTGTGATTGTCGCAGGTCCATACCAAGCCGTGGTCGCTTCGCGCAACGATTATCCCGAAGCCTTTGGCTCTAGGCGTTGCTGGTCTTGCGCAGGCAGAAGCAGATCGCAAGGCTGAGCAGGACGGCGCCGCCACCGAGGAGGAAGGGTGCCGTATAGCCAAAATGATCGGCAAGCACGCCGGCGATCGGGCCGGTGCCTCCGAGCGCCACGTCGAGGAACATCGAGTAGAGGCCGAGCGCCACGCCGCGATTCTGCGGTGGAATGCGCGCCATTGCCTCGTTGCCGAGTGCCGGGAAGACCGGCGCAAAGCCGGCGCCGGCAAGGGCCGCGCCGATGATCGCGACGGTGGGTGTGGGAGCAAGGGAGATCGTCAGCAGACCGATGATCTCCAGTACCAGCGAAATGCGCGCCAGCGGCAGGCCGCCGAAGCGGGCGACGGCTTGCGCCAATCCGAGGCGGATGCCCATGAAGGCGAGGCCAAAAGCACTCAAGGCCAGTGAAGCCCCGTCCCAACCGCGATTATGGAAAAACAGGGCAACGAAGGCCATGACGACGCCGAAGCCGCTGGAGGCCAGCGCCAGCGCCACGCCGTAAGGCAGGATGCGGTTCAGCACCTGGCCGGTGCCGATGCCCTTTTCCTTGATGCCGGGCACGGGCGGCCGCGTCTGTGCTAGCATCACACCGGCAATCGCCAGGCCGATCGTCACAGCACCTATGGCGACGAAGCCATATTGTCCCTCGAGCCAGGCGCCGAAGGGGGCTGCGAGCGCGATGCCGCCATAGGTGGCGATGCCGTTCCAGGAGATGATGCGTACGGTTTCGCGCGATCCCATCAGGCCGATCGCCCAGGTGATCGCTGCCGTGCTGACCAGGCTTTCGCCGATACCGAGCGCCAGGCGTCCGGCAAGCAGCAGCGACAGGCTGGCTGCCGGAATGTCCGTCACAAGCGCCGATGCCAGCGTCAGTGTGCCACAAAGCCCATAGGCGAAAAAGCCGAGGAAGACCGAACGGCGCGGCCCGTACTGGTCGCACAACCGGCCGACCTGCGCGCGGCTGACGATGGTTGCCACATATTGCGTGCTGATGGCGATGCCGGCCCAGACGACGCCGAAGCCGAGGCCGCTATCGACATGGGTCGGCAGCACCGCAAGCGGCAGGCCGATGGCCAGATAGCCAAAGAAGGTCAGCGCGACGATGGAGATAAGGGTCAGCGCCGAGTTGGACTGAATGGTCTGAGAGGCAGTGTTCACGAGATATCGCCTGCGGGCACCGGCCAGACGGTGTCCATGCTGTTTGCCATGACGGGTCGGGGTTCATACCGGATGAAAATGGCAGCGATGCCACTTCCAATCGGTATCAGGCAAAAGCGGGTCCGGTCAATGGAAGTGCTGCTATGCAGCAAAAACCATTGACGTGATCAGGCGATTGTGTTGCCCGCGGTTTACATCGTCAAAACCACGCTTGCCGTGGTACGCCCGGCCTCCAGATCGGCATGGGCGATGGCCGCATCCTTGAGCGTGTATTCCGCGCCGATCGGATTGATCAGGCCGGCCTGCAGCTCCTTCATGAGGATATCTGCGCCTTCCCGGTAGAGATCGGGATCGTTGGCATAGACCAGCACGCTCGGGCGGGAAAGCGCGATGGCCCGAGGGGCGGTCAACTCCTCGATCTGGATCGGCGGAATGGGGCCGGCGGCTTGGCCGAGGCTGGCGACCATGCCGAAGGGGCGGACGGTTGCAAGCGTCTGCGACAGCATCGCGCCACCGATGCCGTCTATGGCGAAATGCACGCCCCGGCGGTCGGCGATGCGGCGGGTTTCCTCCACCCAGTCCTCGGATGTGTGCAGGAGGACGGTGTCGGCGCCGGCCTCATAGGCAAATTCCGCCTTGGTTTCCGAGCCGACGGTGGCGATGACGTTCGCGCCGAGCAGCTTGGCCCAACGGGTGACGATCTGCCCGACGCCGCCAGCGGCCGCGTGCACCAGGATCCATTCGCCTGGTTGCACGGGATGGACCTTGTGCAGCAGCATCTGGGCGGTCAGCCCGCGCAGCATCGAGCTGCCGGCAAGTCGCTCGCTGACGCCGTCGGGCAGCTTTATCAGCCGGGAGGCGGGCAGGGTACGCATCTCGGCATAGCTTCCGAGCGGATGGCCGACATAGGCGACGCGATCGCCGACCTTCAGGCCTTCGACGTCGGGGCTGATCGCATCGACGACACCAGCGCCTTCGAAGCCGAGAATGGTCTGGCCGGGCGGTCGCGGGTAAAGACCAGAGCGAATATAGATATCGACGAAATTGACGCCGGAGATGCTTTGGCGGATGCGGGCCTGACCGGGACCTGGCTCGGTGATGGGGAGATCAACGAGCTGCATCGTCTCGGGGCCGCCGGGGCTGTTCATGGCAATGGCTAGGGGCATAGAGGTAGTCTCCTTTCAGACGCAGTTTTGATCACAAAGCTGCGTCTGAATAAATTCGGTATGAGCTCACCATATCTGTGCAATAATGCACAGATGATCGATTGGCAGGACCTTCTTCATTTTGCCTCTCTGGCGCGGACCGGCTCGCTTTCGGCGGCGGCGCGCGAGCTTGGTGTCGACCACGCCACCGTCGGCCGGCGCATCGCCGCACTGGAGCGCACGCTTGACCTTCGCCTGATCGACCGCCGGCCGCGCACCTCGCCGCTGACGGCCGATGGCCGGGCGATTGCCGAGCTGGTGGTCGGCATGGAGGAGAATGTCGAGGCGATCAGGCGTTATTCAAAGAGCGCCGTCGCGGGGCTTTCCGCCGCCGTCAAGATCAGCGCGCCGCCATCCATCGCGGCCCATCTGATTGCCCCGAAAGCAGTCGGCTTCCGTGCCGAGCATCCCGACATCACGCTGACCATCGCCGGCGTGACGAGACGGGCGGCGCTCGATCATGGCGAGGCCGACATCGCCGTGCGTATGACGCGCCCCGAGGAGAGCGATCTCCTGGTGCGGCGCATCGGTGTCATGCGGTTTGGGCTCTACGCGATACCTGAGATTGCGAAGACGCCGGAGGAAGACTGGGTCTTCATCGGCTATGACGCGGCGCTGGAGCATCTGACGCAGCAGACCTGGCTGCGCAGCTTGCTGGCCGGCCGACCCATCGTCTTCCGCGCCGGCGATATCTTCGGCCAGCTGGAGGCCGCGCGCGCCGGTCTCGGCGTCGTGGCGCTTCCCGCTTTCCTGGGTGACGGCGAGGCGGCCCTCACACGGTTGTCGACCGCCATCCCGTCACCGACACGCGACCTCTGGCTGGTGACCTATCCCGATCTCCGCCGCTCGCCCGCCATCCGGGCGGTGATGGATTTCGTCAGCGAAACGATTGGCAGAAGCTGCCCGCTAAGGGATTTGGACGGAGCCGGATAGGACGATGGTTCGCGCCCTTTTGTTTTCCTGTTGCAGCTTATTAGCGAATCTCTACACATAGTCGGATTGGCGGTTTCCATGGTCGGTGATCGATGACGAAGTTGAGTGGCTTGCCTGCAATCAACAAAGCCCCCGTAATCAACAAAGCCGATATCATCGCGGGCATATCGGTTGCCGGCCTGATGCTGCCGGAGGCCGTCGCCTATGCCGGCATTGCCGGCCTGCCGCCGCATCGGGCGATTCTCGCCGGTATCGCCGGTTGCCTCGTCTACGCGATCTTTGGGCGTAGCCGCTTCGCGATCGTCTCGCCGACATCGTCCTCCGCCGCCATTCTGGCCGCCACGCTGGCGATCGTGCCGGGAGATGCCACAGTCAAGGCCGGCCTTGCGACCGTTGCCGTGGCCCTTGCCGGCATTCTCTTCGTCATCGCCGCAGCGTTGCGCCTAGGCGGCATCACCGGCTTCATCTCGCGCCCGGTGCTGCGCGGTTTCGCGCTCGGGCTGGCGATCACCATCATCCTGCATCAGCTGCCGATTCTCGTCGGCGCCTCCGTGCAGGGCTCCAATATCTTCAGCTATGCCGCGGCGCTGTTTGCGGCGATCCCGCAATGGAATCCGGTGAGCGTCGCGGTTGGTGTCGTGGCGCTTGTCGCTCTGCTGCTGCTCAAGCGCCTGCCGGGTATTCCCGGCGCCTTCCTCGTGCTGGCGGCCGGCATTCTCAGCTCTTTCGCCTTTGACCTGGCCGGTCATGGCGTCAAGCTTGTCGGGACGATCGAGGTCCTGCCGCAATGGCCGGCGCTGCCCGATGCCGGCTGGGCGGCCTATTCGCGGCTGGCGCAGTTCACCGTACCGCTGGTGCTTATCCTCTTTGCCGAATCCTGGGGGACGATGCGGGCCTTGGCCCTGCGCTATGGCGACACGCTGGCGGTCAATCGCGAACTGGGGGCGCTCGGCTTTGCCAATATCGCCAGCGCCGTCGTCCAGGGCATGCCGGTCGGCGCCGGTTTTTCCGCCGGTTTCGCCAGCGAGGCGGCGGGATCGAAGACGCGCGCTACGGCGGTCTTCGCGGCCATCGGGCTTGCCATCCTGATTGCCTGCGCCGGGCCGCTGGTGGCGCGGCTGCCGGAGCCGGTGCTGGCCGCCGTGGTGATCGCGGCACTGACGCATGCGCTCGACCCGAGCCCGATCCTGCGCCTGAGGCGGCTCCATCGCGATTTCTACGTCGCGCTCGGCGCCACGGCCGGCGTGCTGATTTTCGGTGTCCTCAACGGCATGCTGCTGGCGATCGCACTGTCGCTGGCCGCGATGATGCATCGTCTGGCCTCGCCCTATATCGCCCGGCTTGGGCGGCTGGGAAGCAGCCACAATTTTGTTGACGTCAGCCGTCATCAGGAGGCATCGGAAATGCCCGGCGTCGCCATCTGGCGCCCCGGCGAGCCGCTGTTCTTCGGCAATGCCGATACGATCTTCGGAGAGATTCTCTCCCGTACCCGGGGAGAGGCGGGGATCAGGGCTGTCGTCCTCAGCCTCGAGGAGAGTTCCGACCTCGACAGCACCGCGCTCGATGCGTTGATGGAATTCGACGGCGCCATGCGCGTCGCCGGCATCCGCCTGCAGTTCGCTCGCGTCCACGACCGCGTCCGCGATCTCATGACCACGGCCGGCATGGCGGGTGTCGACAGCCGTTGCAGCTTCAGCGTCGATGACGCAATCGCGGCAATCAGCAAAGAGCAGCATGGCTCAGTCCGATAGCAGCCAGTAGCAAAGATGTTCGTGCTTGGCCTTGCCCTGCAGGCTGTTGACGAGGACGAAATCCCGGACGGTCCATGAGACCGGCCTTTCGAGCGTCACCTCCGGAATGAGATGGCCCTGATAGAGCAGCGTCATGTGCGGCTCGAATTTTCCTTCATCGTCATTGGCAAATCCGGTGAGCTGCATAGCTGCTTCCAACTCCCGATGGAGTGCCTTCAGCTCCGCATTTCCTTCCCTGTTCCAGAGAACCAGAGGGCGATTGTCGCCACGTCCGAAGCTGACCGCCCGGTCAAACTCCACCTGGAAGGATCGTCCCCTGACGGTCGATGCCGCCTGCATCGCCGCAAACGCCGCTTCTTCCGGCAGGCCGCGATAGGAGCCGATTCTATAAAGCGAGATGTGAGACAGATCCGGGCGACGCGGCTTTGCCGTAAAGCCATGTTGCAGACGCAGATCGATCACCAGGTCGAAACTTGACGAGGCTATGTCCGGATCCGGCAGGATGGCGAAATAAAGAGCCTCCAGATGCGTTGGATCGGCTTTGGATTTTCGCATCCGCGATCCCGCTCCGAGATTGAGCGAAAGCTGTCCGTTGTTCTTCATGGGATTGGTTCAAAGCCAAGTGGCTCTGCCTTGTCCTGTTCCTGCTGATGCCGGTATCCTAAAACCTCATGATCGAGAGTCAAGAACAAATGATGAACGTTGCGGATCGGCAAATTCACACTCGGGCGTCAAGGATGATTGCGCGCAACTGGCTCTGAGAAACACCGAATAAAATTGTCTGATCGATTGTTCACCGCAGGCCAGGGCATTCGCGCCCACCTCAACAAGGGAACAACCTCAGATGTTGATAAAAACCATCTTCTCCGCCGTTCTTTTCGCTCTCATTGGTCTTACCGTTTCGGCCTGTTCCACCACGGGTCAGGGTAACTCCGGAGGGGGCATGACGCAGAACTCTGCTCCAATGGGTGGCGGATATTGATACGTGCAGCTGCTATGTGGGAAGCGATGCGGCGGGCGTTGCGGTCGCAGCATCGGCATCGCTTCCTTCAACCGGCAAAATGTTGGCAATGATCGTCTTGTGCAAGAATCGGGTTGAACTTGGCCGTCCGAAACACGATTCTCATGCCAAGTGGAAACATGGAGATTCCGCCATGAGCGATGCACGGCAATATTATCTGATCTTCGAAACCGCGGGCGGTTTCTGCGGGATCGCCTGGAACGATATCGGCGTCACGCGCTTCCAGCTGCCAACGAAAGAGGCAGGCTCAACCGAGCGCCTTCTGCTGCGCCGCATTCCGGATGCCCGGCCGGGCACGCCGCCGCCGGAAGTGACGGACGCGATCGCCGCCGTGAAGCGCTATTGTGCGGGCGAGGAAATCGACTTTTCCGGCATCAAGCTGGATCTCGGCGAGCAGGATGCCTTCTTCGAGCGGATCTATGCCGCCGCCCGTGAGATTGGATGGGGCCACACCACCACCTACGGCGCGCTGGCAAAGCAGCTGGGCGCCGGACCGGAAGCTGCCCGCGATGTCGGCCAGGCTATGGCGAAAAACCCCGTGGCGCTGATCATCCCCTGCCATCGCGTGCTTGCCGCCGGCGGCAAGATCGGTGGCTTCTCGGCGCCCGGCGGCTCGACCGCCAAGGCCCGCATGCTGGAACTCGAAGGCGTCCAGCTTGCGCCGCCAAAGCCCGTGCAGCAATCCCTGGGGTTTTAGACGGCGCGAGAAGCCGGGCCGCATCATGCCGTGCGATGGAATGCGGCTTGGCATGGTCCGAGCCTATGAGGCTCATTGGCGAACAGTCCGTCAACGAACTCGAACGCCGAACCTGTTTAAGCTTGCAGCCTTTTCGGGTACAACGGCTCATATGGTTCTTCTCGACGGTCGGAGTATGCATCGTTGTTGGCCCGCGCAGACGTCTCAGCGTCTTTACCCAAAAACATCCTCAACCTGTCGGTGTCGCAGCGGGCCTGGAACGGCGTAGGTGTCAAACTCAACGAATGGCATTGTTCCGGTAGGGTGATTCATCAATTTCCTCACGAGATGAAGCCCCGCCTCGTCGCTTTGCTCGAAGAGGTCGGAGGCAATCCCTGCGAGCCTCGTTTGCGTGAGACCCAGCCGTGCCCTGTCGGCTATGCGCCGAGGCACATGGACTTCGCGCCGGGCGGCATGGAGATGTGGGGTTACAGCGCCGACTGCCGTTTCGTAAAAGACGCCACCCTGACCTTCGATCTCGCGGTGCTGGGTGCGCGGATGGCAACGGAATTCGATGCCGATGCGGTGTCTGCGCCGCGCCTGCGCTTTTCCGACGATCGCATGTGGACCCTGATCAAGCTGCTCTCGGATACGGTGAATGATCCCGATCCATCGTCGCAGCTCTATGGCGATGGGCTGACCACTGCGATTGCGGCGCGGCTCTTCGCCGATCCACCGCCGCCTGGTGCTGATGGCAAGGGCCTTGCCGTCTGGCAGCTTCGGCGCGTCGTGGAGTATCTCAACGAACATCTGCCCGAGCGTGTCGATCTTGCGGATCTGGCGGCGCTCGCGGGCCTCTCGCAGGCGCATTTCAGCCGGGCGTTCAAGGCATCGACCGGGATGGCACCCTATCGCTGGCAGCTCGACGCGCGCATTCGTCGCGCGCAGGCGCAGCTGATCGGCACGCGTGCTTCGCTCGATCAGGTGGCCGAGGCAAACGGCTTTGCTGATGCCGTACATTTCGGGCGGACGTTCCGGAAATTCACTGGAGCGACACCGGCGGCCTGGCGGCGCGATAGGGCAAATTGATCGCGATCCCGTAGCGGATTCGGACTGAAAACCGCAGAATCGAACAGTGCATTCCGCAAAACGACGGAGCAATAATCCCTCGACCGGACAGGCGAGAGAGGACGCTTTGCGCATTTCGCGACGCTCGCCACCTCGGCGCCCCGATCGGGACAAGTGGAGAATGATCATGGAATCTATCGATTATAACGGCCGGATGCAGGCGAACCTCGCGCGGGTGTTCGGCGAGCGTGACACCGGACAGCGCCTCGCGGCGATCCGCGAGCTCTATGCCGAAGACGCCGTACTCTACGAGCCGGATGCGGCGGCGACGGGGCATATCGCCATCAACGAGGCGGTGACGGCACTGTTGTCGAGCCTGCCGCCAAATTTCGTCTTCACGGCGATCGGTCCTGCCGTCGACCATCATGGCGTGGGACGGCTGCGCTGGCAATCCGGGCCGCCGAACGGCCCCGTGGCCGTGACGGGAACCGATGTCGCTCATTTCGAGGGCGGCAAAATCCAGACCCTCCACGTCTTCATCGACGCTGCCGTCGCCTGATCTGCCGCCTGCCTATCCGCACATCGCAAGGAGTTACCATGCCCAAGACCGGCCTCGAAGCCCTGCTTCGCCCCGAGGACAGCATCCTCGTGCTCATCGACCATCAGCCCTACCAGTTCACCAATCTGAACAGCCATGACCCGGCGACGATCGTCAACAACGTCATCGGCCTTGCCAAGACGGCGAAGGTCTTCGACGTGCCGACGATCCTGACGACGGTGATCGAGGAGCGCGGCGGCTATATCATCAAGGGACTTCAGGACGTCTTTCCGGACCAAAAGCCGATCGACCGCACCTTCATCAATACTTGGGAAGACACGAAGGTGACCGACATCGTGAAAAAGAGTGGCCGCAAGCAGCTCGTGCTGGCAGCGCTCTACACCGAGATCTGCCTCGCCATGCCGGCGATCCAGGCGCTTGCCGAGGGATATGACGTCTTCATCGTCACCGACGCATCGGGCGGCGTCACACTGGAAGCCCATGACATGGCCGTGCGCCGCATGGTGGCCGCCGGCGCAGTGCCGATCACCTGGATGGCTGTGCTCGGCGAATGGCAGCGCGATTGGGCGCGAGAAGAGACGGCGGCCGGCGTTGCGGGTGTCGTTCTCGAACATGGTGGGGCGAGCGGCGTCGCCTTGGCCTGGGAATTGCAGCTTCTCGCCGGGCGCACCGCAACGGGCATCTGATCATGTCCTCCGCACTCGCGCCGATCCGCATCGGCTACTGCCTGTCGCTGACCGGTCCCGTCGCGGGCAACAGCCGGTCGGCCCAGCTCGCCCATGAGATTTGGCGCGATGATATCAACAACAGGGGCGGGCTGCTCGGCCGCCCCGTCGAACTCGTCTGCTACGACGACCAGGCCGACGCCTCGCGCGTGCCCGCCCTCTACGAACGGTTGATGGACGAGGACAAGGTCGATCTCGTCATTGGCGGCTACGGTACCAACACCCTGTTGCCGGCAATGCCGGCGATCATGGAGCGGCAGCGCTTTTTCGTCGGGCTGATGGGCCTCGGCGTCAACAACACGCTCGCTTATCCGAATTATTTCGCTATGATTCCGACCGGGCCGGATCCGAATGCGGCGCTCACCGAAGGCTTCTTCGAGCTTGCCGCCGCGCAGATCCCGCGACCTGAAACCGTGGCGCTCCTGTCGGCGGACGCCGAATTTTCCAAAAATCCCATTCTTGGCGCCAAGGCCAATGCCGAGAAATACGGCTTCCGGATCGTCCATGAGGCCACCTATCCGCTGACGACCGGAAATTTTACGCCGGTCATCGACGCCGTTGCCGAGAGTGGTTGCGACCTGCTGTTCCTCTGTTCCTATCTCGACGACTCGGTTGGTCTCGTCCAAGCCATCCATGCCCACCCGTTCCGCCCAAAGATGGTCGGCGCCGGCATGATCGGTCCGCAGAATACGGCGGTGAAAACCGCGCTCGGCCCGCTGCTCAACGGCTTCGTCAACTATGAATATTGGGCTCCGGTCCCCAAGATGATGTTCCCTGAGGTTCGGGCGTTTCTGGATACCTATCAGGCGCGCGCCATCCAAGCCGGCGTCGACCCGCTCGGGCATTATATGGCGCCGCTCGCCTATGCGCAGATGCAGGTGGTTGCGAAGGCCGTTGAAGCGACCGGTAGCCTCGATGACGCACGCCTGTCGGCCTTCGCGCGCGACGCGACTTTCGACACGGTCATGGGTGAGATCAAATTCGGCAAGAACGGCGAATGGGCGCATCCGCGCGTCCTGCAGGTTCAGTTTCAGGGCATCACCGACCATGGTGCCGACCAGTTCAAGGACGGTTCGAGGCAGGCCGTCGTCTCTCCGGGTCCGATGGCGTCAGGGCGATTGATCTTTCCCTATGCGAATGCGTTGTGAGCTAACCGATCCCATGAGCGGTGCGGAAAATATCTTTCGCTAACGCTCCGGTCGCGACGACTCGATGCCCGGCATGCCGGCAATCTGCTCCGCTAGGAAATCGATCAGCAGCCGGACCCGGGCAATTCCCGCCCGCTCGGGAACGATCAGCATGCTGAGTGGAACCGGCGGCAGTGCATAATCCGGCAGAATCGCCACGAGCCGGCCGGTCGCCAGGAGGTCGTCGACGAGCCAATGATGGGTGGGGGCGATGCCGCGTCCCGCGACGAGGGCCTCGCGTGCCGCAAGTCCATGGTCGACCCGGAACCGTCCGCCGAAGGGCACCAGATGGCGCTTGCCGTCCGTGCCTTCCAGAACGAGCGTATCGCTGCCCGCAATATTCGACATCCGGATGCCCTCGTGACCGGACAAATCCTGCGGGACAACAGGTGTTCCCCGCGCCGCCAGATAGGCGGGTGCGGCGGCCAGCAGGCGCCGGCTCTGACCAAGTGCGCGCAGTTTCATGGAGCTGTCGGCAAGCGGACCTAGGCGCAACGCGATATCGACGCCTTCCTCCACGAGGTCGATGCGCTCGTCGGTGAGGCTGAGATCGACCGCGATCTCGGGATAGCGATCCTGAAAGGCGAAGATCATCCGGCTGGCGCGCAGGACGCCGAAGGCGGCGGTGCAGGATATGCGGATCGTGCCGGCCGGCGCCCCGCGCGTGCTGCGCGCCTCGTCGCAGGCCTGTTCGACAAGCCGCAGGATCTGGATGCTGTCGGCATAATAGCGGCTGCCTTCATCGGTCATGGTGACGCGCCGGGTGGTTCTGGAGAGCAGAGGAACCCCGATGGCCTCCTCGAGCTCCCGCAGATGCCGCGTCACCGTCGACTGGCCTATTCCGAGCTCGCGTGCCACGGCCGACAGGCTGCCGCGCTCGGCCACGCGGACGAAGGTTCGCATGCGCTCCAGCGTGACATCGGACTTATCCATTTTTCAGCACAGTCTTATCCATTGCCGATATATAGCGGATCATTCCGGTATTGACTACTTTGTGGGTCAATCTTCCATCACTTAAGGATCGCTGCCTCATGAAAGTTTTGCTTGTCTTTGCCCATCCCGAACCGCGTTCGCTCAACGGCGCGCTGCGCGACGTCGCCATCAAGGAGCTGGAGGCCCAGGGCCATGAAGTCAGGGTATCGGACCTCTACGCCGACGGCTGGAAATCCGAGATCGACCGTGCCGACTTCCCTTTGTTGGCGCAGGATGCACGCTTCCGCCCGGCGGCCGCCTCCGGCGAGGCCTTCGCCGACAACGCGCTTACGCCCGACGTCAAGGCGGAGCAGGAAAAGCTTCTATGGGCCGATACGCTGATCCTGCAATTCCCCCTTTGGTGGTTCAGCATGCCGGCCATCCTGAAAGGCTGGGTCGAGCGGGTCTATGCCTACGGTTTCGCCTATGGCGTCGGTGAACACAGCGACAAGCGCTGGGGCGATCGCTACGGAGAGGGCATGCTTGCCGGTAAGCGCGCGATGCTGATCGTCACCGCCGGTGGCTGGGCGGAACATTATGCCGGTCGCGGGATCAACGGGCCGATCGACGACCTGCTCTTCCCGATCAATCATGGGATTCTCTTTTATCCCGGCTACGACGTGCTGCCGCCATTCGTGGCCTATCGGGTCGATCGTCTCGACGAGGCCGGCTTCGCGTCCGTTGCCGAACGCCTGCGCGAGCGGATGAGGACGCTCGGCTCCGCGCCGCCCATCCCTTATCGGCAACAGAATGGCGGCGACTACCTGATCCCGAGCATGCAGCTCCGCCCGGAGCTGGGTGAGGCCGCCGCGACCGGCTTCGCCCTGCATTTGAAGGATGAGATGGCTACTGATTAGCCGGAAGGCCGCTCTTCCCTGGGTTGGTGCAGTTCACTCGGGCATAAGGATGCGAATGGGGCGGGTTCCGATCGGAGCGCCGGTCGCGCGATCGATGGTGACAGGATCGATCTCGTCTCCGGTCTCGGCGTCGAAGAACCGGGTGACACCATCCGCGTTGCGGTGTTTTCGTCCCCACGCGCCGATCGCGAACAAGACCGGCAGGAAATCCAGGCCCGCTTCCGTCAGTACGTACTCATCGCGCGGCGGCCGCTCCGAATAGCGCCGCTTCTCCAGCAGTCCATCCTCCGTCAGCGCCGCAAGCCGGCGGGTCAGGATGGTCGGAGCGATGCTGAGGCTCTTGCGGAACTCATCGAAGCGGGTGAGCCCGGCATGGGCATCCCGCAGGATCAGCATGCTCCATGCATCCCCCACTAGAGCGAGGCTGCGGGCGATCAGGCATGGCTGGTCTGAAAGATTCTGCATGTTAGTATCTTTTTGATAGTGACTTAGTTTCGAAATGATAGTAACTTAGTTTTCATCGATGTTCCACGACAAAATGAAAGCTGAGACAAATGAGCAATAAAGAACGCGGCGTTGCCCTGGTCACGGGTGCTTCCTCCGGCATTGGGCTGGCAGCGGCACGAGCGCTGCGGCGCAATGGCTACCGTGTATTCGGAACCAGTCGTAAGCCGATGGCCGACACCTCCGACGGCGTGACGATGCTGGTCTGCGACGTCACCGACGATAGGTCCGTGCAGAATTTGGTCGACGATGTCGTCAGCCGCGCGGGGCGGATCGATCTTCTCGTCAACAATGCCGGGATCGGATTGCTAGGCGCAGCCGAGGAGTCCTCCGCCGCGCAGGCAAAGGCGCTGTTTGACGTCAACGTCTTCGGCGTCGTGCGCCTGACGAATGCGATCCTGCCTGTCATGAGACGCCAGCGAAAGGGGCGGATCATCAATCTGAGCTCCATTCTCGGGCTCATCCCCGCTCCCTTCAACGCCCTCTATGCATCGACCAAGCATGCGATCGAAGGCTATTCGGAATCGCTCGATCATGAGGTGCGGACGCAGGGCATCCGCGTCGTGCTGGTGGAGCCCGGCGTTACCCGCACCTCCTTCGAGGAAAATCTCACCCGACCGGATCAGCCGCTTTCCATGTATGATACCGTTCGTGCCGATGCCGAGACGCTGATGCGCGAGATTGTCGAGACCGGGGATGCACCCGAGATCGTCGCCGACATGGTGGTCAAGGCTGCCAACGCAACAGCACCGAAACGGCGGTACACAGCGGGAAAGGCAGCTGGCCAGGTCCGTTTCGTGCGCCGTTTCCTGCCCGAGTCGCTCGTCGACAAGAATCTTCGCAAGTTCAACAGGCTTCCCGCCTAAGCCGCTAGCGCCGCTATCTCAGGAAAAGAAAGTCAATATCATGAAGGCATTTCTGATCGATCGTTATGCGAAAGGCGCTGCTCTGCGGTTCGGCGAAGTCCCCGAGCCGGAATTGCGCGAGAACGACGTTCTGATTGAGATCCACGCCACCAGCGTCAACCCGCTGGATGGCAAAATCCGGGACGGTGAGTTCAAGCTTATCCTGCCATACCGTCTGCCGCTGATCCTCGGCAATGATGCGGCAGGCGTCGTCGTCCGGGTCGGCTCCAAGGTCCGGCGCTTCAAGCCGGGTGATGAAGTCTATGCGCGTCCGGCCAAGGACCGTATCGGCACCTTCGCTGAGTTCATCGCGATGAACGAGGCCGATGTGTCGGCAAAGCCGAAGATCCTGACGATGGAAGAGGCGGCGTCGATGCCGCTGGTCGCGCTGACTGCCTGGCAGGCGCTTGTCGAGCGGGCAAAGCTGAAGAAGGGGCAGAAGGTTTTGATCCACGCCGGCTCGGGCGGCGTCGGGGCGATCGCCATCCAGCTCGCCAAGCATATCGGCGCGACCGTGGCGACGACCACGAGCACCGCCAATGTCGATCTCGTCAGAAGCCTCGGAGCGGATGTCGTCGTCGATTACAAGAAGGACGATTTCGAAAATCTCCTGCAGGGCTATGACGTGGTGCTGAACAGTCTCGGCAAGGATACGCTGGAGAAATCACTGCGCGTTCTGAAGCCGGGCGGAAAGCTCATCTCGATCTCCGGTCCGCCGGATCCGGAATTTGCCAGGGAAAACGGTTTCGGCTGGCTGCTTCAGCAGGTCATGCGCGCGCTCAGCTTCGGCATCCGCAGGAAGTCGAAACGTCAGGGCATCAGCTATTCCTTCCTCTTCATGACGGCGAGCGGCAGACAGCTCGAGCAGATCGCCACGCTGATCGAGGCCGGGGCCATACGACCGGTCATCGATCGGGTGTTTCCGTTCGAAAAGACCAATGAGGCGCTGGCCTACGTCGAGACCGGTCGCGCCAAGGGCAAGGTCGTGATCGCGGTGAAGTGAGGCATACTGGAACTGTCAGCCCTCGCGAGCCGGCGCCGCGGGGGCTGGCGATCCCTTACTTCATTCCGCGCTATTCAATAGGGGCCGCCGCTCGGTCAACCGCCAATTTCATCTCACGATAATGATCCGTCAATCTCGTCAGATCAAAGGCCCTGTTGAGTCCACTCGGATTCGGGAGCACCCAGACAGAAGCGCCGGCAAATTCATCCGGCTGCCGGCCCCATTCGATTTGCGCGCGAAGGCTGATTGCCGCATAGGCCGCCTTGCCTAGAAAGGCCAGATTCCCCGGTGCAAGCTGTCTGATCTTTTCTTCCAGCGCCGGAGCAGCGGCGACATAATCGCGCTTCGTAAGCTCGCTGGCGCTTTTCGTCGGACGCGAGACCGCCGATGTCAGGCCCAGACCGTATTGCAGCATCTCGCGCTCTTCCTCCGCCCGCAGCAGGCGAGGGGTAAATCCGGCGAGATGCAAGACGCGCCAGAAGCGGTTGCTTCGGTTCGAGAAGTTGTGGCCATCTAGATGGGCTGTGAGGGCAGGGTTCAATCCGCAGAAGACCACGGAAAGGCGAGGCGCAAGAATCTCCGCTAGTCCGCTCGCCTGTGCTGCGATTTCGGCTTGGTCATCCATGTCGGCGGCGCCTTCCATGATCTTCGGCGCCGGATTATTGGCGCAAATCAGTCATCTCGTATAGCGGCCGGATTTCGATCACGCTCGGTCCCGGCATGGGATTGGGGCAGCGCTTCACCCAGGCGACGGCCTCCTCCATGTCCTTGACGTCCCAGAGCCAGAAGCCGGCGACCAGCTCGCGGGTCGCGGTGAAAGGCCCGTCGACGACCGTGCGGCCGGGACCATCGAAGGCAATGCGCTTGCCCTGCGACGAAGGTTTGAGGCCGTCGGCAGTAACCAGGATGCCGGCATTGCGAAGCTCGTCGTTAAATCTGCCCATCGCCGCCATCATCTCCATGGTTTCGGGCGTGGGGGCAAACCCCTTCTCGCTGTCCTCGGTAGCCTTCACCAGAACCATCACACGCATCATCTGTCTCCTTGTTTGAACCGGCCTTATCGTCCTGACATCGGAACGACGAACGGGGCTTTCGGAAACCGACAGTGCCCCACAAATTTTTTTCGCGATCCTGGCCTCTATCGACGTCGCGCACCGGTGTGAGCATCGATGCCCGCAATGATTTCATCCCAATCCCCGGGATGAATTTCATGGCCGCCGTCCTTAAGGCGAAGAAGCTTTGCGCCTTCGACGGTTTCTGCCAGCAATTCGCCGTGCTCGACCGGGAAGATCGGGTCCGCCGTACCGTGGATGATGAGAAGGGGCGCGGCCAACCCGCTGAGCTTGTTCTTCCCGGCATCGCCACCCTTCAGCATGAAATGATTGGTCGCGCTGATGAAGTTTTTGGCACGCTTGACGTCGTGCTCGACAAGATCACGGGCACTTGCCTCATCATAGGGGTGCGCCGTGCCGGCAATCATCTGCGTATCCTTGACGATGAAGTCGATGACCTGAGCATCGTCGGTCCAATCGATGCTCTCGCCCGCCGCCGCGTGTTCCATATAGCTATCGCTGGTCTGCGGTAGAGCCGAGGTGTCGATGCCGATCGGCGTGGTGGAGATCAATGTCAGCGTTTTCACCCGTGCTGGATCGGCAAGCGCCGTGATCTGCGCGATCATCCCGCCCAACGACATCGCGATCAGATGGGCGCTGTCGATGCCGTAAGCATCGAGCACGCGCATCGCGTCCTCGGCCATGTCGTTCATCGTATAGGGAGAGCTGCCCGGCTCGTAGAAGGTCGAAAGGCCGGTATCGCGATTGTCATAGCGGATGACATAGCGGCCGTGGGTGGCGAGCCGCCGGCAAAATGCCTCCGGCCACCACAGCATTGACGCCATGGCACCCATGATCAGCAAGGTAGGCTGGTGGCTCGGATCGCCAAAGGCCTGCGTGGCGATCTCCACGCCGTCAGCGATGATGATGCGTTCACTCATGTCGGTCGCTCCTCCCCTTGCGAAATATCTGATTGCATTTTGCAACTGGTTTTGATATTGCATAACTGATCTTGTTTTGCAATCGGTTTCTCCAGGGCGGTCGATATGCCCGATAATCGTTGAGGCTGCACATCGACCAAGTGGCCGGAACAGAACCAAGTGAGGGTGGAGATGTTGAATCGCGCTGACTTCTATGACGCGGAACTAAAACGGCACAACGGGCATTTGCGCGCAGCAGCCAACGTTGGAATAGGTGACCGCGTGCTCGACATCGGTTGTGGATCAGGGCAATCGACGCGTGAGGCTGCCCGTGTCGCAGCGGAAGGCAACGCGATTGGTATCGATACGTCCTTGGAGATGCTCGAGGTGGCGCGACGCCGTGCCGACGAAGCGGGCTTACGAAACATTGCGTTTGAAGAGGGTGATGCCCAGCACCACGCATTTCCCGCTACCGGCTTCGACCTCTGTATCAGCCGGTTTGGCGTGATGTTCTTTGCCGATCCGGCAGCGGCGTTCGCTAATGTCGCTCGCGCGATGCGTCCGGACGCGCGCCTTGCATGGATGGTATGGCAGGGTCAGGAGCGCAACGCGTGGTCTGGTGCCATTCGGCAAGCCCTGGCTCCAGGAACCGCCGTTTCTGCGACCGCCCGGACGCCCTTTTCACTTGGCGATCCCGCCATCGCCGCAGGGCTGCTGAGCACCGCTGGCTTTGTTTCAATCGATTTCATCGACGTGCGGGAACCGGTCTTTTATGGGCCTGACGTCGATACGGCGTTTGACGCGCTTATCAACCTCTATCTTGTAAAGGACGCGCTCGCGCAAACCGATGAAGCGCCCGAGAAGGCAATGCAGCGGCTGCGTGATCTGCTGGAGGCGCATATGACCCCGGAGGGCGTGCTCTTCGACTCGCGCGCATGGATTATCACCGCTCGCAGAGGATAGAGTAGAAGGCTAGATGGGATATCCAGCTGCCTCGGACCTCTCATTGCTGACAATTGAAGCAGCTGAGATCGCTGGTTCCCGCTTCACATATTGCTGATCACAAACCTTGCGATGCGCGTTGACCCGCCTGTCATTCAACAATACGAATCGAGGCTCGCAACGAGGCATCGTCGAGCCCATGCAGAAATCGGTCTTCCTAGTTTCCCTGCTCGCCATTGTTTGTGCATGCTCGCAAGCGCACTCCGCGGTCTGGCAGCCTTCACCCGGCCACGTACAGGTGCCGATCTGGCCCGGAACGGTGCCGGATGCCGTGCCTGATGCGAAACCCGAATCCGTTCTTCCCGGCTCGGCGACGGCGACGGATGTCAGCCGACCGACGATGACCGTATACGCCCCGGTGGGCCATAACACCGGCGCGGCCATGGTGGTGTTTCCCGGTGGGGGCTATAAGGTCCTCGCCATGGACATCGAGGGCACGGAGATCTGTGACTGGCTGACTTCGCGCGGCGTCACCTGTGTGCTGCTGAAGTATCGGGTGCCCAGCTCGGGTCCGACATGGGAAAAAGGACATCGCTATTATCCGAAGGTGCAAACGGCTCTGCAGGATGCCCAGCGCACGCTTGGGCTGGTGCGCCAACACGCGGCACAGTGGCAGGTCGATCCTCACAAGATCGGCGTGATCGGCTTTTCCGCCGGTGGACATCTCGTTGCCGCGGTCAGCACGCATTTCTTGCAACGGACATACACACCGGTAGATGATGCCGACAAGCTGAGCAGCCGGCCGGACTTCGCCATCGCGCTCTACCCCGGCCATCTATGGGCAAACGAAGACGAGGATCGCGCCACCCGCAACGAGGCGGATATGAGGCTGCGCCCGGACATCACCGTCACCGCCGACACGCCGCCAACCTTCCTGTTGCAGGCCGAGGATGACCAGGTCGATGGGGTGGAGCAGTCGCTTGCCTATTATATCGCGCTGCAGAAGGCCGGGGTTCCCACGGAAATGCACCTGTACGCGCAAGGCAACCACGCCTTCGGTCTTCGCCAGACCAAGCTTCCTATCGGCAGCTGGCCGACGTTGGTGGAACGGTGGCTGAATACAATCGGCGTGCTCGGTCCAAAGAAAGATGGTTGATCGCGGTCACCCTATCGGGTGCGATCGCCGCCGGCCCCTCTTTCCCACTGGACTATTTGTATAGGCTCTAACGCTTTGTTATTACCGTGCTTTGGAACCAATGACGCGTGAAACCGTTCATCTATAACTTTGCTACGACGCTGACGTCGTGCCCGGCCGGCTGGGTAAGCGGCGCTTTTGAGGGATAGCTCATCATGAATATTTCGTCCGGATTTCGTTCAGTCGCGGTTGCCGCCATCGCCACCGTGGGCATTGGCTTTGCTAGCGCCGCGCATGCCGACAGCGGTACGATCCGCTTTGCCGTCTACAAGGCTGCCTTCTTCGTCGGTGGTTCCGGAGGCGAGGGCACGCTGACCTTCCATGGTCGCAAATATCCGATCTCGATCGGCGGCATCTCCGGCGGCCTCGCCTTCGGGGCCTCCAAGACCTATTTCCAGGGTTCCGTGCGCAACATTCGCCGCGCCCGGGATGTTGCGGGCGTCTACGGTGCAGCGGGCGGCGGCGGCGCGGTCGGCAAAGGCGCCCAGATGATCGTCATGACCAACAACAAAGGCGCCCAACTCGAGCTCACGGGCAGGCAGGTCGGCCTGCAAATCAACGCCGATATCAGCGGCCTGAGCATCACGGTAAAGTAACGGCGGTCACTCCGCTCGTCATTTTCCTGGATGGCCCGATTTGCTGAATTCAGCGATCGGGCCATCCAGGAAAGTTATGCGTAAGGAATGCCCTTTGCACTCCATTCCCACTCGATTGTTCTGAAGCGTCATAACGCGTTGATCCATCGAGGAAAATCTTTCCGCTGACGACGAAGAACCGTATTTTGAATCCGTCAGAAATTCTCGCTCTTGAATTCAAGGAAGAATTTCGGCGATCCGCGATTTGCTCGGCTTCCGGCTCGATGACGGCAAGCGTCGCCGGCGACCTGCCGGGCGTCAGTCGTGAGCTATGGACAGCCCCGCGAGAAGTGGAGCGTACGCGGCGAGCCTACGGGATACGAATTCTGTGAAGAGCCGCACGCGCTTCGTCTTGCGTGTCTCCCCCTGTGTGAGAAGCCAGAGCGTTCCGTACATGTGCAGGTCGGTGCCCGGCACCCTCACCAGCAGGGGGTCGGCATCTCCAATGAAGCACGGCAGTGTGGTGATCCCGAGCCCTTGCCGTACAGCAACGATCTGCGCCTCGCCGTCCGTGGTCCTGAATGGAACCCCCGTCGTGCGAACCTCACCATCGTGGGCCCAATCCGGAATTCCATGCATGCTTATGACGATCCACCGGATGGGATCAGGCGCGCCCGCACGCCACGCAGCTAGCAGATCGCGGGACATGTAGATACCGCCGAATATATCCGGTCCTTTCAGGCCGTGAAGATTGAGCGGCAGGGTTTTGCGGTCGTAGACGACGCGGATCGCGACGTCAGCCTCTCGGTTTGTCAGATTTGCCAGTTCGCCGGACGACACGATTTCCATCTCGATATCAGGATGCAGACGCGCGAAATCGGCGAAGTCCGGCATGAGCAGGTGTGTCGCGAGGGTCGGAGCCAACGTCACTCGCAGAAGCCCGCGCACGCTCTGGTCGCGCCCGAAGACGCGCGTCTCCAGCTGGTGCGACGACGCTTCCATCTGGCTCGCGAGCTCAAGGACCTCCTCGGCCGCTGCCGTCAGGCGGTAGCCCGAAGGCAGCTTTTCGAACATCTGCGCCCCAAGGCGCTCCTCGAACTGTGCGATGCGTCGCAGCACGGTCGAGTGATACACCCCGAGACCTTCGGCGGCAGCCCGCACCGAGCCTCCGCGCGCCACGGCAAGAAAGTAGCGAATGTCGTCCCAGTCGATCATGGTGCAATCCGGCACCGGAGGGTGCGCCTTCCAA
>DASVPC010000095.1:0-17214 GCA_036383055.1 Rhizobium sp. | reverse complement strand
TCGATACCGATACGATTTCCGAAGAAGTCGAAGGTCTTCGCCGCGGCAATGACGATGATGACGACGATGACGACGATCATCACGAACAGGAAGTGATCGAATCCGTCGGCGCCGAAGACGCCATGGAAGAGGTTCCCGATCGCGTTGCCCGCAAGCCGCGCAAGCAGTATCGCATTCAGGAAGTCATCAAGCGCCGCCAGATCCTTCTCGTGCAGGTTGCCAAGGAAGAGCGTGGCAACAAGGGCGCGGCTCTCACCACCTACCTCTCGCTTGCCGGCCGCTATTCGGTTCTGATGCCGAACACCGCACGCGGCGGTGGCATCTCCCGCAAGATCACCAATCCGCAGGACCGCAAGCGCCTGAAGGAAATCGCAAAGATGCTCGAAGTGCCGTTGGGCATGGGCGTCATCCTGCGTACCGCTGGCGCCAACCGCACCAAGGTCGAGGTCAAGCGCGACTTCGAATATCTGATGCGCCTGTGGGAAAACGTCCGTACGCTGACGCTCGCTTCGACCGCTCCATGCCTCGTTTATGAGGAAGGTAGCCTGATCAAGCGCTCGATCCGCGACCTCTACAACAAGGACATCAGCGAAGTCATCGTCTCCGGCGAGGAAGGCTATCGCGAAGCAAAAGACTTCATGAAGATGCTGATGCCGAGCCATGCCAAGGTGGTTCAGCCCTATCGCGACATCCACCCGATCTTCTCGCGCTCCGGCATCGAGGCACAGCTCGACCGCATGCTGCAGCCGCAGGTCACGCTGAAGTCCGGCGGCTACCTGATCATGAACCAGACGGAAGCGCTGGTTTCGATCGACGTCAACTCCGGCCGCTCGACCCGCGAACATTCGATCGAGGACACGGCGCTTCAGACCAACCTCGAAGCCGCCGACGAAGTGGCTCGCCAGCTTCGCCTGCGCGACCTTGCCGGCCTGATCGTCATCGACTTCATCGACATGGAAGAAAAGCGCAACAACCGCGCTGTCGAGAAGAAGCTGAAGGAATGCCTGAAGAACGACCGCGCCCGCATCCAGGTCGGCCGCATCTCGCATTTCGGCCTTCTGGAAATGTCGCGCCAGCGCATCCGCGCATCGGTTCTGGAAAGCACCACGCAGGTCTGCTCGCATTGCGGCGGCACCGGCCATGTGCGCTCGCAGTCCTCGGTCGCATTGCATGTTCTGCGCGGCATCGAAGAATATCTGCTCAAGAATACGACGCACGACATCACCGTGCGTACGACACCCGACATCGCGCTTTACCTGCTCAACCACAAGCGTCAGACGATCGTCGATTATGAGAGCCGCTTCGGCGTTGCCATCATCATCGGCGCTGACAATGCCGTCGGCGCGCAGCATTTCGCGATCGACCGTGGCGAGCCGGTGGAAAATCCGGTGAAGATCGAGACCCTGTTCAACTTCGCCGCCATTCCGGAAGACGATGACGAGGATATCGTCATCGAGGCCGATGAGGACGAAGACGAAGAACTGGAAGAAAAGGCAGCCAGCGTCGAGCAGACGCCCGCTGCCCGATCTTCCGAGGCCAATGACGGCAATCGCAAGCGCAAACGCCGCCGCCGCCGTCGCGGTGGTCGCGGCAACGAAGTCCAGACAGCCTCTCAGCCCGGCGATACCTCCGCCGAAGAAGGCGATGAGGATGGAGACGAAGGCGACGAGGACGATAGCAACGAGAACAGTGACGTCTCGGCCGTTTCCGGCAGCGACGACGACGCCCAGCAGAAGCGTAAGCGTCGCCGCCGTGGCAAGCGAGGCGGTCGCCGCAATCGCGATGGCGAAGGCAATGAATTGGCTGCCGGCGAAGAGCCCGGTTCCGACGAAGGTGCTGACGGTGAAGACAACGGCGAAAACGATGTCGCAGTGACAGTCGCCGAAATCGTCATTGCCGAAGGCGAAGCTGCCGTTGAAAGCCAGCCGGCCATGGCCGCTGTCGAGACGGCATCCACCGTCACCGAAGACGTAAAGCCCGCCAAGAGCCGCAGCCGTCGCAAGCCGAAGGCTGAAGTATCGCCTGTGGAAGCTCCGGTCGTCGAAGCAGCGCCTGTCGCTGGCGCCGAAACCGAAACGGTTGCCGAAATCGCAGTCGATCTCGACACCTCGGCTGAACCGGTCGTTGCAGCGGAACCCGAAGCGGCCAAGCCGGCACGCGCCAACCGCGAATCGAATGTCACCTCCTCCGAGCCGGTGGTCAAATCCACCCGCACGAACGAGGCCACCGATAGCGACGGCAAGCCGAAGAAGGCTGGCTGGTGGCAGCGCCGCGGCTTCTTCTGAACGCTGCTATTCGGATGAATTAAAAAACCGGCCGTGGTGACACGGCCGGTTTTTTGTTTTGAACGATTGTTCTTTTCCCAAATCCACGCTCGCCCTTCGACGGGCTCAGGGTGAGGGTTCGCCTTGAATCTGGGACGACTGGTTAACCTTCAAGCTCTGCGTGAGCGCTGATCCTAAAGCTTCAAGGTGGAGCCCATTTTTGGACAAGCCAGAACACTCTCTCCGCCTCACTCAGAGCCTGTCGAACGGCGATGCGGCCCGATTGGCGGGCCTCCCGCTCCTCACAATTTGATTCAAGGGCTTCCTGAAATACCTTCAAAACCAATCGCAAGTGGCTGATATCGGATTCTATTTCAGCCAGGCTGCCATGCGCTCGACGGCTTCCTCAATCTCTGCGTTCGAGCCGGCATAGGATAGACGCATCGCGCGGTGTCCCTCGATCGGATCGAAGTCGAGGCCGGGCGTGGCAGCGACGTTGATGTCAGCCAGCATCTTGCGGGCAAAGGCCATGCTGTCGTTGGTGAATCTGGTCACGTCGACATAGGCGTAGAAGGCGCCGTCCATCGGCGAGGCGATGGAGAAGCCGATTTCGGGCAGGCGCTGCATCAGGAAATCGCGGTTGCGGCGATAGCTCTCGCGATAAGTGTCCAATTCGACCCCTGCCCCCAGAGCTGCCGTGGCGGCAATCTGCGACAGTTCCGGCGCCGAGATGTAAAGGCTTTGGGCGACGCGCTCGACCGGGCGCACCAGCCGCTCCGGCAGTACCATCCAGCCGATGCGCCAGCCGGTCATGCAATAGTATTTCGAGAAGGAGTTGATGACGATCGCCTCGTCCGTCAATTCCAGCGCACTCGTCTCCTCGCCGACGAAGGTCAGGCCGTGATAGATCTCGTCGGAGATGAAAGCGATCGAGCGATCGGCGCAATAATCGGCGAGCGCCTTCAACGCCGCCCTGCCCGTCACCGTGCCGGTCGGATTGGCGGGGCTTGCAAGCAGCACACCCTTCAACCGCTTGCCGCTGGCGACCTGCGCAGCCTCCAGGCTCTCCGGCGTCAGCGTGAAATGCGTTTCGGCCGTGACAGGCACCTCGACGACATCGAGCCCGAGGGCGGCAAGGATGTTGCGGTAAGCCGGGTAGCCGGGCCGAGCAATGGCAACACTGTCGCCGGGGTCGAACAGCGTCAGGAAAGCGAGATTGAAGCCGGCCGAGGAGCCAGTGGTGATGGCGATCCGTGCAGGGTCGATTTCGAGGCCATGCCGTGTCCGGTAATGGCCGGCGAGCGCCTGCTTCAGCGCCAGCGTGCCGAGCGCATCGGTATAGCCGATACGACCATGGTCGAGCGCCGTGCGGGCCGCCGCAAGCGCTGCCTGGGGTGTCGGATGCGACGGCTGGCCGACGGCCATGGAAATGACCGCATGTCCCGCCTGCCGTCGCCGCGTCGCCTCCGCCAGCACGTCCATGGCATGGAAGGGTTCGACATCGCTGCGTTCGGATAGGGAAAACAAGGTCAATTCTCTCTTCTTATCGGATTGGCGTGTGACAATTGCCGCAATATCGGCGTGTTCACAATCCCGCGATTGATGCTTCGCCGTGAAAATTCCTGTTTCTGGAAATAAGCATGCACCGTAAATTGCCGATAGCTATTTGCGGACTTTAACCTACCGGTGCTATGTCGCACGCGACGATGACGTCTTAGCATCGCATCAAACGAGGACCCGATGACCCTTTTTTCGAAAACCATGCTGACGGTTTCGGCGGTCGCCATTGCCGCATCGCTCGCCTTCGTCCAGCCCGCCGCCGCGCTGGATGATCAGCAGAAGAAGGAGTTCGGAGAGTTCATCAAGGAATATCTCGTCGAGCACCCTGAAGTCCTGCTCGATGCGCAGGCGGCGCTTGAGAAGAAGCAGGACGCAGCGCGCCTTGCCCAGTCGTCCCAGGCTGTCACCCAGAACAAGGACGCCATCTTCAATTCGAAGAACGACGTCTCGATCGGCAATCCGAAGGGCGATATCACCGTCGTCGAATTCTTCGACTATAATTGCACCTATTGCCGCCATGCACTCGGCGATATGGACACGCTGCTGAAGCAGGACACGAATGTGCGCTTCGTGCTGAAGGAATTCCCGATCCTCGGACCGGATTCGGTTGCTGCATCAAGGGTTTCCGATGCTTTCCGCAAGCTGGCGCCTGAAAAATACGCTGCCTTCCATCGCGCCCTGCTCGGCAGCGATGGCCGCGCCTCGGAAGACAGCGCCATCGAAGTCGCGGGTTCGCTCGGCGTCAGCGAGGCAGCGATCCGTGCCGAGATGGCCAAGAGCCCGAACACCGATTCGGTCAAGGCCACCTACCAGCTCGCCACTGATCTCAACGTCACCGGCACGCCGGCCTATGTCATCGGCAACGAAACGATCTCGGGCGCCATCGGTCTGGAGGCCATCCAGCAGAAGATCGCCAATGTCCGCAGTTGCGGCAAGACCACCTGCTGAACCAAAGGGCCTGACGACCCAGCGCGGTTGTCGGGCAGGCAGCACTCTAGAAGGCAGCCAGGCCTTCATGAAATTGAACCGCTTCCGAATTGAGCGCAAAATCGCCAAAATCGGAGCGTTTCCACATCAGACACGCGCACCCTCCCATCTGGGGGCTTTCCTCTGGGCCCTCGGGAGTCTATAGGTTGCGCTGCACTTTGACGGAACCTCTGATGGCGCAAACCATTTTCGTCCTGAACGGACCCAATTTGAATGCCCTTGGCAAGCGCGAGCCGGGCATCTATGGCGGCAAGACACTCAAGGATATCGAAGCCGATTGTAAGTCCGTGGGCGAAAGCCTGGGCTTCGTCGTCGATTTCCGCCAGAGCAATCATGAAGGCGTGCTGGTCGACTGGATGCACGAAGCCGACGACACTGCCGCCGGCGTCGCGATCAACCCCGGAGCCTATGGCCATACGTCGATCGCGCTTCATGATGCGATCCGGGCGATCTCCATTCCAGTGGTGGAGGTTCATATTTCCAACATCCACGCACGCGAAGAATTCCGGCACAAATCGATGATCGCGCCCGCCGCCAAGGGCATGATCTGCGGTTTCGGGCCTCACAGTTACATCCTGGCGCTGCACGCGCTGAAATCCATCACACAATGACAAGAATTACAGGGCACAAGATCCATGGCTGAAAAGAAAACGGGTATCGACCAGGCGCTGATCCGCGACCTCGCCAATATTCTCAATGAAACCGATCTGACCGAGATCGAAGTCGAGCAGGAAGATCTGCGTATCCGCGTTTCCCGCGCCGGCACGACGCAATATGTTCAGGCGCCGATCGCAGCGCCTGCCTATGCCGCAGCGGCTCCCGCTGCCCCGGCAGCAGCCGCTGCTCCCGCCGGCAAGGTACGCAACCCGGACAGCGTCGTCAGCGCCCCGATGGTCGGCACGGTCTATCTTGCGTCCGCGCCGGGTGCAGCCGCCTTCATTCAGGTCGGCTCCGTCGTCAAGGAAGGCCAGACGCTGCTGATCATCGAAGCGATGAAGACGATGAACCAGATCCCCGCGCCCAAGTCCGGAACGGTAACCGAAATCCTGATCAAGGATGGAAGCCCGGTCGAATACGGCGAAGCCCTGGTGGTCATCGAGTAAGCCCATGCCCATGATTTCGAAGATACTCATAGCCAACCGCGGAGAGATTGCCCTTCGGGTGCTGCGCGCCTGCAAGGAGCTTGGCATCGCGACCGTTGCCGTGCACTCGACAGCCGACGCCGACGCGATGCATGTGCGTCTGGCGGATGAAAGCGTGTGCATCGGCCCGCCGCCGTCACGCGAGAGCTATCTCAACATCCATCAGATCGTCGCCGCCTGCGAGATCACCGGCGCCGACGCCGTGCATCCGGGCTATGGGTTCCTGTCGGAGAATGCCAAGTTCGCCGACATCCTCGATGCACATGGGATCACCTTCATCGGCCCGACGGCGGATCACATCCGCATCATGGGCGACAAGATCACCGCCAAGACGACCGCGCAGCAGCTCGGCATTCCCGTCGTTCCCGGTTCGGACGGCGAAGTGAAGACCGAAGAGGAAGCGCTGAAGACGGCGAAGGAAATCGGCTATCCCGTGCTGATCAAGGCGACCGCCGGCGGCGGTGGCCGCGGCATGAAGGTTGCTCGCACGGAAGCGGATGTCCTTGAAGCCTGGTCGACGGCGCGTACCGAAGCAGCAGCAGCCTTCGGCAACGAATCCGTCTACATGGAAAAATACCTCGGCAAGCCGCGCCACATCGAAATCCAGGTTTTCGGTGACGGCGAAGGCAATGCCATCCATCTGGGCGAACGCGACTGCTCGCTGCAGCGCCGCCACCAGAAGGTCTGGGAAGAAGCCAATTCACCGGCGCTCAACGTCGAGCAGCGCATGAAGATCGGCCAGATCTGCGCCGACGCCATGATGAAGCTGAAGTATCGCGGCGCCGGCACGATCGAATTCCTCTACGAAAACGGCGAGTTCTATTTCATCGAAATGAACACCCGCCTGCAGGTCGAGCATCCGGTCACGGAAGCGATCACCGGCATCGATCTCGTGCACGAACAGATCCGCGTCGCCTCGGGCGGCGGTCTTTCGGTGACGCAGGACGAAGTGCATTTCCATGGCCATGCCATCGAATGCCGCATCAATGCCGAGGACGCGCGCACCTTCGTACCCTCCCCCGGCACGATCACGCATTTCCACGCCCCCGGCGGTCTTGGCGTGCGTATCGATTCGGGTGCCTATCAGGGCTACAAGATCCCTCCCTACTACGACAGCCTCATCGGCAAGCTCATCGTGCACGGCCGCACCCGCGTCGAATGCATGATGCGTCTGCGTCGCGCGCTGGACGAATTCGTGGTCGACGGGATCAAGACCACGCTGCCACTGTTCCAGGATCTGGTTTCCAATCAGGATATCGCCAATGGCGATTACGATATCCATTGGCTGGAAGAGTACCTGGCGAAGACCTCGGTCTAAGCGCCCATGGCACGGCCGCGCGGCAGAAATCCCGGCATTACTCCGGAAATTCTGCTGCGCGCCTATTCCATCGGGCTCTTCCCGATGGCGGAATCGGCCGATGATCCGGAAATCTTTTGGGTCGAGCCGGAACTCCGCGGCGTCCTGCCGCTCGACGCCTTCCACATTTCAAAAAGCCTGGCGAAGACCATCCGCCAAAAACCCTTCGATATCCGCGTCAACACTGATTTCGACGCCGTCATCGCCGCCTGCGCCGAGCAGACCAGCGGCCGGCCCAGCACCTGGATCAACAAGACGATCCGAGCACTCTATTCGACCCTCCATCATATCGGCCACGCCCATTCCGTCGAAGCATGGGACGGCGACATGCTGGTCGGAGGATTGTACGGTGTCTCGCTCGGTTCGGCCTTCTTCGGCGAAAGCATGTTCTCGCGCCGCACAGACGCCTCGAAGATCTGCCTTGTGCATCTGGTCGAGCGCCTGAGAGCGCGCGGTTTCACCCTGCTCGACACTCAGTTCACCACCGAGCACCTGAAGACATTCGGCGCGATCGACATGCCGAAGGACGAATATGCAAGGATGCTGGAAAAGGCGATGGAATCGCCGAATTTGGGCTTCTCCGACAGCTAAGAATCTTCAACTGAGCATTGATTTAAATCATCAGTCCGCTACTTTCGGCTCGACAGCCGGGGGTAGTATCTTGAAAAAATATCTTGCAATCGCTTTTCTCGCCGCACTGGCCGCAACGCAAGCCGAGGCGAAATCCTTTCACGACATGTTCGGCGCCGATGTGCCCGAGGGCGATGTAGGGGCCGTGCTCAAGACGCTCGACTTCCAGCAGGGAGCGATCAAGCTTTCCGGCGCCAACGCGACGCTGAATGTTGCGGATCAGTTCTACTATCTCAATCCACAGGATACGCGGAAGGTGCTGGTCCAGCTCTGGGGCAACCCGGATAGCGCCGCCGGCAATACATTTGGCATGATCTTCCCGGCGAAGTATCCGCCAATCGATCCGCGCTCCTGGGGCGCGGTCATCGATTATGACGGCAGCGGCCATGTCTCCGACGACGATGCCGCCTCGACGGATTACACGGCGCTGCTGAAGCAGATCCAGGACGGGATTCAGGAGAGCAATCCGGAACGCGAGAAGGCGGGCTACGATCCGATCACGTTGGTCGGCTGGGCCGAAGCGCCGCACTACGACAAGGCGACCCATGCCCTCCACTGGGCGCGCGATCTGATCTTCGGCAAGGATCCGAACGGCCCGCACACGCTGAACTACTCCGTGCGTGTCCTTGGCCGCGAAGGCGTGACGGAGCTTGATTTCGTCGCCGGGCTCGAGCAGCTGCCGGAAATCAACGCGGCCATCCCCAACGTCATCAACACGGTGCAGTATGATAGCGGCAAGCGCTATGCCGACTTCGTCAATGGCGACAAGATCGCCGCCTACAGCATGGCGGGCATGATCGCCGCCGGCGCCGGCGTGAAGATCGCTGCAAAGCTCGGTTTCCTCGCCGTCGTCCTCGGCTTCTTCAAGAGTTTCGGCGTGGCGCTTCTGGCGCTGAAGAAGGGTTTGATCGTCGTGGTCGCTGGCGTTGTGGCAGCCGGGCGCAAGCTCCTCGGCCTATTTCGCCGCAACAAGAACACCGACGCGTAGGAGCGATTCCGGCCGGTTTGGCCCATAGAAGAACAGCCAGCCGTTCGTTGTCAAAGTTTGGAGAGATGCGTTTTACTTGGTGCCAGCGGAGTCCGGCGGCGGGATATCCGACTTCTGCTTGCACTCTTTCAACCAGACGTCATAGATCGGATGCTCGACGGCGTTGAGGCCGGGGCTGTCGGCGAACATCCAGCCGGTGAAGATGCGGCGTATACGGCGGTCGAGGGTGATCTCGTCCACTTCGACAAAACCGTCGACCTTCTGCTGTTCGGTATCATCACGCGAATAGCACGCCTTCGGCGTCACCTGCAGCGCACCGAACTGCACGGTCTCGTTGACATAGACATCGAAGGTGGTGATGCGGCCGGTGATCTTGTCGAGACCGGAGAAGACGGCAACGGGATTGGAAATGCGGGCGGCTTCGGCCGACGGCGGCAACAGGGATCCCGCAGCAATGGCAAGAACTGCTGCCGATATCGCACGCAAAGTAGCGCTCCGCGTGAAAAACGTCATATCCGCCAATCTCCGCTTGGTCTCGGTCAAAGCGCCGAGCACGAGCCGGCATGTTCTGCGCCTATAGGCCAATTGTGGCCAAAGGACGAGCCGGCGCCCTACGCTCAGTTGCCCGGCGTCCAGGCGTCATAGTCGCCGGTGACGCGCGGACGTTCGCCGGCAACGGCGAGCGAGCCAGGCGGACGATAGGCCTGCGGCGAGCCGGTCGGATTGGCGCGATGCGAAATCTGCCATTCCTTGGCGACGTAATTGTCCTTGGTCGGCGGAACGTCGGTGCGGTGATGCATCCAGCCGTGCCAGCCCGGAGGAATGGCGGAAGCCTCCGCATAACCCTTGTAGATCACCCAGCGCTTCGGAAGACCGTAGGAGGATGTGCCACCCTCGTAATAGACATTGCCCAATTCATCCTCGCCGACGCGCTTGCCGAACCGCCATGTCGCGAAGCGGGTGCCCATCGTCTGACCATTCCACCAAGTGAAGGTTTGCAGGAGTAAATTCCACATGTCTTTTCCTTGTGCCCGCAAAAAGGCGAGCGATACCAGAATTCGATCTCTCGCTTATGCCGCCACTGAGCTTGCTTGTCCAGTGATTCCAGCGGGAAAAGCGGTCATTTCAAAGCCATCTTGAAGCCGAGATGGCTCGGCTTGAAACCCAGTCTCTCATAGAAACGATGGGCGTCCTTGCGCACGGCGTTCGATGTCAGCTGCACCAGCCGCACACCGCGACTTTTTGCCTCGCCAATGCAAAAGTTGATCATCGCGGCGCCGATCCCCTGCCCGCGCAGATCGCCTCGCGTTTGCACGGCCTCGATGATCATCGCGGAGGAGCCACGGCCGGTCAGCGATGTCGTGATCATCGTCTGGAACGTGCCGACAACTTCGCCGGCCAGTTCGGCGACGTAAAGCGTCTGGTCGGATGAGGCCTCCATCGTGCGGAAGGCCCGGAGGTAATCGTCATAGGCGGATGGATCGGTAGTATCGCCGTGGCCGCCGACAGCATCGGCGGCGAAGAGAGCGATCAAGGCGAGAAGGTCGGATTCGCGGGCTTCGCGAATAAGTAGATCTTGTGACGACAATATTTTCCACCTACGTGTAAATTAATGACGGCGCTCGGACTGGAGAAACGCTCAATGTCTACGAGCGAAACATATACATTTGAATACTTTATGCCGGAGATCCATCTCAAGACGGCTCTCCTCACTTTTTCAACAGTCCTCTTTGGCTTTATTTACCAAGTCGCAAAAGGTGGCGCGGGATCGCATCTCATCCTGTTCCTGGCATTTTCAGCCAGCGTTCTCTTCGCCTTTTTTGGCTTCTATAGAATCATCTCTTGGACACAAGAAACCGTTCTAGTTGTCAGCCCACAAGGCCTTACCGATAGCAGATTTGGACAGGTAACGATCCCTTGGACAGCAATCGAACGTATCGATCTAACCCCGCCAACAGAGAACAATAGCTGGCAAGCTGAGCAGAACCGCTTTCTATTTCGCGGCATAATCCGGTTGCTTATCGCATCCGGGATATACGGGACGGTCACGATTCCTGGCAATCCAACCCTGACTGAACACCGCGACAAGCGACGCATCAAGCTTTGGCTTCGGTCCGGAACGCAAATCGAGCAAACGACACCCGCCGCAAGACTTCGTATCCGCGACAATGCCGATGGAACTCAACGAGTTTACATAGCGACAGCAGATCTCAATGCGACGCGCGAAGAGCTTCTTGCCCTGATCGTCGACTTCCATGCGCAGTATGGAAACATGGCCCAAAGCCAGCCGGCTGCTACGTAGCCAACGGCTTCTCGAATATCAGCGCCGGAATGCCCGACTGCGCATTGCCGCAGTTTTCCGTGCGGCCGACCTCGACAAAACCATGCGCCTTGTAGAAGGCGATCGCCGGCTCGTTTTGCGGATCGACTTCGAGCCGCATGATCTCGGCATCCGGAAAGCACGTCTCCAACTCAGCGAAGATGTCACGGCCGACGCCCTGGCGCTGACAGCCGGGGCTGACATAGAGCATGTAGAGCATGACGGTTTTCGTCAGCTCCGCTGACATGGCGGCATAGCCCATGCCGCCGATGTTTTTGCCATCGTCCGCGACGAGGAACTCGGAATTCTTTCTGGCCAGTCGCGCCTTCAGGGACTGGAGCGAATGCCAGGAAGTGTGCAGCTCGCTGACCCTGTCTGCGCCATAGAGCCGGTCGTAGGTCGCATGCCAGGTTTCGCGCAGCAGAGCACGGACCTTTTCCAGGTCCTGCTCGCCGGCGGTGCGGACGAAATACACCCGACTATTCCTCTTCGATGCCGAGCTTGGCCTTGACGAGGGCCTGCACGGCCTGCGGATTGGCCTTGCCGCCAGTCGACTTCATCACCTGGCCGACGAACCAGCCGGCAAGCGTCGGCTTAGCCTTGACCTTGGCGACCTGGTCCGGGTTGGCGGCAATGATCTCATCGACGGCCTTTTCGATGGCGCCGGTGTCGGTCACCTGCTTCATCCCGCGGGCTTCGACGATCTCGGCGGGATCGCCGCCTTCGGTGAGCACGATCTCGAACAGATCCTTGGCGATCTTGCCGGAGATGGTTTCAGCCTTGATGAGGTCGATGATCGCGCCGAGCTGAGCGGGCGAAACCGGAGTCTCTTCAATGTCTTTGCCGGTTCTGTTCAAGGCGCCCAGCAGGTCGTTGATGACCCAGTTTGCCGCCATCTTGCCGTCACGGCCGGCCGCGACGGTTTCGAAATAATCGGCAATCGCCTTTTCCGACACGAGCACGGAGGCGTCGTAGATCGACAGGCCGAGCTCGCGCACAAAGCGCTCCTTCTTGTCGTCCGGCAGCTCCGGCAGATGTGCTGCAAGCTCGGTGACGAAGGCATCGTCGAATTCGAGCGGTAACAGGTCCGGATCGGGAAAGTAGCGATAGTCATGCGCGTCTTCCTTGGCGCGCAGAGAGCGGGTCTCACCCTTGGTCGGATCGAACAGCCGGGTTTCTTGATCGATGGAACCGCCGTCCTCCAGAATCGCGATCTGACGGCGCGCTTCGGATTCGATCGCCTGGCCGATAAAACGGATCGAGTTGACGTTCTTGATTTCGCAGCGCGTGCCGAATTCGCCGCCCGGACGACGCACGGAAACGTTGACGTCGGCGCGCATCGAACCTTCATCCATGTTGCCGTCGCAGGTGCCGAGGTAGCGCACGATCGAGCGCAGCTTGGTCATATAGGCCTTGGCCTCATCCGACGAGCGCATGTCCGGCTTGGAGACGATTTCCATCAGCGCCACGCCGGACCGGTTAAGGTCGACATAGGACATGGTGTTGTGCTGGTCGTGCAGCGACTTGCCCGCGTCCTGTTCCAGATGCAGGCGCTCGATGCCGATCTCGATATCCTCGAACTGGCCCTGACGGTCGGGGCCGAGCGAGATGACGATCTTACCCTCGCCGACGATCGGGTCCTTGAACTGCGAGATCTGATAGCCCTGCGGCAGGTCGGGATAGAAATAGTTCTTGCGGTCGAAGATCGAACGGTTGTTGATCTGCGCCTTCAGGCCAAGACCGGTGCGAACCGCCTGCGCGACGCATTCCTCGTTGATGACGGGCAGCATGCCGGGCATGGCGGCATCAACCAGCGAAACGTTGGAATTCTGCGGCTTGCCGAACTCGGTCGAAGCACCGGAGAAAAGCTTGGATTTGCTCAACACCTGGGCATGGACTTCCATCCCGATAACAATCTCCCAATCACCGGTGGCACCGGGAACGAAGCGCTTCGGATCTGGGGTACGGACGTCGACAAGGGTCATGGGAAGCTCTTGAAATGCTGTTCTTCTGAACTTTGTGAGGTAGAGCAATTGGCGGGGCGGCGCAAGACTTTCGGCACCGCTCGGGCGCTATAAGCCCGAACCATATGTCCCGTCGCTGCTGTCGACCAGCGCCTTTGAGAGGCCGATCGTGGGCACGTCGCGATCGAGCTTTGGAGAATAGACGACGGAGAGCCAATGGATGGCATAGCCATGGGCCTTGAAGAAGCCGATCGCCTCGCCGTTATCGGCATGGGTCTGCAGCGAGACCTTCTCCAGCCCCTGCCCCAGGACATCCTCTTCGATGCGCGCCAGCAACGCCGAGCCGAGCCCCTGGCGCAGATAGTCGGGATCGATCCAGAAATCGGAGATGGTCTCGTCCAGCGCCTCGCGCGCCGCCCAGCCGGCGACTTCCCCGTTCAACTCAACGACAGTAATCGTCAACCAGACATTGCGGGTGAAATTCGAAAAGGCTTCGCTGGCGCTTTCCAGCATCGCCTCGGAGCCGCCGATCGACCCCATGGCTTTTCGCCACGATCGCAGGCCGATATTGGTCAATATCTCCGTCTCGCCTTCGCGCGCATTGCGAATATGGATCATCGAGCCCCCGATGTTTGCGAGCAGTAAAACACCGGCCCGCGGCTTTTTCCAGCACGAGATGAAAGCAGGTGCACAATAGCGGCCCGTGCCCCCAGGGGAGTGCAACTTGACCGCCGGCTGCAACCTGTTTTAAAAATGCGGCGTCAAAGGAGTTTTGATGTCCAACTCGTCTGAGTCCCGGTAAAGGCCCCGCCCGCAAGTCTTCTTGTGCGCTGGGCCCGAAAACGAAGCCCCGGCTTCCCTGAAGGGAGCGCCGGATCGTTTTGTTGCGCCTTATGGCGCTTTCCGGATCTTGAAAACCATGGACATTTCCCGCGCAGAACAGCGCATCCTGCATCTGCTCGCCCAGGGTGGGCGCATCGAACTCGAACGCACCGAAAAAAAGAAGATCGAGACCGCCAGTTGCTACACGCGCGACGGCTGGCTCTATCCCGACTTCGGTATTGAGCTTTTTCGTAAGCTCAGGCGCCTGAAGGCCATCAGGTCTACCGACGGCTATCCCTACCGGATCACGGAAAGGGGGCTGAGGCTGGTAAGGGCGCAGTTGGACAATCGATAGAGACATGAGAGCCGCCCGATCGGGCGGCTCTCACCTGCTCATATGGCGAAGCGCTCGTGGCGATCAGAACGTCCTGATAATCTCCGCCACCTGGCTGCCCAGGCTATCGCTGTCCTTTTGTACTGCCGCGCGTTTTTCGTCGACTGCAGCGATCTGGTCTTCGCTATCTGCCAGAGCCTTCAAATAGCGCTTCTTCAAATCGCTATTCTCCGGCACGGCGCCGATATTTTGTCTTATCCGCTCCTGGTCATTGGTGAGCTTCTCTATTTCGTTGTCGAAACTCTGCAGATCGTTCTGGGCGGCGACCTGTTTCTTGCGCACCTCCGCCAGGTTCGTGAGCTTATCTGTAAGTCCCTTGTCATGGGTCGAGGCCGACCACCCAAGCAGCATGTCCGGCTCCGCATCGACCAGAGCGTAACTGTTGCTCTGAAGTTGCTCGTCAACCGCCGTCAGTGTCTTTTCCGTAGCCGCCGGAACAACCGCCTTGAGCCGCTGGTGTGTCGCCGTCTTGCCGAAGCTTTGATCCGACGAAAACGACCAGCCGTCCCTGATCGGGTGCTCGACAATGACAGTCCTTTCGCCGTCAAGCGCCCCTGAAACGGTGTATGTTGTCGTCTGGCGATATTTGACGACTGCTTGCATCACGCCATCGGACACCTTCAGCGAGGCAATCTCCTCGGTCGGCGTCTGCTGCTCGCTGATCGATACCTTTCGGTCGGTTGCGAAACTGGCGAGACGCGTATCCCCCTTGGGCAGCGCGGATAGCTGGGAATCGCCGACGTAGCCGATCTTGCTATCGTACAATGTGAGAATTCCCGCCGGCATGCTGACACCTGTGGTGTTCTTGAGCATCACGGCGGCAATGGGATTGCGGAAGGCGCTGCCCGCCCGATACATATCCACCATATCGGCATCCAGCTCCGCATCCACGATCGGCACCGACAACGTATCGCCATTCGCCAGATCGTAGACCCCCGGAAGCTCAAACGTGGCCGAGATATCGCTTTCGGTCGCAGCGGTCGGATTGGCTGCAGCCATTTGCATTGGCATTGCCGGCCTTTCCAACTCGTCAGCCATGTATGCAGACGCCGCTGCCTTTCTGCTGACCCCACCCATTGCCTTGGCGGGCGCAGGCGCTGCTCGTTCCTCAACGTCCGATGCCAGACGCTGCCTGTTGGACAGGTCTCCACTATCGGGATCGGGGACATTGTTCGAAGCGGTGTCGACCGGCACCTCCTGCCGCTCTCTCCAATAGAGCTGGTGCAGGCCCTGCTTCAGCGTCACCGGCTCCGCCGACGTCAACGTCAGTTTTACGCCCTTCCAATCTTCGCCACTGGCGTTTTCCAGCACGGTCCATGCCTGCAAACGCGCTTTGCCATTTCCCCCGGTCACAACCTTGTAAGCGGTTTTCCAGATCGGAGACGGAACGACATAGGTTAGGCCGATATCACCGCTGTTCTTCACGCCGTTCACCTTGATATCAATGGCGCGGGCGTTGTCGTTCTTGCCACGGGCAATGGCTGCTGCCGCTCTGGCAACCTTCGCTCTCATCTCGGCATCGTCAATCCGGACGGATGCGTCCTCGCCAAGAGCCAGCGTCTCCACCGCGCCATCCTTGTCAAGAACGGTCAGCAGATGAACTGTCGTGTTCTCGCCGGCCTCTCTGGTCTCGATCCCGAGAATATCTCCCTCAACGGTTTTCCCGCCGCTGGTTACCGATACCCTGGCGCCCTGTATCGATGTCAGAAGCGACGGCACGGATGTGAGCGCTTCCGGCGTGAACGGCAAGCCCTTGAAGATCTCCTGCAATGGCTGCGGCCCTGCCAGCGAAATGCCGGCCACCGAGCCCTCGGTCTCGTTGACCACAAGGCTCTTCAGCATGTCGTCAACCTGATCGAGCGGCACCTCGAGCCGGACGACGCCATCGCTACGCATTGCCGCCGATCGAGAGACCTCGGCAAGGCCGCCCGAGGACAAAGTAATGGCACGAATGGCCCCATTGTCGGCCGCCAGCGAAACCGCTGGAAATGCCACACTGAGGAGCAGGATCGCCGTGACTTGCTTGAGCATGAAGAGACCTTCCGATTCGGTTGCAGATGATAGAGCCAAGTGGCTTACTGCAATTTATGATCGTATTTCGGTCCAAAATGTGATGGCGATGGTTCTTCGCGCGCGCTCAGCAAAACGGCGAAGCCAACCACGCCGACCGCTTCATGGTCGGCGACGGTCATGGATCTCAAGTGAGGTTGCTTACCACCACTTCGTCGGCGTGAACTTGCCAGCGGCCTGTTCGATGACGTGTGCGGTCTTGAACAACGTTTCTTCGTCGAACGGCTTGCCGATGAGCTGCAGGCCGAGCGGCAGGCCCTTCGAGTCAAGGCCAGCGGGGACGGCGATGCCGGGCAGACCGGCCATGTTGACCGTTACCGTGAAGATGTCGTTGAGGTACATCTTGACCGGATCCGACGCGAGGTCCTCGTCGGCGATGCCGAAGGCCGAGGACGGTGTGGCGGGCGTCAGGATGGCGTCGACGCCGGCGTGGAAGGCGAGTTCGAAGTCGCGCTTGATCAGCGTGCGGACCTTCTGGGCGCGCAGGTAATAGGCGTCGTAATAGCCGGCGGAGAGCACGTAAGTGCCGATCATGATGCGGCGCTTGACCTCGTTGCCGAAGCCGGCAGCGCGGGTCTTCTCGTACATGTCGGCAATATCCTTGCCGTCGACGCGCAGGCCGTAGCGGACGCCGTCATAACGGGCGAGGTTCGACGATGCCTCGGCGGGGGCGACGATGTAATAGGCCGGCAGGGCGTATTTGGTGTGCGGCAGCG
>DASVPC010000094.1:0-38647 GCA_036383055.1 Rhizobium sp. | reverse complement strand
GCATGTCCGGTCTGTTCCCTTGGTCAATTCCCGGCGCGATTGTTTGTTTTCTTTGCGCTGGAAAATCCGACGTTGCCTTTATTTTGCATCTGACGGATAATTTGACCGATTGGTAAACATTACAGCTTCCGGCGCCGGGCTCAAGACGTAAAACAGCAAAAATACTGACAAATTTGCGAGCCGGAAACTGCTTCTGAAAACTTGAGTGAAGCAGTTGAATTTGTGAGGGAAACGAGAGCCATATGGCCATTCCGAGAGCAGCCAGGACGCAGCGCCGGACGCGCATCCAGGAAGAGAAGGAAGAGCAGATTCTCGAAGCGGCGCTCGACGTGTTTTCGGTGAGCGGCTTCCGCGGTTCCACCATCGACCAGATCGCCGCCGCTGCCGGCATGTCGAAGCCCAATCTCCTCTATTATTTCCGCACCAAGGAGGCGATGCACAGGGCGCTGATCGACCGGGTGCTCTACACCTGGCTGGAGCCGCTGCGCGCCTTCGACGCCGAGGGCAATCCGGAGGAGGAAATCCGCAGCTACATCAGACGCAAGCTGGAGATGGCGCGCGATTTTCCGCGCGAGAGCCGGCTTTTCGCCAATGAGGTGCTGCAGGGCGCACCGCATATCGAAGACGAGCTCAAGGGGCCGCTGAAGGAACTGGTCGACGAGAAGGCGGAGGTCATCCGCGCCTGGGCGAAATCAGGCAAGATCATCAAATGCGATCCCTATCACCTGATCTTCTCCATCTGGTCGACGACGCAGCATTATGCGGATTTCGACGTGCAGGTGCGCGCGGTGCTCGGGCAGGAACATTCGGGCGAAGGGCGCTTCGAGGATGCGGCACGCTATCTGGAAAAGCTCTTCGTCGATGGGCTCGGCATTCGCCGCCCGTAGTTCTTAGCCTTCGCACTCATATCGACATAAGTGCGAAGGTTGATCTCCAGGAAAAGCTCCCGTGTTACTCCGCCGCCTGCTGCGCCATCGGGTTGTTCGGATGGGTCGTCCAGTTGGCGTAGTTCGGGTCGACGATCTTGCCGGTGCGCTTGTCGAGGCTGCCGGCCGGCAGTTCCTCCATGGTGATGCAATTCTCGACCGGACAGACGCTGACGCAGAGATTGCAGCCGACGCATTCCTCGTCCATCACCTCGAAGTGCCTCGCGCCATCGACCATGTTGGTGATTGCCTGGTGCGAGGTGTCCTCGCAGGCGATGTAGCAGCGGCCGCACTTGATGCAGGCGTCCTGGTCGATCTTGGCCTTGGCGATATAGTTGAGGTTGAGATACTGCCAGTCGGAGACGTTCGGCACGGCACGGGCGATGATGTCGTCCAGCGTGCGGTGGCCCTTTTCGTCCATCCAGTCGGAGAGACCGGTGATCATCTCCTGGACGATCTTGAAGCCGTAGGTCATCGCTGCCGTGCAGACCTGCACGTTGCCGGCGCCAAGCGCCAGGAATTCGGCCGCGTCACGCCAGGTGGTGATGCCGCCGATGCCGGAGATCGGCAGGCCGTGGGTTTGCGGATCGCGGGCGATCTCGGCCACCATGTTAAGGGCGATCGGCTTGACCGCCGGGCCGCAATAGCCGCCATGGCTGCCCTTGCCGCCGACCGTCGGGTTTGGTGCGAAATTGTCGAGATCGACGGAGACGATCGAGTTGATCGTGTTGATCAGCGACACGGCATCGGTACCGCCGGCCTTGGCGGCGCGGGCCGGCATGCGGACATCGGTGATATTCGGCGTCAGCTTGGTGATGACGGGCATGCGGGTATATTGCTTGCACCAGCGCACGACCATTTCGATATATTCCGGCACCTGTCCGACCGCAGCACCCATGCCGCGTTCGGACATGCCGTGCGGACAGCCGAAGTTGAGCTCGATGCCGTCGGCACCGGTTTCCTCCACCAGCGGCAGGATCGCCTTCCAGGCATCCTCGATGCAGGGAACCATGATCGAGGCGATCAGGGCGCGATCCGGCCAGTTCATCTTCACCTGCTTCATTTCGCGCAGGTTGGTATAGAGGTCGCGGTCGGTGATCAGCTCGATATTGTTCAAGCCGAGCAGGCGGCGGTCGGCGCCCCAGATCGCACCGTAGCGCGGGCCGTTGACGTTGACGACCGGTGGGCCTTCCTCGCCGAGAGTCTTCCAGACCACGCCACCCCAGCCGGCCTTGAAGGCGCGCTCGACATTGTAGGCCTTGTCGGTCGGCGGCGCGGAGGCGAGCCAGAAGGGGTTCGGGGATTTGATGCCGACGAAATTATTGCGGAGATCAGCCATATCGATTTCCCCTTCAAGCGACGGCGGCGTTCGGCTGCGTGGAGGCAGCGAGCGCGTGGTTGATGGATTCGGCCGCGTCACGGCCCTGTGCGACTGCGGAAACCGTCAGATCGTCGCCGCCGAGCACGCAGTCGCCGCCGGCCCAAACGCCGTCGAGCGAGGTGCGTCCTTCGCCATCGATGGCGATGCGGCTGGCTTCCATGCGCAAGGCGCCGAGGCCGGAAGCTTCGAAAGTCTGGCCGATCGCCTTGAAGATCTGGTCAGCGGCGATGACGCCGATGTCGCCGGTGCCGGTGAGCTTGCCGTCACGCAGTTCGGTATATTCGACCTCGATGCCGGCGACCTTGCCGTCCTTGTCGAGAATGCGCTTCGGAGCCAGCCAATGGCGGATCATAACGCCCTTGGAAGCGGCGAGATCCTGCTCGTACTCGGAAGCATTCATGTGCTCCTTGCCGCGGCGATAACAGATCGTTACCTCCTCGGCGCCGAGCAGCTTTGCCTGTACGGCGGCGTCGATGGCGGTCATGCCGCCGCCGAGAACGACGACGCGGCGGCCGATGGCGATATCGGCCTTGTCGTCCGCCTGCCGAAGGTCGGCGATATAGGCAACGGCATCGGCGACGCCATCGAGGTTCTCGCCGTCGGCGCGCAGCGCATTGACGCCGGCAAGGCCGAGGCCGAGGAAGACGGCGTCATATTGCGAGGAGAGATCGGCGAGGCTGAAGTCGCGGCCGAGCGCCTGGCCGTTCTTCACCTCTATGCCGCCGATCGACAGCACGTAATCGACTTCCTTTTGGGCGAAGTCGTCGACCGCCTTGTAGGTGGCGATGCCGTATTCGTTGAGACCGCCGGCCTTTTCGCGGGCGTCGAAGATCACGACCTCGTGGCCTTTCACCGCAAGACGGTGAGCACAGGCGAGGCCGGCGGGACCGGCGCCGACAACTGCGATCTTCTTGCCGGTGGACGCCGTGCGGGCGTAGAACTGCTTGTTCTCCGCCATAGCTATGTCGGTCGCGTAGCGCTGCAGGCGGCCGATTTCGACCGGGCGCTCCTCGGCAGTATTGCGCACGCAATCCTGCTCGCAGAGCTGTTCGGTGGGACAGACGCGCGCGCACATGCCGCCCAGAATGTTCTGGTCGAAGATCGTCTTGGCTGAGCCGATCGGATTGCCCGTCGAGATCTGGCGGATGAACAGCGGAATGTCGATGGAGGTGGGACAGGCCGTCATGCACGGCGCGTCGTAGCAGAAATAACAGCGGTCGGCAGCGACCAGCGCCTCGTGATCGTTCAGGCGCGGATGAAGATCGGAGAAGTTCGCATCATACTCGGCAGGCGTCAGCCGGCCTTTATGAATCCCTGTTTCCAGTCGTCCCATTGACGTTCCCTCTTATAGTAAACGGCCAGTGGAACAAACGGTAACTCAGGATAAAAAATTTATCAAACGGTAAAATTTTGGATTTCGATTTTGTCGAAATAGAAATTTTTGTCTCTGCCGCGCAGTGCTGAACCTGATCGGGGGCTTTCTACTAAGGGTATGTTTTGTATTTTGTATTCGTGAGTTTCCGATCGGTGAAAGATCAAAAAAACTTAACTTTAATAGTCCAGAATAATGGGGCGTTCTCAAAGCGTGCGAGGGCTGTCGTTGACGCTGCTTCGAGATGGCGGCGGACGCATGAGAGGAAAATCAAAATTTTTTTGAGAAAGATGGGAACCAAGCCCCGGCGCCATCGTTTAGAGAGTGCTTGGTGATGAGTGCATTAGTTGATGCACGCCCCCAACATCGTTACCGGGCAACTACTCACGGTCCCCTCCCGATGAGTGAAAAGCAGCCAGTGCGTCGCCCTCGCACTGGCTGTTTTCGTTTGTCGTCCTCTTGAGCACCGCTCAGCGGCGGCGGAGGATTTCGTATTCGGTTTCCGGGATGGTCAAGCGATAGCCGATGCTGTCGTCGCCGATGGAGAAATCGGCGCGGCCGTTCATGGAGCTCGGCACCACGCGCTCAAGCACCGTGCGGCTGAAGCTGTTGTCCTCGAACTCATGGTCGGCGGGGAAATAGAAGCGTTCCGACCAGGCGACCTCGATCGCCTTCTTGCCGTCGAGCTCGGATTCCCTGCAATTCAGCGTGATGCTCGTAGCGCCGGCCGAAATGGCGCCGTGCGAGGCGGAATTAACGATCAGCTCGTGCAGGGCAAGGCCGAGATGCACGGCGGCATTCGGCGACAAATGCGCGTTGATCCCGTAGATCGGCATGGGCACGCCGGCATCGGGCCAGTAGGGGGCGAATTGCTTTTCGGCGAGTTCGAACAGATAGGCGCCGCGCCAGCTGGAATCGGTGATCAGGTCCTGAGAATTCGACAGCGATTGCAGGCGGCCACGGAACTTGATCAGGAAACTGTCGATCGACAGCGTATGGCGGGCCGTTTGCGTGGCAATGCCCTGAATGATCGCCAGAAGGTTCTTGGAGCGATGCGACAGCTCGCGCAGCAGCGATTTCAGCACCTTTTCGCGATGGCGGGTTTCGGTGACCTCGGAGATGACGGAGAGCAGGCCCTGCGGCTTGCGCCCGCCTATGCGCTCGATCTTCAGTTCGTAGACGCGCACGCCGTCGCCGGTTGGAAGCTCCACTTCCGCGCTGGCGGACTTGCCGCTTTCCAGCACGCCGCGCTTCAGCTGCAGCAAGTGCGCGCCATCCTTCTCGCCGAAGAGGTGGAGATCGGTGCCGCCGATGATCAGGGATGGCTTCAGGTGGTCGGGCAGGTTTTCGGCATAGCGAATCGCAAGTGTCGTATCCTGAAAGAGGATCGAGATGCCGGCGCTTCCGAGCGCCCGCTCCATCATAGCGGCCTTGCCTTCAAAACTTAAAGGCGCGCCGGACAATGGTTCAGTCGTATTCACCGGTTTGCCTTTCACTCGAATTTCGAGAGCCCCGCCGACAGGGCATTCTCGGCCGGAAGAACTCGGTCCGGTCCAAACATTCACTCGCCATAACAGTCGGTAAAGCGTCCCTTAGCAGCCGGAACGTTCGGTTGCCATCTTTGTTCCGCGACAGGGTGTCGAATCGAGTCAGGCGGCCACCTTTGTGGTTTCGTTGAAGAAAAGTGCCTGGCTGATGAGGGCCTTCACCATGTCCGGATTGAACGGCTTGGTGACGAGGAAGGTCGGCTCGGGACGTTCGCCGGTCAGCAGACGCTCCGGGAAGGCTGTGATGAAGATGACCGGAATGCTCGATGTCTTGAGGATTTCGTTGACGGCGTCGATGCCGGAGCTGCCGTCGGCAAGCTGGATGTCGGCAAGCACCATGCTGGGCTTGGTGGCATTGTGCAGGGCGACAGCTTCCGCATGCGTGCGGGCGATGCCGGTCACGCGATGCCCGAGGCTTTCGACCATCTGCTCGATATCCATCGCGATCAGCGGCTCGTCCTCGATGATCATGATATCGGTGGCGACCTGGCGCGAAATCTCCTGCGACGCCTTGTCGAGCAGATTCATGGCTTCGGTTTCCGATACTTCGAGAATACTGGCGATCTCGCCGAGGCGGAAGTTTTCGACGGAGGCCAGAAGGAAGGCCTGACGGGCGATCGGCGACACCTTTGCGAGGTTTATCGAAGCACGCTGCTCCCAGGCATAGGGCGACGTCGGTTCGGGGATCTGGATCGCCGAGGTACCGAAAAGCTTGGTGAAGAGTTTATAAAGGGCGAGGCGATCGTTGGATGTTTCCGGAAAGATGGAGAGATCGCTGATGATTGCTTCGAGGACCGCCGCGACATAGGCGTCTCCCGAAGTCTGTGTCCCGGTCAACGCGCGGGAGTAGCGGCGCAAGTACGGAAGATGCGGCGCAATGCGTGTGGAAAGTGTCATTAACGGCTCCCGCCTTTTAATCAATTCTTAATTGAAACACAGCCTCCGAGCTGCAATGACAAAGAAACGCCAGTTTGGTAAAAAAGTTCCTCTGCACCGGAACTTTTTTTAGGCAATGGCATTACCCTGCGAACGAACAGTGGGCTTCATCCTCCTCCGATTTCGGATTGAAGCGGACGTGAACGAGGCAGACTGGTCATCCGGACCAGGGCATACAGGCGCACCCGACCCATGAACGCGAGAAAATGCGGAAGCGAGCAGGCCAAATGACCACCCAAAATCAAGAGGAAGCGGACCGGAACCGCGCCGATCTGCGCGCTGCCGATATCCTCGATCCCAACAATCAGATCGGCAACCGGCTACGCTCCTTCTACGCCGCGGTGCAGGATGAGGCTATCCCCGATCGCTTTCTCGATCTGCTCGAGAAACTGGATCAGGTTGAACGCTTGGCTTCCGCAAAAGTCTCCGATTGAGGGGAAGCATCATGGAACAGCAACCGAGCTTCAAACGCGAACTCCTGGCTGCCCTGCCGAGCCTCCGTGCCTTTGCCATTTCGCTCACCGGCCGTCATGACCGGGCCGATGATCTCGTGCAGGACACGATCATGAAGGCCTGGGCGAAGCAGGATCATTTCGAGATGGGCACGAACATGAAGGCCTGGCTCTTCACCATTCTGCGCAACGAGCTTTACAGCCAGATGCGCAAGAGCGGCCGCGAGGTGCAGGATAGCGATGGCCTCTTCACCGAATCGATGGCGACGCATCCGTCGCAATATGGCGCACTCGACCTGCAGGATTTCCGCAAGGCGCTGGATCAGCTGCCGCCCGATCAGCGCGAAGCCATCATCCTCGTCGGCGCTTCCGGTTTTTCCTATGAGGAAGCCGCCGAGATCTGCGGTTGCGCGGTCGGCACCATCAAGAGCCGCGTCAACCGTGCCCGCCAGCGGCTGCAGGAACTGTTGCAGATTTCAGGAGAAGCGGATTTCGGCCCCGACGCCACGTCCGCGCCGCTGACCTCCAAGGCGTTTGCTTTCTGAGATTGCATATTCGGCCCGCGTCGCGATCATTTGCGTAGCGCAGGCTGTTTGCCCATCGGGACCGCGCAGGCTGGCCGAACGGTCTCAATCGTCCCGCTTCTTCGTTCCAATCAGGTTGCCGAACACCAGGGCCGTGGCGATGGCGGCGGTCAGCATCGGCTGGGTCTTTGCAAGGCCGAGCGCGGCAACGGCCACGGTCTCCAGGGAGGCGCGGCGTTCACGGGCACGGCGCTCTTCCTGCTTGTTGAGGATCGCCATGATGACCAGGACGATCAGCCCGAGCAGCAAGGCACCAGCGGCGATCAGCAGCGCCGAGATGGCGGCACCATAGATGGTCGCGAGCCAGATGGCGGCGGCCACCAGCGCGAAGCCATAGGCCGTGAGGAGAAGGATCCCGGCGATGGCGACAAAAATACCGTTGCGCTTGGTGCGCGCAACGGTACGGCTCAGTGTGCCTGACATCAACAGGCCGAGGATTGGAGCGAGCATCGCGGCTCCTTAGCGGCGGGACAGAAGCAGGGCGATTGCTAAGCCGAAGACGGCTGCGGCCCCGATGGTTGCGACCGGATGCTGCCGGACGGTCCTGCGCACTTCGCGCGAACCCTTGGCGTAGCCGTGCTGCAACTCGCGCAGCAGCTCTTCGCCACGCGCCGTCAGATCTTCCAAGCCGGTCTCCGCCCGAGCACGCATTGTCTCGCCCTGCTTGGCGCTGCTCTCACCGACGATCTTGGCAAAAGCGGCAATTTCGCTGCGCAGGTTCGCGATCTGCTCCTCGATGCTGGTTTCCATATCGTGCAGGCTGCTGCCGTTACGCTTGGCTTTCGCTGAATGGAGTATGGATGTGGCCATGGTCTTTCTCCCTTGCATCGTTTGTGTCTTTGCCTGGCGTCTGGAACAACGCGCTGGCTGTTGCGATGACCGAATGCTGCAAGACATGTTGCGCCGTCAGGCGCGCAGAAAATCGATCCGGGTCACCCCTCAACAACGCGGCGGTGCAATGAAAGGTTCCAGACGATACAACGAGGAGGAGATTAGTCGCCCAGCGCGCTATGGGCGAGGACGAAGGGAACGCCGTCGCTGGGAACGCGATTGACCCTTAGCGCAGAGCCGAAAACATCCAGCAGGTGCCGGTCTGTCAGAACCTCGGCGACCGGGCCGGCTGCCGCCAATCGCCCATTCTTGAGCAGCACCATCTGGTCGGCGAAAAGCGCGGTAAGGTTGAGATCGTGCATCACCGCGATGACGCCGCCGCCGCGCTGACAGAATTGCCGGGCAAGCGTCATGATCGTCAACTGATGGCTGATATCGAGGCTGGAGACCGGCTCGTCGAGCAGCAGCCAGCAGGGCTTGCCATTGATGACGGGCTCCGAGATCTGGCAAAGCACCCGCGCGAGCTGGACGCGCTGCTGCTCGCCGCCGGAAAGCTCCTGATAGAAACGCCCTTCGAAGCCTGTGAGGTCGACTGAGGCAAGCGCATCGGCGGCGATACGATCGGCTTGTTCGGGATGGCGATTGCGTCCGGTCGTCAGCCCCATGCGGACGATTTCGCGGACGGTGAAGGGGAAGGAGATGGTATTTGCCTGCGGCAGCACGCCGCGCATTTCCGCCAGTTGCCACGGCTGGAGGTTGCCGATCTCCGCTGCATTGAGGCGCACCGAGCCCTGATAGGCAAGCTCGCCGGAAATGGCCTTCATGGTCGTCGTCTTGCCGGAGCCGTTCGGTCCGCAGATCGCTGTGAGGGCGCCGGGGTTGGCAATGAAAGAGACGTCGTGCACGACTGTCTTGCCGGCGAGCCGGACGGAAAGGTTCGAGACGTCGATCATCGGGAACTCACAGGCTGAGGCGCGAGCGCTGTCGAAGCAGCATCCACAGGAAGAACGGCCCGCCGACGCCGGCGGTGATGATGCCGATCGGCAGTTCGGCCGGCGAGACGATGGTGCGGGCAACCACATCGGCGATGATCAGCAGGGAGCCGCCGAGTAGTGCCGAGGCCGGCAGAAGAAAACGGTGATCCGGGCCGATCGCCATGCGCAGGATATGCGGCACGATGATACCGATGAAGCCGATGCCACCGCTGACTGCCACTGAGGCGCCCACCGCGGCGGCAACACTGACGATCGCGATATTCTTCAGACGCTGGACGGCGACGCCCATGTGGAAGGCGGCGGCTTCGCCAAGCGTCAGGGCGTTGAGGCCGCGCGCCATGAACGGCAAGGGCAGCATGGCAAGGACAATGATTGGACCGGCGGCGGCGATTTTACCCCATGTCGCGCCTGCCAGCGATCCCATGCTCCAGAAGGTGAGATCGCGCAACTGCCGATCATCGGCCATGTAGATCAAGAGGCCGGTTGCCGCCAGTGTCAGCGAGCCGATGGCGATGCCGGCGAGAAGCATGGTGGCGATCGATGTTTGCCCATGCCGGGTGGCCACCTTGTAGAGGATGATCGTCGTGGCGAGGCCGCCGATGAAGGCGGCGATCGGCAGCGCGAAGATGCCGAAAAGCTGGGCGACCGGCATGAGGATGCCGGCGCCAAGCACAATCATCCCGACAGCGCCGAGGCTGGCTCCCGCCGAAATGCCGATCAGGCCGGGATCGGCCAGCGGATTGCGGAACAGGCCCTGCATGACAGCACCGGAAACGGCGAGCCCGCCGCCGATCAGGAAGCCGAGGATGGCGCGGGGCAGGCGGATATCGAAGATGATGATGCGGTCGCGGCTGCTGAGCGCGCTGTCCGTTCCGCTGCCGACCATGGTGGAGATGACGTCGATGATCGAGGCATTCGAGGCGCCCATGGTGATCGAGAAGGCGAAAGCGAGGAAGGAGGCGACGACAAGGCCAGCGAGGACGAGGACGGCGAGCAGGGTGCGGTCGCCCTCGCGACGGCGCGTTGTTGCGTGCGACATGTGCTTCAGCTCCGCCACGACCTCGCTGAGCGCCATGTCAGCCTCCGTAGATCGCCGCGTTCAGTTCGCGCACGGCGCTGGCTGTGCGTGGCCCGAAGCCCAGGAGATGCAGGCCATCCATACGGACGATCGCCTTGTGGCTGGCGGCGGGCGTAAGCGAAATCGCCGGCTGCTTCAACAGGTCCTCATCCTTCATCGACAGCGGGCCTTCACGATCCATGATCAGGATGACGTCAGGCTTGGCCTCGATGATCGCTTCGTCCGTCAGCGGCTTGTATCCGGAGAAGCTGCCGACCGCGTTTATCGCGCCGGCGAGCTTGATGATGCCGCTGGCGGCGGTGTTGTCGCCGGAGGCGAGGATCTTGCCGTTCTGGTTGCTGAGGATGAAGAGCACGCGCTTGCGCTCGGCTTCAGGACGTTTTTCGGAATTGGCGATGGCGGCATCGAGGTCGGCGGCGACCTTGCCTTCCAGCGCTTTTGCCTTGTCCGGCACGCCGAGCAGCGAGCCGACGACATCGATCTTCTTCAGGATGCCGTCGCGATCATAGGTCTGCGGCACGGTTTCGAAGGGCAGGCTGGCATTGCGCAGCACGGCGAGCGCCTCCGGCGGGCCGGCGCCTTCGACGGCGATGATGGCGGTCGGATTGACGGCAAGGATGCCCTCCGGCGACAGCGCTCGCATATAGCCGACGTCGGGCAGCTTGGCCGCCGCCTCCGGATAGTTGCTGGTGGAGTCGCGCGCGATGAGCCGCTTTTCCTCGCCGAGCGCGTAGATGATCTCGGTGACGTCGCCGCCGACCGAGACGAGCCGCGATGTGTCGATCTTCGGCACCTCGGCCGCATGGGCGCGCTGGACCATGCTGTAATCGCCCTTGATCGGGCTGACGGGCACCAGCGGCAGGATCATCACGACGGCGGTGAGCGCGATTTCCCACGGCTTGATGCGCTTGATATTGGTCAATATCGTCATGGCTCGATCCTCAGGCGGCGACGCTGGCGTCAGCCCTTGTCAGGTTTTCGATAATGGCGCGCCAGTCGCGGCGCTCGTCAAAGCCTTCCTTCCGCTTGCCGAAGAACTGGATGATCATCTCGCCCTTGGTATTATAGGCTTCGAACGAAGTGACATGGCCGTCCTTGGTCGGCTTGCGCACGGCCCAGGCTTCCGCGATGTGGTCCTGGCGCAGATGCAGGTGGAAGGTCGGGTCCATGACGTTGATCCATGGCCCCATGGTCGCGACGTTGATGATTGGGCCGGAATGGATCTGCACGGTGCCTTCATTGGTGACGAAGCACATGATCGGCAGGCCCTCGCGCACGCAGGCATGCATCATCTCGGCGACAGCACCTGTCTCGAGCTTCCAGGCGTAATCCTCGCCGACGGCACGGATCGCCGCCTGGCGACCGATCTTCAGCTTCTTCAGCATGCCGAAGAATTCATGCGTGTCGGTCATGCGGCTCCAATGGTCGCGCAGCTCATCGCGGCTGATATCGCCGTCGATCGCGCCGTTGTCGTAACCGGAGAGGTCTTCGATCAACTCCTGCGACTGCTCATCGAGCCGAAGGGCTGCGACCATCTCATGATAGGCCTCGACATTGGAGGCGGGACGTAGATGCACCTTATGCACGGCATCGCCGGCCTTGTCGAAGAACTGCAGGCTGAGCTTCCGCTGGTCTCCGTCCGTCTTGGTGACGGCGAAACCATGCGCCCAGCGCTTCGGGAAGATGCGCAGGTCGATGTTCTCGCCGAGCACGATGGCGGCCTGAACGCCGGACTTGATATTCTCGTAGACGCCGATCTTCTCATGCACAGCGCTCTCGTTGCGCGATAGCGCCAGGACTTCGCCGAGTGAGGCGACGCGCTCGAGGAAACGGTTGGCGTCGGCATCGATGCGAATGGTGGAAATGCCGACTTCGGCTGCAACCAGCGCGGCTTCGGAAACGCCCAGGCGAGCTGCGATGTCACGCTCGCGCATGTTCGAATTCTCGGCGCGAAAGGCGCGGATGGCGGCGGGGGTGGGGCGGGTCGTCTCGGTCATCTGCTATGCCTATTTGTTGAGAATGAGTTTGCCTTGGCGCGTGATCTTCATCCGATAGATGACGCCCTCATGCCTGATCATGATTTCGGTCTGGCCCCGGAAAATATCCGTGCTCTCGACCATTCTAATTTGCTGTGCGGCCATTGGCGGCACCGGCTGTATTGGGGGCTTCTCAGCAATCATCCTGCTTGGTTTTGCCTGAAAATTCATGGGGGACCGAAGGGTTGCTCCGGCCAGATTTAACTTGACTCACATAGTCATGGTTTCATAAAGACGCAATAGAAGACTGTTGGAGTCAAGTTTAAAATTTTAGGTGGTGCGCGCGGTGGCATCCAATGCTCGCTTTGCGTTCGCCGAGAGACATTTCGGGAGTGACTGCTGATGCTGACCAAGACGATTTTGGCCGCTGCCGCCGGTGGGCTGTTTGCCATGGCTTCCTGCGTCCCGGCCTTCGCCGAGGATGCGGTCGCGGCTCCTGCTCCGGCAACGGATGCGCAGAAGCTCAACGTCGAACTCAACGCACTAGCGCCGTCCCAGAAGGGCTGCATGATGACCTTCGTTGCGGAAAACGATCTGGCGACGCCGATCAACAAGATCTCCTTCGAGCTTGCCTTCTTCAACGACAAGAACGCGGTCGACCGCGTCACCGTTCTCGACTTCCGCGACCTGCCGGTCGGCAAGAAGCGCGTACGGCAGTTCGATATGCCCGGCGTGAAGTGCGAAAGCGTCAGCCGCATCATCGTCAACGACACGCCGGTTTGCGATGGCCCGGCGGCGGGCGCCTGCAAGGCTGCCCTCACGACCCGCTCCCAGCTTTCCGTTCCTTTCGAAGGCTGAGATCATGGCGCCTCGCTCGGTCAAGGTTTCCATCGAACGCCGCCGCTCCGGTGATGGCTTGAATGACAACTATCCGAGTGTGCTCCCAGGTCACGAACTGACCGGCCTCGACAGCCTGCCCCGCCCGCCGGCCGCGGAGGCCGTATCGCATTATAGCCGTTTCACGCAGATCGACTCCTATCCGGCTCACCCGACTGAACCCGCGCCGGATGCCTCCGAGCCGCCGGTCATGGACATGTTGGCGGCGGAGAGGGCGCACAAGGTAGCGGCCGCCGGTAAGAAATCGCTTGCTTTTGCTGGCTTGGGTTCCTGCTTTTTCCACGCCTTGGTGATTGCGGCATTGCTGGTGGCGATCGTCGCGACGCCGGAAGAGGCGCAGGAAGAGGCGGGCGACACCGTCAGCGTCGTGATGATTGGCAATTCCGATACTGACCAGATGGCGGCGGGTGAAGAAAGCCCGCAGCAGCCCCCGGAAGAGGTGACAGCGGAGGCCGTGCAGCCGGAAACGGTGCAGCCGACGGAAGTCAAGCCAGAGGAGGTGCAACCAGCCGAAGCGGAAGCTGTTCAGCCTACTGAGACGGAAACGCAGCCGACTGAAATGGCAGAAGTGGTTCAGCCGACCGAGCAGCCGCAGGTACTTGCGACACAAGCGCCCGCCGAGACGGCGGTTGTCCAGCCGGCCGAAACCGTGCAGCCTGTTGAGCCAACGCCTGAAGTCGTCACTCCGGTCGAGAAGCCCGTTCGTCAGGAAAAGCCGAAGGAAGTCGTCAAGAAGCCAGCACCGAAGGTCGCGAAGGTTAGGACCGGTTCCAATGGCGAGAACCAGCAGGATTCGAAGAGAGGTTCTGTAGAGGGAACCGAGACCGCGCAGTCCGATACGAATTCTCTGTCGAATGCCCGCCGCACGGGCTCGGGCAGTGCAGCTGTTGCCAATTATCCGGGTAAGGTCCAGGCCCGCATTCGCCGCGCTGTTCGTCTGTCCTCGAAATACGAAAAGGGCATAACGGTGGGTGTGCGCCTGACAATTGGCGCGAGTGGCGAGCTGGTTTCCCTCTCTGTGGCGCGTAGCTCAGGCATTCCGGAACTGGACGAGGCCGTTACCGACGGTGTCCGGCGGGCCGCACCCTTTCCGTCATTGCCCCCGGAATGGGGCAAGCCGAGTTGGACGTTCACGCAAGAAGTTCAGGTGACCGGGCGATAAGCTGGCGCTGGCATTTGCGATACGCAACATATCAATTTCAATCGGTTGACCATCGTAAGAGCTTGATTGTTACGTCCGGAAACATACCGCGATAAAATATGATAAAAATTATCAACTTTATACTTTACTCCAAAACTCATGTTTAATATGGTCCCCCTTGCGCTCGACGGAGTCGGGTGCGCAAGAGCAACCAATGAACGGGTGATGTATGGCGCGTAAGGGGAAGAGGGATTTGGGCCGGGATAGTCGCGAGGCGCAAAAGCCGGAGCAGACATCCGGGAAATCCAGCCTCGATGGGCGCAGTTTCCTGTATGTCGGCGGTCGCGATTGCCAGGTGGCGCATCTTCGCCAGATCGCCAGCAATTTCGGCGCCGAGTTGATCCATCATGATGGCGGCTTGCGCGAGGCGGTGTCGCGCATCGACACAGTGTTGCCTTCCGTCGACTGCGTCTTCTGCCCGATCGACTGTATCAGCCATGATGCCTGCCTGCGGGTGAAGACGGGCTGCAAGAAGTTCGGCAAGGCGTTCATCCCCTTGCGTAACGGCAGCAAGTCGAGCCTCGAGCGGGCGCTGACGACGATGAACGAACGAGACGCCGCCCGATGAATGACAAAGACCCTGACGGGTTCATGATGATCGGCCTGCACAAGCTGGCCGCGCAGAATGGTGATGGCCTCGTGCCAGAACTCTATGAATTGCTGATGCGTCGCGCGGAGGAGCAGCGGCAGGCTCCCAACGTGACGGCATTTCCATCCTGGCAGGTGCGTCTGCCGGGAGAGCAATCGGACAAAGCGCCGGATATTACGGCACGCGATGGCACGAATGTCATTGCCTTTACACCTGGACCGGGCAAAACTGTCGACCGTCGCAAGAAGGTCTGATTGCCCGGGAGATTTAGCCCATGTACATCGCCATGAACCGCTTCAAGGTCGTCATCGGTTCAGAGATTGCTTTCGAAACTATTTGGAAAGATCGTGATTCCCGGCTGGGAGAAGTTCCCGGTTTCGTGGAGTTCCGACTGCTGCGCGGTTCCACCAATGTCGAGGAGGGCTATACGCTGTTTTCCTCGCACACGATCTGGCGCAGCGAAGAGGATTTCCTCAACTGGACGAAATCCGAGAATTTCCGCGCGGCGCACCGCAATGCCGGGGATAACAAGGCATTGTACTGGGGACCGCCGCGGTTCGAGGGATTTAACGTGGTTGCCGGGGTTTGAGATAGGCGGATGCGCCTCAAGCTCCAGCCGTGCTTTTCCTGAAGAACGCTCCCAGCGCCACAACAACCCATCCCGCCACCATGCCCATTCCTCCGGTCGGAGCGGCCAGGGGGAATAGTGAGCTGCCCAGAAAATGGCGGCTGACGAGATCGCCTGCGAAGATCAACGTTCCCAATCCGAGCAGGACGGCGGCCAATGGTGCGGTGCGGATGCGGTCATAGCCGGCATGGAGCGCCAGCAGGGCAGGGGCATGCGCCAGGCACATGGTCGAGGCAGAGCCGAGGAAATGCGTATCGCCGCCATGGGATGCGGCAGCGGCAAGCGCGACGCCGGTGGCGCCGAGGATGCCGGCAACAAACAGGGTGAGCGGACGGATTATCATGCTGAAGCTCATGTCTTCTCTCATTCCCGGTTCTGCATATGGAAGGCGAGGCGCTCGACGGGCTCCCAGATGATCGCCCGCAGCTTTTCGTTCTCGATGGTCTCATCCATGGCGCGGCGAAAGCAGAGCAGCCATTCGTCACGCTCGACGGGACCGATAGCAGCAACGAAATGACGGCTGCGCAGGCGTGGATGGCCGCGTTTCTCGATATAGAGCTGCGGTCCGCCGAGATAGCCGGTCAGATATTCGTAGAATTTTTCGCGGGAGCCTTCGAGGCTCGGCGGATGCACGGCACGGCAGCTGGCCGCTTCCGGCAGCGTATCCATCAGATCGTAAAAGCGCGTCGTCAGCGCCCGTACGGTCTGGTCACCGCCGATCGCCTGATAGAGTGTGATGGTTTCTTCGCTCAAATGCCGGCTCCCGTTCGCCACGCTCTACATGGCAACTCGCAAGGCGGATCGCAATTGCGGATTTCACGTATGCGGCGTTTCGGCGCTATTCCACCTTCAGGTAAAAGCTGTCGCTCTCGCCGGGAACGAGCTGGAGCGGCCAGATCATCTGGCGCTTCGTCTTGGGGTAGATATGACTGTAGGCCGGCATGCTGGAGAGCAGGATCTCGGCCAGTTCGACACCGAGATCGTGCACCGATGTGCGAAAGCAGGTCAGCGGCGGTTGCAGAAACTTGGCGCGCGGCGCTTCGCGAAAGCCCACAACAGCAATATCGCGGCCCGGAATAATGCCGGCTTCCATCACGCGTCGATAGAGGCCGATGGCCATCAATTCGTAGATCAGGATCACAGCCGTCGGTCTCTCTTCGAGGCGAAGCAGTTCGTCGGCGACCTGATAGCCACCCTGTTCGCTCGACTTGGCGCGGATGACCAGTGCCGGCTCGAAGTCGATGCCATGCCGTTCCAGCGCGCGGCGATAGCCTTCGACGAAGATGAAGCCGAGGTTGATGTCGCTGGAGGGTGCGCTTATCGCGATACGGCGATGCCCTAGCGCCACGAGCCGATCGACAGCGCAATTGACGACGCCGTCAAAATCGAGGTCGGCCCAGGGGTGTTGCCCGATCGAGAGACTGCGGCCGAGTGCCGCGAAAGGGATTTTGGCTTTGGCGAGCAGATCAAAACGCTTGTCGATGCGCTGTGTCTCCGAAATGATCAGAGCATCGACGACCCGTCTCGCCACCATGCGCTTCAGATACTCGTAGGGATCTTCATCGTTCGGGCAGGGGAGCATGATCAAATCGAGATTGTGGCGCGCGAATACGCTCTGCAGCCCACCTGTCACGGTCAGGAAGAAATTGTCGCTGTTTTCAACCGTTTCCTTGCTGGATTGGATCATCAGGCCGATGACGTTCGTGGTGCCTTGCCGCAGGCTGCGCCCCGATTGGTTGGCCACATAGCCCAGCTGTTCGGCAGCGGCAAGCACACGCTTGCGCGTCTCTTCGTTGACATCAGGCTTGCCGTTCAACGCGCGTGATACTGTGCCGATCGAGATATCGAGATGTTCGGCGAGCTGACGAATTCCCTTCATCGGCGGGTGTTTTCCTCCATGCGCCATTTTCCATAGTCCTCCTCTATTGACACAGGAAAATCTTTTCGCATAGGATCGTAAACGTTTACGGAATGCGTGTCACGAGGAGTTTGACACCATTCGCTGGAGGGAATCGTGAAATTTAACGCCATTTTGTGCGGGTGCGGAGCTATGTCCAAAGGCTGGCTCAAGGCCATCGCCTCGACGCCGTCGCTTGCCGAAACCATCGAGGTCGTGGGCCTGGTCGATCTCAATCGGGCGACCGCCGAAAGCCTTGCAAAAGAGTTCGGTCTCGAAGAGGCCGTCATCGGTTCGAACCTTGCCGAAGTCATCGCGGCGACCAAGGCCGACCTGGTGTTCGACGTCGTCATTCCCGCCGCCCGCTTCGGTGTCGTCTCGACGGCGCTGAAGGCCGGCTGTCATGTCCTTAGCGAAAAGCCGATGGCAACTTCGCTTGAGGAGGGGGCCGCCCTCATCGATCTCGCCGCCAAGACCGGCAAGGTGCACGCCATCATCCAGAACCGCCGCTTCATCTCCGGCGTGCGCCGCCTGCGCCGTTTCGTCGAGGAGGGCGCGATCGGCGAACTCACCGGCATTCATTGCGATTTCTTCCTCGGCCCGCATTTCGGCGGCTTCCGGGAAGACATGGACAATGTGCTCCTGCTCGATATGGCGATCCATACTTTCGACGCCGCCCGTTTCGTCGCCGGCAAGGTGCCGCTTTCGGTCTATTGCGTCGAGAAGAATCCCGCTGGCTCCTGGTACAGGCATGGCGCTTCCGCGCATGCGCTGTTCGAATTTTCCGACGATGTCGTCTTCAGCTATCGCGGCTCCTGGTGCGCCGAGGGCAAGCGGACGAGTTGGGAGAGCCAATGGCGGCTCACCGGCAGTAAGGGCATGCTGACCTGGGACGGCGAAGAGTATTTCGAAGCCTCCGTTGCCGGTAACGAGCCTGGCCTGCTACACGGCTTCGCCCCGATCGACGTTCCCGGCCCCAGGCATGATGACGAGACGCATGGGCATGCCAGCGTCATCGCCTCCTTCATCGATGCGGTGAAGACGGGCAAGCGGCCGGAAACCGAAAGCAGCGACAACATCCACAGCCTCGCCATGGTCCTCGGTGCGATCGAAAGCGCCAAGTCGGGCCGGCGGATCGACATTTAAGCGTAAGGATAGTGAAATCATGACAAATCCGGCAAAAGCCATCCGCATTGGCACTATGATCAAGTCGACCAGCGAAGATGCCGCCAAGGGCATCGCCAAGATCGCCGATCACGGCTTCGAAAGCTTCGAGCCCTTCTTCTGGCAGACGACCAACGGCCAGAACCTTGCCGAACTCGGCAAGCGCTGCCTCGACGCCATCGGCAGCCGCGACATCACCATTTCCACACTCGGTATGTTCGGCAATCCGCTGGAAACCTCCGACCTCGACCAGCAGACGCTGCAGGGCTGGAAGGATTGCATCGATAACGCCCATCACTTTGGTGCCACCTGCGTTGCCGGCTTCACCGGCCGCATCCGGAACAAGCCGCTGACCGACAGCCTGCCGCGCTACAAGCAGGTGTGGAGCGAGCTTGCCAAGCGTGCTGCCGACAAGGGCATCAAGATCGCCTTCGAAAACTGCGCCATGGACGGCAATTGGGCGACTGGCGACTGGAATATCGCGCATAATCCGGACGCTTGGGAGCTGATGTTCAACGAGACGCCGGACGACAATATCGGGCTTGAATGGGAGCCGTGCCATCAGATGGTCTATCTGATCGAGCCGCTGCCGCAGATCCGCAAATGGGCAAAAAAGATCTTCCACGTTCACGGTAAGGACGCGACGATCCGTTGGGACGTCATCAAGGAGCACGGCATTTTCGGCAAGGAGAAGTTCGTCTTCATGCGTACGCCGGGCTTCGGTGACAGCAACTGGACGGACATCATCTCCGAATTGCGCCTGGCCGGCTGGTCGGGTTCGATCGATATCGAAGGCTGGCATGACCCGGTCTATCGCGATGAGTTGGAAATGACTGGCCAGATCCATGGCCTGAACTATCTGAAGCAGAGCCGGGGCGGCGAATTCGTCGAATAGCGCGCCCGCACTTTGAATCTGAATCGATTTAAGGTGCGAGTTGTGCGTTAATTCGGGGAACTGGAGCGACGTCCCTGCGCGGCGCTCCAGTGCCGGGACATCGGAATGGAGGAGCATTGCGATGTCCAAGGGGTTCGTCTCATCGTCGATGAACGGACGAGGGGCAAAGCAAAGAAGAACGTGTCGACGCGCATCGCGAGCCATGCCGTCGGCCTGATACCGTCACGGTTCGCATGGTGGAGGAAAATATAATGAAACTGTTTTCGAAGCTGGCGATCACCGCCGGCATGTCGCTCTTGCTGGCTGCCGGCGTCGCGCAAGCACAGAGCAAGACGTTTAACGTCTGGTGGTACGAACTGCCGAACACCGCCCAGGCTCAAGCATGGACCAAGGCGCTTGGTGAGTTCAAGACCAAGCATCCCGATGTCACGATCAATTTTGAGCAGAAGACTTTCGAGCAATTGCAGAAGGCAGGCAGCCTCATCCTCAATTCGGACCAGGCGCCGGACGTGCTGGAATACAACAAGGGCAATGCGACGGCCGGTCTCGTCGCCTCGCAGGGCCTCCTGACCCCGCTTGACGATGAATTCAAGAAGCGCGGTTGGGACAAGATTCTCAACGAAACCAACACGCAGCTGAGCAAATACGACCAGAGCGGCATCTATGGCTCCGGTCCGATCATCGGTCTTCCGGCCAATGCCGAGTTCGTCTCGGTCTTCTACAATATCGACATGTTCGAAGCCAACGGCATCAAGGTGCCGACGACGCTGGGCGAGTTCGAGGCTGCTCTGGATACGTTCCAGAAAAAGGGTATCACCCCGCTCGCCTATGGCACGGTGGATTCCAACGCCCAGCATCTGGTCTATACGTTGGCGCTGACGCAGGCTGACGATACCTGGGTGAAGAACTATCAGGGTCTCAAGGCCCCGCTGGATACCAAGCCCTTCCTCTTTGCCGCCCAAAAAGTGGTCGATTGGGTGAAGAAGGGTTACATCTCCAAGGATTCGACCGGTCTCAAGGGTACGGACGCCGCCAACGTCTTTTCTTCCGGCAAAGCACCGATGTTCGTCAGCGGTACCTGGAACAACGGCGATTTCGCGAGCTCGATCAAGACCTTCAAGTGGAGCCAGTTCATCTTCCCGACCCCGAAATACAGCACGGGTTCGACTGGCAGCATGTTCATGGTGCCCAAAAGCGCCAAGAACAAGGATCTCGCCTATGACTTCATCGATCTGGTGCTGAACAAGCAGAACCAGAACGATCAGGCCAATCTCGGCGGTGTCGCCATCGCCGCCGATCCCTCCGCGATCACGGATCCGGTCGGCAAGCGCAACGTCGAGCTCTTCAACGAGATCTCGAGCAAGGGCGGCCTCGGTTTCTATCCGGACTGGCCGGTCCCCGGCTATTACGAGCTGCTGATACAGGCGACCACCGGCCTGGTGAACGGCTCAACGACGCCTGAGCAATTCGCCGATCGCCTGAAGAAGGCTTACGACGACGCGCAGGCAGCGCAATAACCCCTGTACTGGAGCAATTCGCAGCGGCGAGGCGGCTTGATGTCGTCTCGCTGTCTCGGACTGGAGGAATGCGATGGAGAAGTCCAAAAACTCCGGCAGGGCGGGGTATTATCTCTATATTCTCCCCGGTATGCTGGGGTTCGCTCTGATCGTGCTTATCCCCCTGATCGCCAATTTCGCGATCAGCTTCACGACCTGGAAAGGCATCGGAACGCCGAGATATATCGGGTTTCAGAACTACGAGAGATTGCTCGTGGATGCGGCGTTCTGGGGCTCGATCCAGCACACGCTCCTGTTCATCATTTCGATGACGATCGTGCCGATCATTCTGGGTCTGCTACTGGCGGCGGTGCTGTTTGACTATATCAGCGCGCAGTTCGGCGAGACCTTGTCGAGCTTTTTTCGCGCGGGTTTCTACCTGCCGCAAATCCTGCCGCTGACCGCGGCCGGCGTGCTGTGGGGGTGGATCCTCAACCCGATCGGGATCGTCAACGCGGTCCTGAAAGCGATCGGTCTCGATTTCATGGCGCAGAACTGGTTGGGAGATGCGACCTATGCGCTCTGGGCGGTCTCGGCCGTCATCGTCTGGATCCAGGTCGGCTACTGTCTGGTGGTCTTCATGTCGGGGTTGGCGCGCGTCGATCCGTCGCTTTACGAAGCCGCCGAGCTCGATAATGCGAGCTGGTTCGGCCGTTTTCGTTACATCACGATCCCCATGCTGATGCCGGAGATTTTCGTGGTGGCGCTCACCACGTTGATTGCCGCCCTGAAGGTGTTTGCGCCGATCTATGTTCTGACCCACGGCGGGCCGGACAATGCCACGAGCGTGCCGTCCTATTTGTCCTACTATCATTTCTTCACGACGAACCGGGTCGGCTACGCGGCCGCCATCGCAACGCTGCAAACCGTTATGACCATCGTGCTCGGCGTCGTCTTCCTGCGTATGCAATCCAAACAGACAGAGGGAGGACGCTGAGATGGCTGCTACGGCTTCGCTTTCGGCTACGGTCACATCGGATGCGCCGGCGGATCACCGCCAGAAGAAGGGCATTGCCCGCTGGATCGTCCTGGCCGTCCTGTTCGTCTTTCTTGGCGGTACGCTGTTTCCGTTCTTCCTGGCGGCCTTCAACGCTATCAAGACTCCGGCCGACTATGCCGCCAATGGTCCGCTTGCCTTCCCGCATAGCTTCGACCTGACGGCACTCAAGAACTTCTGGGGCAATGTCGATTTCACCCGCAAGCTCTTCAACAGTATCCTGATCAGCGGCTGCACTGCTATTCTCGCGGTGGTTCTCAGCCTTCTCAACGCCTATGCCATCGGCATCGGTCGTGTGAAGGGGGGGCGGGTGTTGCTGGTGATCCTGCTGATCTCGATCATGGCGCCGCAGGAAGCCCTGATCTATCCGCTTTATTATATGGCCAAGCAGGTGGGCCTGTTCGATTCCATGCTGGCGGTGATCCTGATCTTCGGCGTGCTGAACACTGCCTTCGGCACCTATCTCCTGTCATCGGTGCTGACCACGTTTCCGCGCGAGATCATCGAGGCGGCGCAGATCGACAATGCAACCCGCTGGCAGATCCTGTGGCTGGTGATCGTGCCGGTGCTGCGGCCTACGCTTGCCGTGCTCGCGACCTTCTTCTTCATCTGGACCTGGAACGAGTTTCTGATCCCGCTGGTGTTTCTCGTCTCCAACAACAATCAGACGGTTTCGGTCGCCATGGGTGTCCTGTCGGACGCCAATACGTCGGATCCGACGGCGGTTGCCGCAGCTTCGCTGCTCGGCGTCACGCCGACGGTGATTTTCTTCCTGATTTTCCAACGCACCCTGACGCGGGGCGTGGCTGCTGGTGCTGTCAAATAGACGAATGCCGCAACGCATACGGCCCCGTGTGAGTGATCCATCCACACGAGGCCGGGATACGAAGACAAAACGGCAGGTCTGGCGAAGTTCAATTCTTCCGGAGGAGGAAAAATGGCAGGAATTAACATCAAGTCCGTCACCAAGCATTTCGGTGCGGTGCAGGTTCTCAACGACATAGATCTCACGATCGAGCCCGGCGAATTCGTCGTGTTCCTGGGCGGCTCCGGCTGCGGGAAATCGACCCTGCTGCGGATGATCGCCGGGCTTGAGGCGATCACCAGCGGTGAGGTCTGGATCGGCGGGCGACGGGTCGACCAGCTTCCGCCCGGCGAACGCGGCGTGTCGATGGTGTTTCAGTCCTATGCGCTCTATCCGCACATGACAGTGCGCGACAACATGTCGTTCGGCCTTCGGAACATCGGCACGCCGAAGGCGGAGATTGCGAAGCGTATCGACATTGCGGCCACCATATTGGAGATGCCGCATCTGCTTGACCGCAAGCCATCCGAGCTTTCGGGCGGTCAGCGGCAGCGCGTTGCCATTGGCCGCGCCATCGTGCGCGAACCCGACGTTTTCCTGTTCGATGAGCCACTGTCCAACCTTGATGCAGGTCTGCGCAATCGTACGCGCGTGGAGCTTGCGCAATTGCATGAGCGGCTGGGCGCAACGATGGTCTTCGTTACCCACGACCAGATCGAGGCGATGACGCTTGCCGACCGGATCGTGCTTCTGAACAACAAGAAGATCGAGCAGGTGGCGACGCCGGTGGAGATCTATACGCGGCCGGCGACGCGCTATGTCGCCCAGTTCATCGGCTCGCCCGGAATGAACTTCGTCAACGTGGCCGGTGTCAGCGAAGTCGGGGGCTGTGCGACGGCGACCTTGCCCGATGGCTCGACCATCAAGACGGCGGTTCCGCTGAACGGTATGGCGCGCTCGGAGCTGACGCTCGGCATCCGGCCGGAATATCTGGTGGCGACGACGGCGGACAAGGGCGACATCGCCGGAACGGTCGAGACGGTGGAGCGGTTGGGCGACCGGTCGCTCGTGCATGTCCGTCTGAAGGACGGCTCGAAGATCATCGGCACCGATCCGGGCATGACGACCATTACCAGCGGCGCGCCGATCGCCTTTGCCGTCGACGGGGCGAAACTGACCATTTTCGACCAGAACGATGTAGCCCATCACGCCGCACATTGACGAAACCGTCCAATTGGTATGTTATGCCGATATGTCTACAGCACACCACAGAAAGAAGCAGCCTTTGCTCGTCCGCCAGCAGTTGCTGGAGGTGGCGGCGCGGCTTGCGTCGGAGAAGGGCATGACGGCGGTGACCCTGGATGCCGTATCGGGCGCTTCGGGTGTCAGCAAGGGCGGATTGCTGCATCATTTCCCCAACAAGAATACGCTCCTGGAGGCCTTGTTCGACAGTCTGATCGAGCGGCTGGACCGGGCGATCGAGGAAGAGATGCGGGCCGATCCGCTGCCGCATGGACGCTTCACCCGCGGTTATCTGCGCGCCTGCCTGGCGCTGCGCGACCGGCCCGAGGAAACGAAGGATTGGGCGCAGGTGACGATGGTGCTGCTCAGCGAACCGCAATTGCGGCAACGCTGGTGCGACTGGGTGCGCGAACGCAGTGAGGAATATGTCGGCACGGACTCCTCCGTGGATGCGGCGATCGTGCGGCTGGCGACCGATGGGATCTGGCTCGCCGACCTGCTCGGCAGCCACGAAATGGATGATCGCGCCCGCGAGACACTGGTCGAGCGGCTGATCGCGCTGACGCAGCTTTAAGAGATATCGAGAGAGCTTGATGACGAACGCATTTGTCTACGGGACGCTGCTGGTGGCGATCGCGCTTGAGGTGCTTGGCACGACGGCCTTGCAGATGTCGCAGCAGTTCACCCGTCTCGGTCCCTCCATCGTCGTGGTGTTGTGCTATGCCGCGTCCTTCTATTGCCTATCGGTGACCTTGCGGGTGATCCCGGTCGGCATCGCCTATGCCATATGGAGCGCGCTCGGCATCGTGCTGATCTCCGCCGTCGGGCTGGTGTTTTTCCGCCAGAAACTCGATCTGGCGGCGGTCATCGGGCTTGGTCTGATCATCGCTGGCGTGCTTGTCGTCAACCTGTTTTCAAAATCCGTGTCGCACTGAAAAGACAGGTGTTTCACATGGTAATTTTTGCCTTTGTCAAATCGCTTCGGACGCATTATCTCTTGCGTTGGAAGGGCTGATGGAGGCCAAAAAGTGGCGCTTTCCCAAAGCGCTTTGGATCGCATAACCCGTTCAATCTCAATGGTATTAGAGGAGTGCCGTAATGACTATTCGTGCCGTCGTCTGGGGCGAGAACATTCATGAGCAGACAAACAAGGTCGTTGCCGAGATCTATCCGGAAGGCATGCATACAACAATCGCCAAGGCGCTGAATGCCGATGCCGGCATTGAAGCAACCACTGCAACGTTGCAGGAGCCGGAACACGGCCTCAGCGAAGCGCGGCTGAAGGACACCGATGTGCTGCTCTGGTGGGGTCACAAGGACCATGGCGCAGTGAATGACGAGATCGTCGAGCGCGTCGCCAAACGCGTCTGGGAAGGCATGGGCCTCATCGTGCTGCATTCCGGCCATTTCTCGAAGGTCTTCAAGCGGCTGATGGGCACGCCCTGCGCACTGAAATGGCGCGAGGCGGGTGAACGCGAGCGCCTTTGGGTCATCAACCCGCGTCATCCGATCGCCGCCGGCTTGGGTGAGCATTTTGAACTGGAAAACGAAGAGATGTATGGCGAGCAGTTCTCCGTTCCCGAGCCGCTGGAAACGGTGTTCATTTCCTGGTTCCAGGGTGGTGAAGTCTTCCGCTCCGGCATGACCTGGCGCCGCGGTGCCGGCAACATCTTCTATTTCCGCCCCGGTCATGAGACCTATCCGACCTACCACAACGACACCGTGCAGAAGGTGCTGATCAACTCCGTTAAATGGGCTCACAATCCGCTCGGTACACAGGCGAGCATCCATGACGCACCGAATGTGCCGGTCGAGAAGGCGTTGGAGCCGATCGTCGAACGTGGCCCGAAACTGCACCAGGCCGGCGAAGCCGGTTATCGCTGAGGTATAAAATGCGTCTCCTAATTGTTGGCACGGGCGGCATGGCGAAAAACCAGGCCGAACACTTCGTCCGTATTCCAGGCGTCGAGATCGTCGGCGCCGTCGACACCGATGCGACGAGGCTCGCGGCCTTCGCCGATACGTTCGATATCAAGAACCGCTTCTCGTCGCTGGACGAGGCGCTAGCCTGGGGCGAGTTCGACGCGGCGACCAACGTCACGCCCGACAAGGCCCATCATCCGACGACCCTGCCGCTGCTGGCCGCCGGCAAGCATGTTTTTTGCGAAAAGCCTCTCGCGGAGAACTACGAAAAGGCGCTGGAGATGACGGAGGCGGCCGAACGGGCCGGCGTCATCAACATGGTCAACCTGACCTATCGTAATGTCGCGCAGCTGCAGAAGGCGCGCGAGATGGTGATTTCAGGCGAGATCGGCACAGTCAAGCATGTCGAGGCCTCCTATCTTCAGAGCTGGCTCGTTTCCAGGGCGTGGGGCGATTGGCGCAGCGAATCCAAGTGGTTGTGGCGGCTTTCGACCGGCCACGGCTCGAACGGCGTGCTCGGGGATATCGGTATCCATATCCTCGATTTCGCCGCCTATGGCGCGGCGACCGATATCGATCATGTTTTCGCCCGGCTGAAGACCTTCAACAAGGCTCCGGACGAGCGCATCGGCGAATATACGCTTGACGCCAATGACAGCTTCTCCATGTCGGTCGATTTCGCCAATGGCGCACTCGGCGTCGTGCATGCGAGCCGCTGGGCGACGGGGCATCTGAATGAGCTGAAGCTGCGCATCTATGGCGAGCGCGGCGGCCTGGAGGTCAATCATAGCCCCAACGGTTCGGAGCTGCGTGGGTGCTTGGGCGACGATACGGAAACGGCGACCTGGAAGGTCATCGAAGTGCCGCCGGTGCCGACCAACTATCAGCGTTTCGCCGAGGCAGTTAAGACCGGCAGCAATCAGGATCCGAGCTTCCGTCATGCGGCCAATTTGCAGCGCGTGCTCGATCTCGCCATGGTCACGGAAACGGAGCGGCGCGAACTCAAGGTTTGACGCTGTCTCCGCTTCATCTCCGACGTTTAGGTGGCCGCCTTCGGGCGGCCGTTTCCTTTGGGGGTGTCGCAATTGCTTGACGGGATACGGAGGCAGGTGCAGCATTCCCTCATGATGCTCTGAATGCGAGATCATGGGAGGAGGGCTCATGTCCACCGAGGAAAAGGTTGCAAGTCACTATACGCATGGCTCTCTGGAGGAGACGATACTCGCGGCGCTCACCGCCAATGGCAAGGATATCGATCATCTCACTATTGACGATCTTGCCGGTATCGACGAGTTTCATCTCGGGCGGCGCGAGGCGACGCGGGAGTTTGCCCGGGATCTCGATCTGAGCGACGGCATGCGGCTCGTCGATATCGGCTCAGGGCTTGGCGGGCCGGCGCGCTATATTGCCAGCAGCTATGGCTGCATCGTTACCGGCGTCGATCTCACTGACGAATTCGTCAAGGTCGCCAATGTCCTGACCGAGCGTTGCGGCATGGCCGTGCAGGTGTCGTTCCGGCAGGCGAGCGCGCTGTCGCTTCCTTTCGCCGATCAAAGTTTCGACCGGGCGACGCTTATCCATGTTGGCATGAATATCGAGGACAAGGCGCGGCTGTTTGCCGAGGCGCGGCGCGTGCTGAAGCCCGGCGGCAAATTCGGCGTTTACGAGGTCATGCAGATGCGCGACGGCGCGCTGCCGTATCCGATGCCCTGGGCGATGACGCCGGAGACGAGCTTCGTTTGCACTCCAGAGACCTATCGTCGGCTGCTCAAGGAGGCAGGTTTCACGGTGGAGTTCGAGCAGGACCGCAGTGCACTGGCGATCCGGATGGCGCAGGAGATGCGGGCCAGCGCCGGCGGCGGCGGCCAGACGCTGAGCCTCGGAGCGCTGATGGGGCCGAAGGCGGCGGAGCGCGTGTGCAATGTCGGCATGTCGGTCGGCAGCGGCCTGATTGCGCCGATCGAAATGATCGCCAAAGCTGGTTGATGGAAACCGAGCCGGTGGCGTCTGGATTGACAGGGACGCTCCCTTGTCTGTATGGAAAATCCAACGGTAATGGATTTCTGCCGGGCCATGGTGGCCGAACCGCTGCTCTGAATTTCCGGAGAAGCTGATGACTCCTACTCAATATGCCCGGTGGGGCGAAGGAGTAGAGTCGTGTCCGCAATCCTCCAACTTTGTTTTATGATCCTTGTCCCCGTCAGGACCGCCGCTGGTCTTCCGGGAGGGGCGAACTGATGTCGGCATCCGAGTTCTTTCATCATCGTTTCCAGCAATTGCGCAGCATATTCAAATGGATCTTCCTGGTGGTGCCGATGGCGGCGGTGGTCGGCTCGCTCTGCGCATTGTTTCTCTGGAGCCTCGACCGGGCGACGCAGGCGCGGTTCGACTATCCCTGGCTGATCTTCCTGATGCCTGTTGCGGGTTTCCTGATGGTGCTGGCCTATCAGCGCTTCGGCCGGGGCGCGGAGGGCGGCAACAATCTGATTGTCGAGCAGATCCACGAGCCGGGCGGTGGCGTGCCGCTGCGCATGGCGCCGTTCATTCTGGTCTCGACCGTTCTGACGCATCTGGTCGGCGGCTCGGCAGGGCGTGAGGGAACGGCGGTGCAACTCGGCGGCAGTATCGCCAGCGCCTTTGCCAAGCTTTTCAGGCTGAGCCACGCCGAAGTCCGCATCCTGCTGATGGCCGGTATTGCCGCCGGTTTCGGTGCTGTTTTCGGTACGCCGATTGCCGGGGCAGTGTTTGCGCTGGAAGTGCTGACCATCGGGCGCATGCAATATGAAGCGCTGATCCCCAGCCTTGTGGCGGCGATCGCCGCCGACTGGACCTGCCATGCCTGGGGGATCGAGCACATCCAGTACCATATCGCCTATCTCGCCGGCACACCGGCCAGCACCTTTCATCTCGATGCGCTGCTGCTTCTGAAGGTCGGCATCGCCGGTGTGCTCTTCGGGCTGATGGCCCGCTGCTTCAGCGAAATCTCCCATATGGCATCGACCGCCTTCAAGCGGGTCTGTGCCTATGCGCCGTTGCGGCCAGTGATCGCCAGCGTCGTGCTGATCGGTCTCGTCTATGCGCTCGGTACCCGCGAATATCTCGGCCTCGGCGTCTGGTCGCCCAATCCCGGCGATGCGACGATCGTGGGCTTTTTCGATCCGGCGCGTACCGACTACTGGAGCTGGTTCTGGAAAGCGGTCTTTACCATTGTCACGCTGAGCTCCGGTTTCAAGGGCGGTGAGGTGACACCATTGTTCTTCATCGGCGCCGCCCTCGGCAATGCCATCGCCGCCATTCTCGGTGCTCCGATCGATCTCTTTGCCGCACTCGGCTTCGTCGCGGTTTTCGCGGGCGCCACCAACACGCCACTTGCCTGCATGATCATGGGCATCGAACTCTTCGGCGCGACGCATACCGTCTATCTCGCCGTCGCCTGCTTCCTCGCCTATATCTGCAGCGGCCATACCAGCATCTACCTGTCGCAGCGTATCGGTATGGCGAAGAGCGTTGCCGACGGCGGCATTTCGTCCGGCGTATCGATCCGCGCGCTGCTGGACGCAAAGACGAAGCGAGAGGAGCCGTGAGCTCGCAAAATTGTGAAACCATTGCGGAAAAAATCTCGGACTTGGCCGTATTTCCGCCGGTTCCAAGGCAGATATCCGCGGACAAAAGGCGCTGAAAAATGCGCAACACAAAGCCCCGCTCTTACGAACGGATACTCTTGCGAAATTCGACTAAAGAACTCATATAATCTTCTATTATGATCATTGCATAACAGAGGAGTCGGGCGCCGATCAGGATGGCCAGGCAGAAACAGACATTGTCGAGCCTGTTGCCGCTCCAAGATTTCCACGCAGATTTCCCTGGGACAAGATTTCCTCCCCCCCATAACCCCTACGCAGACAGACATGACGGAGAGCACTTTGAGCGCACCAGCTCCCACATCCACTGAGCCGAATGCTCCGGAACAGACCTTTGGCACGACCGGCATCGCGCCGATGGACCGCCCAAGCGCAGTGACACGCTTCTTTATGGGCGTCGTCGCCTGGGCCGAAAGCCTTAATCTGAAATACGCCAAGCTCGGCAATCCGCCGGTCTACGACAATGCCACCTTCCCCTGGGCGGCCGAGATCGAGAAGGATTACCCCGCGATCCGCGCCGAACTGGAAAAGGTGCTGCTGCGTCAGAGCGAGCTGCCGACCTTTCAGGACATCTCCACCGATGTGAAGACGATTTCAACGGACAGCCGCTGGAAGACCTTCTTCCTTCTCGGCTTCGGCGTGAAGTCGGAGCAGAACATCAAGGCATGCCCGAACACCTGGGCGGCCGTGCAGAAGATCCCGGGACTGACCACGGCGATGTTCTCGATCTTCGAGCCGGGCAAGCACTTGCCCGCGCATCGTGGCCCTTATAACGGCGTGCTGCGCCTGCATCTCGGCCTGATCGTACCGGAGCCCCAGGACAAGCTCGCCATCCGCGTCGACAACCAGATTTGCCATTGGCAAGAGGGCAAGGCGCTGATCTTCGACGACGCCTATGAGCATGAGGCCTGGAACCATACGGACAAGACCCGCGTCGTGCTCTTCGTCGATTTCGTCAAGCCACTGAAATTCCCGGCGCGCATCGTCAACTGGGCGCTGATGAACCTGGCGATCTTCACGCCGTTCATCAAGGAAGGCCTCGACAATCACAAGGAATGGGAAAAGAAGTTCTATGCCGACGCCGAGGCGCTGAGAAACCGCCCGAAGGCATGATCCAGGTCGGCTTGTAAGCCTTACGAAAAAACCCGGAATCCGCAGCGGATTCCGGGTTTTTTTCTTTTACCGATGCGACGAGCCGCTAGCGGCTATTTGATCGTGCGAACGATGGCCGCGCCCGAGGTCATGCCACCGCCAAAGGCGACGAGACCGAGGTTGAGTGGCTCGGCGCGTTCCTTGGCGACATGCATCATGGCGAGCGGAATGCTGGACGAGCTGGTGTTGCCGTAGTTCTCGATGACGCTCAGTGCCGGACGCCCGCTGCGCTTGGCGATGGTGTCGATGATACGCTGGTTGGCCTGGTGCGGCACCAGAAGGTCGAGATTGGCAAGCTCCAATCCTGCATCGACGCAGGCATCCTCGATCGAACGCGACATGGAATGAACAGCTTCGGTGAAGACCGAGCGTCCGTTCATGGCAATGACGCCCTTGTCCGGCAGCGGCACATAGAGAAGATCGCCCGGTTCCGGACGGCCGCTGATGACCGGACGGCTGGCTGCAAACAGTGGATTGCGCGCCATGTCGCGGCTGGTCACCAGGCAGGCGGTGGCCGCATCGCCGAACAGGATGGCGGTGGAGAAATCGCTCATGTCGAGCAGCGGCGACAGCACTTCCGACGTCACGATCAACACCTTGGCGTCGTTCTGCTGGGCAATGAAATCGTAAGCCTGCTGCAGGGCGTAGAGATAACCGGAGCAGGCGGCGCCCATGTCGTAGGCGGCAAGCGACGGCCGCACGCCGTCTTCGGCAACGGCGACGGCAACGCGGCTTGCGAGCGACGGTGTGGCTATATCGGGCGTGCCGGTAGCGGCGATGACGAGGTCCATGTCGTGGATCGTCGTATTGGTCTGGTGCAGAAGGTCGCGAACGGCCTTGGTCGCGAGGCTCAGCGTGCTTTCGCCGGGGCCGACCCAGTAGCGACTCTTGATACCGGTCAGCGCGAAGATTTCCTCTGCGCGCCGGTTCGGCCAGTTATGGATGATCTCTTCATTGCTGACCCGGCGAGCGCCGGTCGCAAAGCCCATGCCGCTGACGGCGATTTCCGTGAAGTTGCCGGAATGGCGGCGCAACGCTGGAATGGCGTGCGACTTGAGGCGGCGCAGCACGAACTTGTTCTGGACCTCGGAAGCAAGCGCGAAATTGCGTTCGCTGAGGTCGCGGTCGGCGTCCACGGTCAGAAGCGGGCTGTCGGTGGCGATCTGGTCGCCGATCTTGACGAAAACTTCCTGCACCACGCCGCCGATATTGGCGCAGATCTCGACCGAAGCCTTGGTGGCCTCGACCACGGCAACGAGCTGGCCGACCTCGATCGTATCGCCCGGCTTCACCAGAAGATCGGTCACCAGCACGTTTTCGTCGGCAGGGCCGGAGCCGATCGCCTTGATGGCGGCCGTCGGGCCAGACTTGTCCTCTTCATGCCAGGTGACCTCGCATTCGAGGACTTCGGCCATCAGATCGACCAGCTTGCTGTAGGATGGCAGCGTTTCCAGCTGGTTGCCGAAGTTGAAGGGAACATGCGAGTCCGAGCGGGCGAGCCGGCGGACGACCACGGGCACGTCGGTCTTCTCGGTGACGGTGGCGACGATTTCGGCACCCATGCCGACCGTGCGGTTGTCTTCATGCACGACGATCAGGCGCTTGGTGCGCTTGGTGCTGGCGAGCACTTCCTTCTCATCCCATGGCGAGATCGAGCGCAGGTCGATGACTTCAACCGAAAATCCCTGGGTCTCGAAGGCACTCGCCGCCTTGGCGCAGAGCGACACCGTATTGCCGTAGGTGACCAGCGTCAGGTCGCGACCGCGGGCGACATAGCGCGACAGGCCGGGACGGACGAAATGCTGGTCGACATCGACGGAGGTGCGGCCGTCGGAATTGTTGAGCACAGCCTTCGGATAAAGGAAGACGGTCGGGCGCCTGGATTCGAAAGCGGCATTGAGCAGGCCAGCAGCATCGCCCGCAGTGGAGGGCATGACGACGTCGATGCCGGGCGTGTGCGCCAGCAGGCTCTCGAAGCTCTGGGCGTGGAACGGTCCGAGGCCAGGCTTGTAGCCGCCGCAGCTCACCATCAGGATGACCGGCGATTCCCAGGCGCCATTGCTGCGCCAGAACATGCTGCCCATTTCCGAGACGATCTGGTTATAGGCGAGCGGCAGGAAATCGGCGAATTGCAGGAAGGCGACGGGGCGCTGACCGGCGAGCGCTCGGCCGACGGCGGTGCCGACGATGGTCGATTCGCTCAGCGCCGCATTGTAGACGCGCTCGGGATACTTCGTGCTGAGGCCGCGTGTGACGCCGAAGACGTCGCCCTTGGGGTCCTCGATGTCCTGGCCGAAGAGGACGACATCCGGATTGTTGGCAAGCTGCTTGTCGAGCACGCCGTTCAGCGCTTCGCGCATCGTCAGCGTCGCGGCACTTGCACCGCCGCGATATTCGGCTGTCTTGTCGAAGGAGGCAGGGTAGGGCGCTTTTGCTTCCGGCTCGACCTTGGGCGCATCTTCCTTGCGGGCAAGGGCTGCTTCCGCCTGCACTTCGGCGGTCAGGTCTTTTTCGATCTTTTCCAGCGCCGCGTCGTCGATGCCCGCCTTCAGCAGCGCGGTGCGCAAATTGATGAGAGGATCGCGGTAGGCTGCGTTCTCGATCTCATCCTGCGTGCGATAGGTCTTCTGGTCGTCGGCGTTGGTATGGTCGGTCAACCGTTCCATGTTGATGACGACGAGGCTCGGCGTGCGGTTGTTGCGGCTGTGGCGGACGGCGTTGTGGAAGGCTTCGCGTGAGGCGGCGAGATCGTCGCCTTCGGCACGGATGATGTCCAAGCCGTAAAAAGAGGATGCGGGGCCGGTCGGCAGATCGAAGAAGGTCTGCTTTCTGGTCCGTGTCGAGATGGAGAAACTATTGTCCTCGACGACGAAGACGATCGGATATTGGCCGCGCACGGCTTCGGCCACGGCTTCCAGAAATTCGCCTTGTTGTGTGGTACCGTCACCAACGCAACAGATGGCGATCGGCATGCCTGCCTTATGCTTCAGCGCGGCGCTGGCGCCGACGGCATGAAGGGCATTGTTGCCGACCGGCCCGACGATGGACGTGATGTTGAGAGCGCGGGAGGAAAGATGCGCGCTCATCTGGCGGCCGGCGGAATGGGAATTGCCCGTGGCGAGAAGGCTGGAAAAAAACTCACGAATGGGCATGCCGCGCGCCAGCATCAGGGCTTTGTCGCGATAGTGCAGATGCAGCCAATCGTCGTCGTGAAGGAATTCATTCAACAGCGCCGTCGACTCGTGTCCGGCACCGGAAACATGAAAGTGTGCTATGCCTTGCTTAATGAATTCTCGTTCAAGTCTGTCTATTTCACGAGATGTGAAAAATATTCTATGGAGTTGCTTGAGATGATCTGTGGTAAATCTCCCTTCCATTTCAATAGTTTTCCTAATCTTTCATGGTCAATAATTTGCGAGGGATAGGTAACCCCCTGGGGTGCCTTTTTCAATACACGTTAAATGACAATATCTTCTCGATTTGAAATAGGTTTACGTGTGTCGGCGGCACTTCGAATTGGGTCGAGCCGGTTTCCCCGGACATAGTCTATGCGCTTTCGCGCGGCAGTGAATGGAGCGGGGGGGCGACGCCATTTCATCCCCGCCTGTCCCTTCGCTGCATATCCATTCGGAAATTTGACCGGGGTCGCGTGTCTTTCAGCCCGACTTGCGGATCGGCTCTTCGGCCTGCTTGTGCCGGGCGGCGGCCTTAGCGGCGGCCAATTCTTCCTTGTCCCGGACTTCCTTCGGCTTCTTGCCGATGATCTGCTTGGCGCCCTTCTTGGAAAAGGGCTGGGCGAGCTGCGCGAGGAAGCTGTCGGCGACCTTGCCGGTGATGCCGATGTCGGTGGAAGAGGGACGGGGCGGATTGTAGTAGGTGCCGAGGATCTGGTCCCAGATCACCAGGTTTTCCCCATAATTGGTATTGCCCTCGGCAAGCAGCTTGGAATGATGCCAGCGATGCAGGCGCGGCGTCGAGAGAAACCAGTCGAGCGGGCCGGTGCGGACATCGATGTTACAATGGGTCAGAAGGCCGATAAAGGCCGTGACCGCGCCGATCCACAGGAAGACCGGCAACGGCGCGCCGAGCAGATAGAGCGGGATCTGGCCGAGCGCGATCTTGAACAGCGAGTCGATGATATGGAAACGTCCGGTATTGATGACCCACAGGCGTTCGACGCTGTGATGCAGGGCATGGAAGCGCCAGAGCGACAGATATTCATGCGCAAGGCGATGGGCGAGATAGAGGCCGAATTCGGCGATGACTAGCCCGAGCACGACCTGCAAGGCCATCGGCCATTGCTCCGGCCAGATATTCGCCTTGTGGCTGAGGAGCGGTTGCGCCACGGTCGCCACCGCCATCGGGAATGACGTGCCTATGGCCGCGGCGATCTGTACGCCGCCCTTGCTGAGAAGCGTATGGGCGATGTTGTTGAATGTCTCGCCATCGCTTTCCAGCCAGGTCTCTTCATAGGGCATCAGCCGCTCGAAGAGCGCGATGATCGTCACGATCGAGAAATAGGTAACATTGAACCACAGCAGATGCATATCCGACTGAAAGGCGAAATAGGCGCCTGTCAGGCCGGCACAAAAGATGGCTGGCCACAACAGGGATGAAACAGCAGCGTAAAGGCGCGAACTGTTTTGAAACGTCATGCCATTGTCCTCGAATTGTCATCATGTGGGTTGGCGTGAATATGAGCGATATGTACCGTGATGATTGTGGCCGCGAAAGCGAAATCTTGAGTGGAACGGACGCGTTTTTGTTTCAATATGTTGCTGGTCTGGGTCAAATTGGTCTTCTTAAATTACTCTGCCTCAAGACATAGGCCTTTGCCGAGGAAGGTCTTGGGTGAGGTCACCCTGACTGCAATGAAAGGTGTCGTCGTTGGACATTCCTTCCAAATTCAGGATTCACGAGACAGAGCATTGGCTCGTGAACCATCGCATGAACGCGGTCCTGCCAGGCTATCTGATGGTCGGTTCCAAGGTCGGAACGAACGCGCTGTACGATCTGCCAACCGAAGCGCTTGCGTCGCTTGGGCCTCTTCTTGCCAAGGCGCAACGGGAGATCGAGACTCTGCTTCGACCCAGGCGGGTCTATATTGGCCGCTTTGGTCATTCGCCAGGGCATCCCATCCATTTCCATATCATACCGGTCTATGATTGGGTTGAGGCCTTGTTCTGGAAGGATGAGCGCTATCGGGTTCTCGCCTCCTTCGGCCAGCCTGCGGGGGAAGTGGGGACGGATGGTGCCGAACTGACATTCTTTATCTGGCGGGAGTTTTGTGAGGCGCCAAACCCGCCGCCGGTCACGGGGCCGTCGGTTTCGGATGTTGTTGAGACGATGCGGGCCGCTTTTTGACGATTTAGTTTGGGGCGAGCATCATTGCGGTTGAACTTATTGAACGATGGGCAGGGACGATGCAAATAGAGCAAGCCGGTCTCGAACATCGGGATGCATGGTTGCGTCTGCGCGGCGAACTCTGGCCGAATAGCTCGACGGAGTATCATCGTGCTGAATTGATGCAAATTCTCACGAAGGCAAATGCTATAGCCTTCGTTGCTTGCGATCAGACGGGTAACGTTGTGGGGTTTGCCGAGGCAACGCTGCGGCAGGACTATGTCAATGGTTGCAAGACCTCTCCGGTGCTTTTCCTCGAGGGCATCTATGTGCGCCGGGAGCACAGGCGGCAGGGCGTCGCGCAATTGCTCTGCCGCGCCGTTGCCGATTGGGGACGCGCTGCCGGATGCCTGGAATTTGCTTCGGATGCGCTGCTCGACAATATCGAAAGCCATGCCTTTCACGACGCGTTGGGCTTCGAGGAAACCCAACGCGTCATCTACTTTCGAAAGTCGCTTTAGCCGAATGTCAGCTTGCTCTTTTGCTGTCCGGCCTCGTCGAAATTCTCCGGGCTCAGCCACCGCTCATAGCCGGCCTTCAGGCGTGGCCAATCGGCGTCGATCATCGCGAACCAGGCGGTGTCGCGGTTTTGACCCTTGGCGACCATGTGCTGGCGGAAAATGCCTTCAAAGGAAAAGCCGAAGCGCTCGGCTGCACGTTTGGAGGGCTCGTTGAGATTGTTGCATTTCCACTCGAAACGACGATAGCCGAGCGTATCGAAAACGTAGGAGGCAAAGAGATAGAGCGTCTCGGTGGTAACGCGGCTGCGGGCGATTGCCGGACCCCAGAGAATGCTGCCGATCTCGATGACGCCATGCGCGGGATCGATACGCATCAAGGCCTGCCGGCCTTCGGCCCGGCCAGTTCGCTTGTCGATGGTAGCGAAGAACAGCGGGTCGGTGCTGGCGGCGACTTTCTCGAGCCAGGGCGTGAAGGCGGCGAGATCGGCGGGGGCATTCTCGAACAGGTAGCGGAAACGATCGTCCGCGCCAGGCGCCTGCGCCGAGGCGAACAGGTCGGCGCCGTGGCGCGTCGCGTCGAGCGGCTCCAGCCGGACATAGCGGCCCTCCAGAGTGATCCGTTCCGGGCGCGGCACGCCGTTCCAATTCGTAAGGTCCATATCGAAGTCCTTTGGTATCAACTGCGAGGTTCGTCTATCGAAGCCGGCCTGATTGTATCAGCGCCGCCAGCGGTTCGGGTAGCTCTATTCCGTCGAGCAATCCCGGTGCGGCTTCCGCTGGAGCGAGATGGCTGTGCACCGGCAAGACGCCCGCCCAGACCGGAACATCCGCCTCGTTGGCATCTCCCGGTGGGCCGTTGCGCACCTTGGCGGTTGCCTCCTCGATTTCCATTCGCAGGACGGAGGTCGCTTTCACCTCCTGACCTGTCATTGGTCGCAGACTGTCCCAGCGACCGGGAAACAGGTTCTCGACGAAACGGCGCAGGGCCTCGGCCTTCTCCTCTGCGTCCTCCAGCAGGCGCGCTTTGCCGAAGACCATGGCCGAACGGTAGTTGACCGAATGGTAGAAAGCGGAGCGGGCGAGCACATAGCCGTCCATGATGCTGCAGGTGAGGCAGACCGGCATATCCTCCGCGGCTCGCAGAAAGCGGCTGGCGGCGGAGCCGTGCCAGTAGACATGGTTGCCTTCGCGCCAATGCAGCGTCGGCGTCACGTAGGGGGCGCCATTGATGACATAGCCGACGTGACAGAGCGGGGCGGCGTCCAGGATAGCGTGGACGTCCGCCTGAATGTGGCTGCCGCGATGGTGTTCGCGCCGCACGCGCGTGCGTTCGGTGGTCGGATAGTCGTCGGTGGACGGTGGGGAGAGATCTGCCATGGTTTCCTCATTGGTGTCGCTTTGATCCTTGCCACCAAAGAGGTATGTTATAAATAGCCAGTTTTTATATTCAAAGCAGACCAGTCGAGGATGTGATGACATCAGTTGCGCAATGGCCGGCACTCGTTCGAACCGCGGGCGATCTGGAGGGGCAGGTCTATCGCCTGATGCGCGACCGCATTCTCCAGGGACAGATGTCGCCGGGACAAAAGCTGCCATCGACACGGACGCTGGCGATCTCGCTCGGCGTGGCGCGCTCCACCGTGGTCAATGCCTATGAGCGGCTGAAGGCCGAAGGCTATCTGCAATCGACAACGGGGACGGCAACCCGCGTCGCCGAATTTGCAACGCCACCTTTGCAGGGGCAGGCGGAGCCCGTCCCATTCAGCTCGTCGGCAACGGCGGAGGTTGTTGCGGACGGCCTGTTCAAATCCGGCGTGCCGGATACCGCCGCCTTTCCGCATGCCGCCTGGGCGCGGTATCTCGGCGCTCGTGGCCGCTCGCTCCGGGTGCACGACCTCAGCTACGGCGCTCACAGCGGCATTCGCGAGTTGCGCGAGGCGATCCTCGAGCACATCTCGGCCACGCGCGGCGTGATCGCCAGCCCTGAACAGCTGATCATCGTTCCCTCGACCGGAGCGGCCATCGATCTTCTGGCGCGTGTCCTGCTGCGATCGGATCGTTCGGATGGTGCTATTGCGTGGATGGAAGAGCCGGGATATGCGACCGCACAGGCGCTGT
>DASVPC010000093.1:0-13433 GCA_036383055.1 Rhizobium sp. | reverse complement strand
CCGGTCAAACGCCGGCTGCCGCCGCTGTCTCGCTAGAATTCCGCCATCGGTGACAGCATGATGGGGCCGCCGCTGTCATCGGCGACATCGCCGCGCATCATCAGCGAGGTATAGCCTTGATGGGGCTCGGGCATGCCCTGCCAGTCCAGTTGATCCGGCGGGAAGCAAACCTCGATCCGGGAGGAGGGAACACCTAGGGCGGACTGTATCGCCTCCAGAGACGGAATGGTCTTGCCGACGACATCGAGGATCCGGGGAGTGCGGCCATCGTATTTCCAGGCGACAACAGTTGTGTACTCAACCAATGTCAGCCGAACATCCGGATCGAAGCGGGCGTTCAGGTAAAACATCTCCATCTGGCTGGCAACGGCGAAGCGTTGGGAAACGGGGACGCGGCTTTGCAGCAGCGTCTTCAGGAGATCGCGGTCGCCCGCATCCTCCAGGGAGAGCGGTCTGGCGCGTGGGAAGCTTCCGATCATTTTCGGTGGTGGACCAGCGAAGATGCGTTGCGGAACAGTCTTGAAACCATAGGGTTGGTAAAGGACCGGCTTATCCGTCAGCAGGATATCGAGTTCGAAGCCCTCGGCCTTGGTTTGCGCAAAGGCCCGTTGCATCAGGTCGCGATAAAGTCCTCGCCCGCGCCATTCGGGGCGGACCGCGCCGGACTGGTAACCTGCCGCCTTGACTGTACGGCCGTTGATGATCAGTGGCATCGAAAAGGCACTGAAATTGGCGACGCAGCGGCCATCGGCGTCAAAATAGCCGAACGGCATGCTGGTCGGATCAGGGCCGCCGAATTGATCCTGCAGGCTGATATCGATGGAAAAGGTGTCGCGCAGCAGATCGACGAGGCCGGCCCAGGCGACCGGATCGGCAAAATAATCCTGCCGGAAGGTCAGCCCGGATTGCTGCCCCAGATCCGCCATCACACGCCGGTCGAGCCGAAGCCGCCGGCACCGCGCGCCGTTTCGCTGACTTCACTGATTTCCGCGATACGCACCTGCGTCACCGGCGCGATCACCACCTGGGCAATACGCATGCCGCGCGTGATCTCGAACGGTTCGTCGCCGTGATTGATCAGCAAGGCATGCACCTCACCGCGATAGTCGCTGTCGATCGTGCCGGGCGAATTGAGGCAGGTAATGCCGTGCTTGAAGGCAAGGCCGGAGCGTGGGCGGATCTGCGCCTCGAAACCATCGGGGATCTCAAAGATGAAGCCTGATGGCACCAATGCTCGCTTGCCGGGCGCGATCGTCAGCGTCTTGCCGTCTTCGATTGCCGCGCGCAGGTCCATACCGGCGGCGCCCTTGGTCTCATAGGCGGGCAGATCGAGGCCTTCGCCGTGCGGCTGGCGGATGAGGTTCAGCGTCGGGCGCGTATCGGTGTGAATGGTCATGCGGCATTAGTTTGCGCGTGAGCGCCCAAGGTCAATTGCAATCCGGGCCTTGAGTCGCTAGATACGGCCGCAATTCACAGGATTCACACGCATGGCCGAAAGTCTCGCCGAGGCGGTCTCCCGCCGCCGCACATTCGCTATTATCGCTCACCCGGACGCGGGCAAGACGACGCTCACCGAAAAGCTGCTGCTGTTCGGCGGCGCCATTCAGCTTGCCGGCGAAGTCAAGGCGAAGAAGGATCGCATCCAGACGCGCTCCGACTGGATGAAGATCGAGCGCGAACGCGGCATCTCGGTCGTCACCTCGGTCATGACCTTCGAATATGAAGGCAATGTCTTCAACATTCTCGATACGCCCGGTCACGAAGACTTCGCCGACGACACCTACCGCACGCTGACGGCTGTCGACGCCGCCGTCATGGTCATCGACGCCGCCAAGGGCATCGAGCCGCGGACGTTGAAGCTGTTCGAAGTCTGCCGCATGCGCGACATCCCGATCATCACCTTCATCAACAAGATGGACCGCGAAAGCCGCGATCCCTTCGAGATTCTCGATGAAGTGGAAGAAAAGCTGGCGCTGGATACCGCGCCGATCACTTGGCCGATTGGCCGGGCGAAGAGCTTCTGCGGTTCCTATCATCTGGCTGACAATACCGTTCGTGGTTCCGACACCGAAGTGGCGCCGACCCCTGTCAACGGCCCGCAGACCGTGGCCGACCGGTTGCCGGAAAACGAGCGTCAGGGCTTCATCGACGAGACGGAACTGGCGATCGAAGCCTGCCGTCCTTTCGACCGGGCATCTTTCCTCGAAGGGCATCTGACGCCGGTCTTCTTCGGCTCGGCGCTGCGCAATTTCGGTGTTCGCGACCTCATCAACGCGCTCGGCGAAGTCGCACCGCCACCGCGCGATCAGGTCGCCGATATCAGGACGGTTCACGCCACCGACGACAAGATGACGGCCTTCGTTTTCAAGATCCAGGCCAATATGGATCCGAACCATCGCGACCGCATCGCCTTTGCGCGCATCTGCTCGGGCAAGCTCGAGCGTGGTATGAAGGCGCGTCTGTCGCGCACCGGCAAGCAGCTTGGCCTCACCGCACCGCAATTCTTCTTCGCCTCGCAACGCCAGCTTGCCGATACCGCCTATGCCGGCGATGTCGTCGGCATCCCGAACCATGGGACGCTCCGCATCGGCGATACGTTGACGGAAGGCGAGTCGTTGGTGTTCCAGGGCGTGCCAAACTTCTCGCCGGAAATCCTGCGCCGCGTGCGTCTTGAAGATGCGATGAAGGCCAAGAAGCTGAAGGAAGCCTTGCAGCAGATGGCGGAAGAGGGCGTCGTGCAGCTCTTCTCGCCGGAAGACGGTTCGCCCGCCATCGTCGGCGTTGTCGGCGCGCTGCAGCTCGATGTGCTGAAAGAGCGGCTGATGGCCGAATACGGCCTGCCGGTCTCCTTCGAAATGTCGCGTTTCTCCGTCTGCCGCTGGATCTCGGCCGACCAGGCCGCCGATCTCGACAAGTTCCTCACCGCACGCCGCGGCGACATCGCCCGCGATCTCGACGGCGACCCGGTCTTCCTCGCCCAGGACGGCTTCTCGCTGCGCTATGAAGCGGAACGTTATCCGGCTATCAAAATGGTCGCCATCAAGGAATACCACGCCGTCAAGGCGGCGTGATATCAGCGACTACTGCTCTGACGCTGGCCTCTATTGGGCGGCGTTCATCAGTTCGGCATAGTGAAGCTCCGTGGCTTCATCCAACGGAAACATGCATTCGACCCGTAATTCCTGGGCCGTTATCATCTGCGCGGTGCCGACCGTCGTGACCAATGAGAAAAAACTCAGAAGCTGTCTGTCTTTCACAAACGACAGAGGGATCATGGGCGTATTGTCAGCCGCGACGGATGTTTTCCAGTCGGCGTCCACATCGGGATAGGCAAGCAAACGATCGATGAGTGCCTTCGTTTGTGCATCGATGATGCGACCGACGGACTCGCGGAAGACTCTCCCCAACAGGCTTTTCGCCGTCTGCTCCCAATCCGGAATAAAGGGTCGCATACCCTCGGGATCGAGCATGAGATGGAGGAGATTGCGCGGTGTCGGGCGTGCGGCCATGTCGATGAAATGGCCGAAAAAGCGAGGGGTCGCGTCGTTGGTCATGACGACATTCCAATAGCGGTCCATCACCACCGCCGGAAACGGCTCGTGCTGGCGAAGCATGCGTTTGAGGGCCTTCGTCAGGCCTTGCATCTCGCGATCGTCGAAATTTCCTTCGGCATAGATCGGGGCATAGCCGGCTGCGAGCAGCAAGGAGTTGCGCTCCCGGAACGGCACGTCCAGCGCCTCGGCGAGACGCAGGACATTCTGGCGGCCAGGCGTGCTCCTGCCGCTTTCGATGAAACTGATCTGACGCTGCGAAATGCCGGTGTCGAGGGAAAGGTCGAGCTGGCTCTTGCCGCGCGTGCCGCGCCAGGCGCGCAACTGCGGTCCGAGTTCATTCGGCATTCTTAAATTGACGCGGGAAGAGCTCATCCGGCGGAGGCCTCGCTTCGTTCGTCGATGGCGGGGCCATCATTCGATAGCCCCCCAAGGCAGATTTTCGTCAGAACGCGATGGGCCCAACTGACCCGTACCAATGACGCACCTTGGTCGGCTCGGCCTCATCCATATAGAAAAAGTGGGTCATGACCGGTTTGACCATGGCCTGTGTCCCGTCATCGGGCGTCATCGTAACCGTCCCGCGAAACACCTTGAGCGATCCGCCGTCCCAATATTCGGTGACATCATGCAATGCGGTGAAGCCGGTGTCGATGAAAGCGCGCAGGTTTTCGCGAATCGTGTCGCGCCCCTTCCAGTCGGCAACGCCGAGGTTGCATGTTGCGTCTTCCGCGAAGCAGTTGAAGCCATCGCCGAAGGTCTTGTCGTCAATCTCCCGCCAGAAGGCCAGCAGCCATTGGGGAGTGTCTTTTTTTGTGAATGACATCGTGGTCATGGGTTTCTCCTGAGTTCGCCGTTGGAACGAGGGATCGTGGCCACCGACTTCGTTTTGGGCGAAGGCTCGCTATGTTGAAGGGCTCGAAATGCTCTTCCTGCAAGAAGACGGTTGTCAGATACCCCGGGACAGGCGCTGCTCTCAATTACATGCGATGTCATAAAAGCCCGCGTTGTGGGCTGCGCCGGGCAAGGTGGAGCGCTGCCTCGACATCAAGGAAAATCACGCCGTCAAGACGGCGTGATTTAGGGGATCGTGGAACGGGAGCCTCCGGCTCTCAGGTCGCGCTGGCCTTTGCCACGCCATCAAGCTGCGCCAGTGCGTCGTCCGGCAGGCTGATGTCGGGCGCTTTCAGATTTTCCCGCAGATGGGCGACGGAGGAGGTGCCGGGGATAAGCAGGATATTGGGCGCGCGGCGAAGCAGCCAGGCGAGCGCGACCTGCATAGGAGTAGCCCCGAGGCGTTCAGCAACGTCGGAGAGCGTTGACGATTGCAGCGGGCTGAACCCGCCAAGCGGGAAGAACGGCACATAGGCGGTGCCCTCGCGGGCAAGCGCGTCGATCAGGGCGTCGTCATTGCGGTGTGCCAGATTGTAGAAGTTCTGCACGCAAACGATATCGCAGATCTTGCGGCCGTCGGCGATCTGGGTCGGGGTGACGTTGCTGAGCCCTACATGGCGCACTTGGCCCCTTTGCTGTAGCTCGGCAAGCACCGTCAGGGGCGCTTCGAGTGATCCCTCGACCGGGCCGTACACATCGAGCATGCTGCGAAGATTGACGACATCGAGCACATCGAGGCCAAGATTGCGCAGGTTGTCATGCACGGCCTGTGTCAGTTCCTCGGGCGTCATGGCAGGAATCCACGAACCGTCCGTACCGCGACGGGCGCTGATCTTGGTGACGATGACCAGATCGTCGGGATAGGGGTGGAGCGCCTCGCGGATGATTTCATTGGTGACGTGCGGGCCGTAGAAATCGCTGGTATCAATATGGTTCACGCCGCTCGCAACGGCTTCCCTGAGAACGGCCACCGCCGCGTCGCGATCCCGAGGCGGGCCGAACACGCCAGGCCCGGCGAGCTGCATGGCTCCATAACCGAGCCGCTTCACGGAGCGATCGCCAAGGGTGAATGTTCCGGAGTGGTCGATGCTGGACATGGGATATCTCCTTTTTAACGTCCATCCAGAAATAGGCGTTGTTGGGCTGCGTGATAATCCGGTACAATCTGCACAGGCTGTGCGGAGTAGCGAACAGTGAAGATCGATCTGCTGGACATGAGCGCATTCGTGGCCGTGGCGCGTGCCAAGGGCTTTCGCGAGGGCGCTCGCCTGAGCGGCAAAAGTCCTTCGGGCTTGAGCGAGGCGGTCCGCCGCCTCGAGGCCGAGCTTGGCGTGCGATTGCTCAATCGAACGACACGCAGCGTCGTGCCGACCGAGGCCGGGGAGCGATTGCTGGAAAGGCTTGGTCCCGCACTGTCGGAGATGGAGGCGGCCTTCGACGTGGTCAATGGCTTCCGCGACAGGCCGGCGGGAACCTTGCGGCTGAACGTGCCGATCAGCGCGGCGCGGCTTGTGCTGCCTGATATCGTCCCACGCTTTCTCGCCGCCTATCCCGATATCCAGCTGGAGATCCTCGCCGAGGATAGCTTCGTCGATGTGCTCGCAGTCGGCTGCGATGCCGGCATCCGATATGACGAACGTCTGGAGCAGGACATGATCGCCATACCGATCGGACCACGCACCCAGCGCTTCGCCACCGCCGCTTCGCCCTCATACCTCGACCTCCATGGCAGGCCGGAGCATCCGAGCGAGCTGATCAACCATGCCTGTCTTCGTGGCCGCTTTTCCAGCGGCCTGATGCCGCCCTGCGAGTTCGAGCGTGATGGCGAAATCGTGCGGATCACTCCCACAGGCCCGCTCATCGTCAGCATCGGCGGCGCGACCGATCTCGTCGTGGACGCTGCGATCGCCGGCACCGGTATTGTATATCTTTTCGAGGAATGGCTGCGTCCGCATCTCGACAGCGGCGCGCTCGAGCCTGTGCTCGAACCATGGTGGCAGTCCTTCTCCGGGCCGTTTCTCTATTATCCCGGGCGGCGCCTTGTGCCCGCGCCCCTCAGAGCATTCATCGATTTCATAACCGTATCGGCCAAGCCGCCGAACACTCTTGCTCCGGAAGGGAAAAACCATGGTCCGCGAGAATGAAATTCGCGAAAACGAGGTGGCGGTCGAGCCGCCGACCGTAACCGATGCCGGTCTCGTCTTCATCGGTCGCATCTCGACGCCATGGACCTCGCGTATGGAGACGCCGCGTCAGGGGCGGCATGATGGACCCATTTGCCGTATCGAGATATTCGAGCCGTGGGTGCCGGCGCTGAAGGGCGTCGAGGCTTTCGAGCGGCTGGAAATTCTCTATTGGCTGGACCGCTCGCGCCGCGATCTCGTACTGCAAAGCCCCGCCAATAGCGGCAAGGTACACGGCACGTTCTCGCTGCGCTCGCCGGTGCGGCCAAACCCAATCGGCACCTCCATCGTCAAGCTCGAGGCGGTTGAGGGCGCGGTGCTTCTCGTGCGCGGTCTCGACTGCCTCGACAGCACGCCGCTTCTGGATCTGAAGCCGGATCGGACCCTGTTCAAACCAATCGCGCCGCCGCAGCCTGCTGATTTCCAGACCGGCGACGAGGGAACGGCGCATTATTGCCAGAAGCGGGAAACTTAGTCGACGGCGACCATGACGTCGGATGCTTTGATGACGGCATAGGCGTCAGCGCCGACCGTCAGGCCCAGTTCGTCGACCGCTTCGTTGGTGATGGATGAAGTGACGATCGAGCCGTTGCCGATGTCGATGCGGATATGAGCGGTCGTCGCACCCTTGGTGACTTCGACGACCTTGCCCTTGAGGCGGTTGCGTGCACTGATTTTCATGGACGTTTTCTCCCTTGTGTTGGCCGGACCATATCGTCTCCGGCAAAGCCCGGCCACAAGAAAGCTTATTCCCCGCGCGGAAAGCGCTGGTTTTCCTCCAGCACATTCAGATCCATATGGTTGCGCATATAGCGTTCGGATGCCTTTTGCAGGGGCTGATAGTCCCAGGGGTAATAGGCGCCATTGCGCAGCGCCGCATAGACCACCCAGCGCCGCGCCTGGCTTTCACGCACGGCGGCGTCGAAGGCGGCGAGGTTCCAGCGCTGCATCGCCTGCGCGGTCAACTGCGCCAGGATCTCGGCATGGGCAGGGTCGCCGGCAAGATTGGTCAGCTCCTTGGGATCAGCCTCGAGATTGAACAGCATGGCCGGGTCTTTGTCGCAGAGCACCAGCTTGTAGTGGCCGTCACGCAGGCCGACGAGTGGCGCCTCAGACCCCTCCGCCGCATATTCCATCGGCACCGGCCCACGGCTTCCCGTACCAAGGGCGAGGGGCGCTAGATCCTCGCCATCGGTCCATTGGCGGAGCGAGGCAATGTCGATGCCGGCAAGGCCTGCCAGCGTCGGCGTCACGTCGAGCGTCGAGACCGGCTGGTCGATGCGACGGGCTTTCCAGCCGGGAGCGGCGATCATCAGCGGCACGCGAGCCGAGCCTTCGAAGAAGTTCATCTTGAACCACAGCCCGCGCTCCCCGAGCATATCGCCATGGTCGGAGACAAAGAGGACGATGGTGTTGTCGGCCATGCGGCCCCGCTCCAGCGCATCGAGGATTTCGCCGATCTTCTCGTCCACATAGGAGATATTGGCGAAATAGCCGCGCCGTGCCCGGCGCACCTGTTCGGGCGTGATGTCGAAGGCTTCGTGGTCGCTCGCCTTCATCAGGCGCTGTGAATGCTGATCCTGCCGGTCGTAGGGGATGTCGCCAACCTCTGGATCGAGCGCCGGGCAATCTTCGTAGAGATCCCAGAAGCGACGGCGGGCGACATAGGGGTCGTGTGGATGGGTGAAGCTGACGGTCAGGCACCAGGGCCGTTCATCGTGTCCGCGCGACAGGTCGAGCAGCTTGCGGGTGGCGTGATAGGCGACCTCGTCGTCATATTCCATCTGGTTGGTGATCTCGGCGACACCGGCGCCGGTCACGGAGCCGAGATTGTGATACCACCAGTCGATACGCTCGCCGGGCTTGGTATAGTCCGGCGTCCAGCCGAAATCGGCGGGATAGATATCCGTGGTCAGCCGCTCCTCGAAGCCGTGCATCTGGTCCGGTCCGACGAAGTGCATCTTGCCGGAGAGCGCCGTCTGATAGCCCGCCGCACGCAGATGATGCGCGAAGGTCGGGATATCGGAGGCGAATTCGGCGGCATTGTCATAGACGCGGGTGCGGCTCGGCAATTGTCCGGACATGAAGGAGGCCCGCGCCGGGGCGCAGAGCGGGCTTGCCGTATAGCTGTTGGCAAAGCGCACGGAGCACTTCGCCAGCGCTTTCAGCACGGGTGCGTGCAGAAAATCGGCCGGCCCATCGGGACACAGGGTTCCGTTGAACTGATCGACCATCAGGATGAGAATATTCGGACGCGCCATTGTTGCAATTCCTTGGGCGGGATCAGAGGCCGAGCGAGGCTTTGACGGCATCGAGGCCAGGCTTGCCGTCGATCGTCGTTACGCTGGCGAGCCAGGGCGTCAAGGTCTCAGGATGCGCCTTCAGCCAGGCTTTGGCGGCTATCTTCGCATCCGTGCCGCCGAGAATCGAGCCCATCAGTGCGTTTTCCATGCCGATGTCGAAGGTCAGATTGCGGAACAGCTTCGCGGCATTCGGGCAGGCGGCCGACCAGCCGGTGCGCGCCAGGGTATAGACTTCCGCGCCGCCGTAATTCGCGCCGAAATAGGCGTCGCCGCCCGAGAGGTAGGCGATCTGGAAGTGCTCGTTCATCGGATGTGGTGCCCAGGCGAGGAAGACGATCGGCTTCTTGTCCTTGCCGGCGCGCTCGACCTGCGACAACATTCCCTGTTCGCTCGATTCCACCAGCTCCCAGCCCTTCAGGCCGAAATCATTGGCGTCGATCATCTTCTGGATGTTGGCGTTGGCCGGTGCTCCCGGCTCGATGCCGTAGATCTTGTGGTCGAATTCATCGGCATGTTTCTGCAGGTCGGCAAAGTCCTTGATGCCCTTGTCGGCGGCATAGCCCGGCACGGCGAGCGTGAATTTCGCGCCCTCAAGGTTGCGGTTCAGCACTTCGACGGCCTTGGCCTTGTCGAGGTCGTCGACGAAGGCTTTCTGCGCCGGCATCCAGTTGCCGATGAAAACGTCGGTCTCGCCGGTTTTCATCGACTGATAGCCGATCGGCACCGACAGCGTCTTGACGTCAGGCTCGTAGCCAAGCGCGGCAAGCAGCACGCTCGTCACGCCGTTGGTCGAGGTTATGTCGGTCCAGCCCGGATCGGACAGGTGGATGGTGCGGCAGGAATCGCCATCTGCCTTGGCAATGCCGGCGAAGGACAGGGCCGAAAAGAGCATGCCGGCGGCAAGCCGGCCCATGACAGAAACTCGCATGATGACAATCCCCTCTTACTATTTGATCATTTTATTGAACATCACTAGCATTCCGCCTGTGAAGCAGGCTTTTTTCAATGGATGATAAAAGGAAATTTTATGGCTGACCGACCGGTGGATCTTGGATGGCTGCGGATCTTCGTCGAGGTCGGGCGCTGCGGCAGCCTGTCGGCTGCTGCGGCAAGCCTCGGTCTGACCCAGCCGGCCGTCAGCTACCAGATCCGGCGGATCGAGGAGCAGATCGGCGTCGCTCTCTTCGTTCGTCAGCATCGCGGCGTCGCGCTCTCGCCGGAAGGACGCCGTCTTTTCGAGATCGTCGAAAAAGCCGTTGGCGGCGTCGATGAGGTCGTGCGCAGCTTTCGGGCCGAGGCGGAGCGCCCGGCGGTGCGGCTGCGGACCGATTATGCCTTCTCCGCGCTCTGGCTGATCCCGCGCATGCATCGCTTTCGTTTGACCTATCCGGAGCTGGATATCCAGATCGTCGCCACACAGCGGCAGGAGCGCGGTCTGTCCTATAGCGGCGACGTCTCCGTCGTCTTCGGCGCGCGCGAAGAGTTCGGCCCGGAGGCGGCATTGCTCTTGCCCGAGAAGGTGGCGCCGATCTGCGCGCAGGGTTTCGTCGACAGATACGGTCCTTTCAGCGATCCAAGCCAGCTGGCGCGGGCGACGCTGGTGCATCTGGACACGGAAACGCCGTCGCCATGGTTCGACTGGAAGAGCTATTTCGCCGAACTTGGCATCCACAGGGACAATCATGCCGGCCCCGGCGATCTCAGGTTCAACACCTATTCGCTGGTCGTGCAGGCGGCGATTGGCGAGCAGGGGCTGGCTCTCGGCTGGATGGGACTGGTGGATTCGCTGCTGGCCGGGCGCATGCTGGTGACCGCCGGTCCGGTGCTGGAGGCACCGAACCGTGGCTATTGGCTCCTGCCGCCGAAGTCGCAGAGCACGCATGCCCAACGGTTGACCGAATGGCTGGTCACGGAAGCAGCTTTAATGTCGCCTGCTTGACCGGCGGTGCCGTCTTTTCTGTGAGGTCCTTGAGGAAATCCTTGCACCACCTCGCGACATCATGTTCGAGCAGATGATCCATCATGCCGCGCCAGCGCCGCTGCCGCTCTTCCAGCGGCATGGTGAGCCCACGCGCCATGGCGTTGGCGGTTGCCTCGATGTCGTAAGGGTTGACCAGCAGCGCGCCCTTCAGCTCGCGCGCGGCGCCTGCGAAACGGGAGAGCACCAGCACGCCGGGATCATCCGGATCCTGCGCGGCCACATATTCCTTGGCGACGAGGTTCATGCCGTCACGCAGCGGCGTCACCAGGCCGATCCTGCCCAGCCGATAGAGGCCGGCCAGCACCGGGCGGCTGATCGAGCGGTTGATATAACGGATCGGCACCCAGTCGACCGTGCCGATCGCACCGTTGACCCGGCCGGCCTGTTCGGCCACGGCATGCTGCATCGCCTCGTATTCCGGCACCTCGGAGCGTGATTTCGGAGTGACCTGCAGATAGGTGACGCGGCGCTGATAGGCCGGATTGTCGCGGAGGAAGCGCTCGAAAGCCTCGATGCGCTGGGTAATCCCCTTGGAATAGTCGAGCCGGTCGACGCCGATGATCAGGTCGCGACCCTCGACGCTCTGCCGCGCCTTGCGCACCATGCTATGGCTTGCCGCCTTGCGGGCGAAGTCTGCGAAGGCCGCGGTCTCGATGCCGATCGAATAGGCGCCGCCGCGGAAGGTCCGGCCATGGGCGCTGAAGAGGCCGGGGCCGATCTCGTCGCCGATCTCCTCGCGCTTGAGGCAACTGGCGAAGTTTTCGAGGTCGTGGTCGGTCTGGAAGCCGAGAAGGTCATAGGCGGAGAGGCTGCGCATGATCTCCTGATGCACCGGCATGATGGCAAGCACATCGGCCGGCGGCCATGGAATATGCAGGAAGAAGCCGATACGGTTCTTCAGGCCCATCAGCCTCAGCTCGGCTGCCAGCGGAATGAGATGATAATCGTGCACCCAGATGACGTCGTCCGGCTGGATCAGCGGCGCGAGGCGATGGGCAAAGAAGCGGTTGACGCGGAAATAGCCGTCCATCTCCTTGCGGCCATATTCGGCAAGATCCAGCCGGTAATGACAGATCGGCCAGAGCACGCGGTTGGCGAAGCCATGATAATATTCCTCGACATCGGTCTGGGTGAGATCGGTCAGGGCATATGTGATGTTGCCGTGGTCCGTCATCACCAGCGGCTCCGGCTCCTTGTCGCCGCTGGAATTGCCGGACCACCCCATCCAGATGCCGCCCTGCTCTTCAAGTGCCGCGCGCAGCGCCACGGCGAGGCCGCCGGCGGCGGTGCCTTTTTTGTCGGGAACGGAGACGCGATTGGAAATCACGATGAGACGGCTCACGGGCGGTCCTTTCAAGTCGAATGCGGCAAGTGGCAGGGAAAATGCCTATGCCGCGAGGGACGCGAGTATGTCTCTTAAACGCGCAGGCGAGGAAATGGATGCACGCGCCAGCGTCTTGCCGTTCGGCGGGCCGACGCGCACGGACTGGCCGCCGAGGCGGTTGGCGACGGCAAACATGGTCTCGTCGGGGACATCGTCACCGATCACAAGCGGCTTTCGCCCGATAAAGGGATCCTCGTCGAGAAAGGCTTCGACGGCATAGCCCTTGGCGGCGCGCGCCGGGTAGATCTCTACCACCGACTTGCTACGCTGCAAGGCCCAGTCCGGGCCTGCCTCCCGCAGAAAGCGTTGCATTGCCTCGTCGATGTCGGCCTCTCGCTCGGGTACCTGCCGGTAGTGAACCGCGATCGCGGCGCCCTTGTCCTCGACAAGCGCTCCCGGCCAGGCTTCCGCTTCCCGCGCAATTGCGCGTTTCATTTCCTCAAAGGCGGGGGGGATCAGAGTGCGCCGCAATCGTCCGCCAGCATCGCGTCGTTCCGCACCATGGAGGCCCGCGACGGGAAAGTGGTAAGGCGCAAACAGCGGCTCGACAAAGCCAACAGAGCGCCCGGTCACCAGCGCCAACGCGCCACCGAGCTTACGGGAGAGCGCATGAAGGGAGAAAGGCAGGGACGGAGGAACGACGATCGCCTCCGGTGTTTCGGCGAGATCGAGCAACGTGCCGTCGATGTCGAGAAACAGCGCCCATTGGTCGGGATACATTGAGAGTGCGGTAAGCGCCGGTTCGTTCGATGGCGCCGGTTCGGCTTCGCCCTGTTCCTTGTAAGTCATGCAGGATTAGCTAAGGCACCCTTCCCATTTGGCAAGTAAAAAAACGAGTGCGAGATGGCTTAGCCTGGAAAGCGGCGACCCTGAATACCGCGATATCGGCAATCGCTAGACACAAAAAAGGGCCGCGCGAAGCGACCCTTCCATGAGTTTTGGCCCGTAACTGGCCTGAAGCGTAGACCGCTTCCGGAAGGCTCTGATCAGAGCGAGGGCTGCCCCGCTACGCTCACAACCATTTCCATGCCTGATACGAGGACCGAAATCTCACTAGACATTGGATCACCTTCCTTTCGTTACGTTGATAATAAGCTTAACGTAGCTCAAATTTCACCGGATGCAAGAGGGTGGGTG
>DASVPC010000092.1:0-9170 GCA_036383055.1 Rhizobium sp. | reverse complement strand
GCAACGTATAGGCGTCCCCAGCGATCCTGTGTATAAGCGCAGGCGACGGCCAATGAAGGGATCGCGCCGCAGCGCTGAGCCCACTGCAAGCAAGAGGATTGAAGTTCCATGCACATCACGATGATCGGTTCTGGTTATGTGGGTCTTGTGTCTGGCGTCTGTTTCGCGGATTTCGGCCATGATGTGATTTGCGTCGACAAGGATGTCGGCAAGATCGAGGCGCTGCTGAAAGGTGAAATCCCGATCTTCGAGCCCGGCCTGGAACAGCTCGTTGCCGACAATGTCCGCGCCGGCCGCCTGTCGTTCTCGACCGATGTCGAAACCAGCGTTGCCGCCAGCGACGTCGTCTTCATCGCTGTGGGCACACCGTCGCGCCGCGGTGACGGCCATGCCGATCTCTCCTATGTCTATGCCGCCGCCCGCGAGATCGCCGAGCACGTCAAGGGCTTCACCGTCATCGTCACCAAGTCGACCGTGCCGGTCGGTACCGGCGACGAGGTCGAGCGCATCATCCGCGAAACCAATCCGGATGCCGATGTCGCCGTCGTCTCCAATCCGGAATTTTTGCGCGAGGGTGCCGCCATCGAGGACTTCAAGCGTCCCGACCGCATCGTCATCGGCCTCAACGACGATCGCGCTCGCGGCGTCATGACCGAAGTCTACCGGCCGCTCTATCTCAACCAGGCGCCGCTGCTCTTCACCGCACGGCGCACCTCCGAGCTGATCAAATACGCCGCCAATGCCTTCCTTGCCATGAAGATCACCTTCATCAACGAGATAGCCGATCTCTGCGAGAAGGTCGGCGCCAATGTGCAGGAAGTGTCGCGCGGCATCGGCCTTGATGGCCGTATCGGCTCGAAGTTCCTGCATGCCGGCCCCGGCTATGGCGGCTCCTGCTTCCCGAAGGACACGCTGGCGCTCGCCAAGACCGCGCAGGATTTTGACAGCCCAGTGCGCCTGATCGAGACGACGATCTCGATCAACGACAATCGCAAGCGCGCCATGGGCCGCAAGGTAATCGCGGCCATGGGCGGCGATATCAGGGGCAAGACCGTTGCCGTGCTCGGCCTGACCTTCAAGCCGAACACCGACGACATGCGCGACAGCCCGGCGATCTCGGTCATCCAGACGCTGCAGGACGGCGGCGCCACGGTGACCGGCTACGACCCCGAAGGCATGGACAATGCCCGCCAGTTGATCAACGATGTTACCTATGCGGACGACGCCTACGGCGCGGCACGCGGCGCCGACGCCCTGGTCATCGTCACAGAATGGAACCAGTTCCGCGCGCTCGATTTCGCCCGACTGAAGAGCGTCATGAATGCTCCCGTCCTTGTCGATCTCAGAAACATCTATCGCCATGACGAGGTCACAAAACACGGCTTTGTCTATACCAGCATCGGCAGACCCATGAACGGGGCCGAACTGTAAGCAAGGGCCGACGAATGCGCTATCTCATCACCGGAACCGCCGGCTTCATCGGCTTCCATCTTGCCAAGCGCCTGCTCGACGATGGACATTTCGTCGTCGGCTTCGACGGCATGACGCCCTATTACGACGTCAAGCTTAAGGAAAAGCGCACCGCCATTCTCGCCCGCTCCAACGGCTTTAAAGCCGTGACCGGTATGCTGGAGGACAAGGCCGCGCTGGATCATGCCGCGGAACTGGCGGAACCCGACGTCATCGTCCACCTCGCGGCCCAGGCCGGCGTGCGCTATAGCCTCGAAAATCCGCGCTCCTACGTGGATTCCAATCTCGTCGGCTCGTTCAACGTGCTGGAACTGGCGAGAAGCATCCAGCCGAAACACCTGCTGCTCGCCTCCACCTCCTCGGTCTACGGCGCCAACGAGAAGATCCCTTTCGCGGAAAGCGACAAGGCCGACGAACAGATGACGATCTACGCGGCGACAAAGAAGAGCATGGAGCTGATGGCGCACAGCTACGCCCATCTCTTCCATATCCCGACGACCGTCTTCCGCTTCTTCACCGTCTACGGCCCCTGGGGCCGCCCGGACATGGCGCTGTTCAAGTTCGTCGACGCCATCAGGAACGACCGCCCGATCGAGATCTACGGCGAAGGCAAGATGAGCCGCGACTTCACCTATATCGACGATCTCGTCGAAGGCATCGTCAAGCTGATCGGCGTCATTCCGTCGGAAGAGAACCGCATCGCCTCGGATACGATCACCGACACACTGTCGAAGAATGCCCCCTTCCGCATCGTCAATATCGGCGGCGGCCAGCCAGTCGGGCTGATGGCCTTCGTCGAGACCATCGAGACAATGCTCGGCAAGAAGGCAATCCGCCACATGCTGCCGATGCAGCCCGGTGACGTGCACAACACCTATGCCGTGCCGGACCTGCTGGTGGCGCTGACCGGCTTCAAGCCGCAGATCGAAGTCGACGAAGGCGTGCGCCGCTTCGTCGAGTGGTATCAGGAGAATTATTGAGCCCCTCGATCGGCATCAGATCGGCACTTGCCATGACTGCTTGATGTTCTGCATCGGTATTTCGGTCTTGATGTTCCTGACCCCCTTGATGCGGCCAAGATGCTCCATCTGGAACCGCCGGTATCCCTCAAGGTCCGGTGCCACGACCCGCAGAAGGAAATCGCAGTCGCCGGCCATCAGATGGCACTCAACCACCTGCGGCAGCTTCTCGGCCGCCTCGTAGAACGCCGTCGTCGTTTCCTCGTCCTGGCTGGAAAGCCATATGCGGACGAAAACGGTAAAGCCCATGTCGAGCTTTGCAGCGTCGAGGATGGCGACATAGTGCTTGATGACGCCAGCCTCCTCCAGCAGCTTGACCCGCCTCAGACATGGGGATGGAGACAACCCCACCTTTGCAGCCAGCTCGGTATTCTGGATTTTGCTGTCCTGCTGCAGGACGCGGAGTATCGCGCGATCGAGAGCATCAAGCTTCATTGGATTTCTCCGCTACAGAATTCAATATCATTGGCACATCATGCCAAATTTTGCGGATTTCGACCGCAAAACGCAACCAAAATCGAGAGAAGCCAAGCTATCTTGATCCTCCGATGTCGCCGATCCTATCAGCGACGGTATTTCGAGACGAAAAGGGTTGCTTGGGTGACGGACTACGTTTCCAATAATGCCGGCCTCCGGTCCCAGCGAGGTTCGGAAGGTTGGCGAGGGCTGAGGGATTCGATACCGGTGATGCTGGGCTTCGTGCCCTTCGCGCTGGTGCTCGGGGCACAGGCGGCCGCCAAGGGGTTCAGTGTCGTCGAGGTGCCCCTCATGACAGGGCTGAACTTCGGCGGCGGCTCGGAATTTGCCGCCGTCGAGCTTTGGACGTCTCCGCCGCACATCCTCCTGATTGTCGCGATCACCTTCCTGGTCAACAGCCGCCATCTCCTGATGGGCGCGGCGCTTGCCCCATTTATTCGTCACCTCTCGAAGAAGCAGGCATTCCTGGCCTTGTTCTTCATGTGCGACGAGAGTTGGGCGATCGGTCTGGCCGACGCGAAGAAATCGGGCGCGGGCCTAAGCCTTGGCTATTTCTTCGGCGTCGCCCTCGGCCTCTATTTTAGCTGGATCGTCTTCACGACGATCGGCGCATCCCTGGGGCCCGTTCTCGGCGATATCTCGCGATATGGCTTCGACATGGCGTTCCCTGCCGTCTTTCTCGTGATGCTGGCTGGGATGTGGAAGGGCGCGAGGTCGGCGCTTCCCTGGCTGGTGAGCTTGCTGGTCGCCGCAACCACATATCTGCTCATTCCTGGCGCCTGGTATGTTCCTGCCGGAGCACTTTCCGGCGTCTTCTCCGCATATCTCCTGGCGCGCACCGATGCTTGATCCGCTATATGTTATTACTATCATCTGCATGGCGGCCGTCACCTATCTGACCCGGGTCGGCAGATACGTCTTCCTGCGCAACCGGACGCTCAGTCCCCGCTTGCGAACCGTCATGGAGAATGCTCCGGGCTGCGTGCTGATCACGATCATCGCACCGGATTTCGTCACCGGACGCCCGGCTGATCTCATTGCCCTGGCGGTCACAATGGTGGCGGCGACCCGATTACCCGTGCTTCCCACGGTGATAATCGCAATCGCCTCGGCCGGCGTCCTTCGGCATGTGCTGGCGTGAAACTCATTCTTTAGGTGCGATGGAAAATGGCAGAGATCATTGAGGCGGAACACTGGATTGAGAGCCCGACCGGGCATCTTTATGCCAAGTCCTGGGCACCGCCCGCCCTGAACGTCAGCCAGCCGGTCATCCTGTTTCACGACTCCCTCGGCTGCGTGGCGCTCTGGAAAGATTTCCCGCGACTGCTCGCCCATTCTCTCGGGCGGCGCGTGATCGCCTATGATCGACTGGGCTTTGGCCGTTCCGACGCCCGAACCGACCTTCCAGGGCAAGACTTCATTGCGGTTGAAGCCGAGCGTTTTTTGCCCCTCCTGTGCGAACAATTGTCCGTCCGGGCATTCATAGCCTGCGGGCATAGCGTGGGTGGCGGCATGGCGGTGGAGACCGCAGCCAGGTTTTCCGCGCGGTGTAATGGGATCATCACCATCGCCGCTCAGGCCTTCGTGGAGGAAAACACCCTGAAAGGCATCCGTGCTGCTCGACGGGAATTCGCATCGGCCGACGCTCTCGCCCGCCTTGTCAGATATCACGGCGCCAAGACGGATTGGGTGTTGCGCGCATGGATCGAAACCTGGCTTGCTCCAGGTTTCGCCGGATGGAATCTCGATGAGGCTCTTGAAAGGCTGCGTTGTCCGGTGCTCGCCATTCATGGTGACCGGGATGAATACGGCTCCCTCGCGCATCCACGCCGGATCGCCGAAGGACGCGGATCATTCCATATTCTACCGGATACCGGACATTCGCCGCATCGCGAACACCCAACGCTTGTTATAAAGGCGATCGAAGACTTCCTGGCATCATCGGAAAACGACTGAGACGGCCCGCCTACTCGGCCTGACCAGCCGGATGATAGGCACGATCGAAATAAACCAGCCCCTGCCCGCCGTCGCGCTGGCGGATGGCGTCGACTTCGCACATCAGGATATCGTGCGTGCCACCATCGGCGCGGCGCACGATGCGGCAGTCGAAGGAAACGAGCGCATCCTCCAATGCCGGTGAGCCGGTCGACAGTTCCGACCATGCGGCCGCAGCGAAGCGCTCGGCAACCGGCGTCTTCCCGCCGAAGAGGCGCGACAGGTCCTGATGTCCTTCCGACAGCACGTTGACGCAGAGCACGCCGTTTTCCGTCACGGCCGGATGAACCGAAGCCGTGCGGTTGAGACAGACGAGCAGGGTCGGCGGACTGTCGGTGACGCTGCAAACGGCGGTCGCGGCGAAACCCGCAAGCCCCGCCGGTCCATTGGTGGTGACAATGTTCACGGCAGCGGCCATGCGCGCCATGGCGTTGCGAAATTCGGCTCGCGCCACATCGGGATCGGCAACAGGTATCGCCTTCTCGATCGCCACGGATGTCTTCATGTTCATTCCCATTGTCCCCGCATATCGCGTCGAAATCTGGATGCAAGCAACGTACCAAGTCGAACCGCGTATCTCAAGCAACGGCATTTCATGGAATCGGTATTCGCCGGGCAATTAGTTTTCTATAAAATCTATCAACAAAAGCAAAAACAATCCTGTCCACACGCCTTTGGGGCATTTCCTCCTGCCTTCCCGGCGCAAAGCAGCATGGCCGGCAATCGTGACGACCCTTGTCGCCTGCGTACACAAAAAGGCAGCGGCACGGCCGCAAATTGATGCTTTCCTCCGTCATCATCCTTGCCGTATCGGTTAGGGGGAGAGACGCACATGAGAGGATACGGCCATGGCGAAGCCCTTCTACTGGAACGAACTGAACACTTATGATTTCGCCGGCCTGTCGCCCGACACCACCATCGCCATCCTGCCGATCGCCTCGACCGAGCAGCACGGCCCACATCTGCCGATCGCGACCGACGTTGCCATCGCCACCGGCATGCTGGCCGAGCTAAAGGTCCAGCGTCCCGACGATCTGGATTTTCTCGTGCTGCCGACCCAGGAAATCGGCAAGGCCAATGAACATGTCTACGGCCCCGGCACGCTCTCGCTTAGCGCCGAGCTGCTGATCCCGGTCTGGACGGCGATCGGCGCCAAGGTTGCCGAGGCCGGCATACGCAAGATGGTCATCGTCAACTCCCATGGCGGCAATCTCGACATTATGGGCATTGTCGCGCGCGAACTGCGCGTGCGCTACCAGATGGCCGTCGTCGCCACGCAATGGATGCGTTTCGGCACGCCCGACGGCATGATCAGCGAGCATGAGCAACGCTATGGTATCCATGGCGGCGACGTCGAGACCTCGCTGATGCTGCATTTCCGCCCCGAACTGGTGCGGATGGACAAGGCCGAGAACTTTGCCTCCAAGGCGGAGTGGATGAAGGAGCATTCGAACTACCTTCAGCCGCTGCCGCCGCACTCGCTCGCCTGGATCGCCCATGATCTCAACCCCAATGGCGTCGTCGGCAATGCCGCCAACGGTACAGCGGAAAAGGGCGCGCTCATCTGCAGCCATCAGATCGAGGGTTTCATCGAAATGCTGCGCGATCTCCGGGACTATCCGCTGGCAAATCTCTACTCGAAATAGGCATCCGACCGGCGGCGCTCCGACTGCGGCAGGATATGCCCCTTCGCCTGCAGCTCCTCCACCAGACCGGCGAGTTCCGCGAGCAGATATTCCACGAACAGGCTGGTCGCCGCATCCAGTGGCGCCCGCGCCCGCGCAAAGAGCTTCAACGGCTGATGCCGCGAATGCGGCTCGGCAATCGGCCGGAAGACCAGCTCGCCGCGCCGGCAATCGGTGATGACGTCAAGCGGGTTGAGCAGCGTCAGCCCCGCTCCGCATTTGACCAATTGCTTCAGCATTTCCGCGGCATTGCTTTCCAGCACCGGCTCGACCTGCACCGACAGCCGCGCCAGCGTCAGATTGATGATCTCGCGTAGGCTGGTGCCCGGTTGCGCCAGTAGCAGCCGCTCCTCCACCACATCGGCGAGATTGATCGGCCCCGGCTCGATCAGCGGATGGCCCGGCGGCAGCACGACGCCGATCGGAATATCAAAATTGCCGAGCGAGCGAATGCCGGGCGTCGCCGGGATGTTGAAGCCGAGGCCGATATCCACTTCGCCTGACAGCACTGGCGCAACGGTCGTCGAGCCGGAATCGTTGCGCAACTGGATGAAGACACGCGGATGCTCCGAGAGAAAGCGCGCAATGATCTCCGGCAGCGGCCCGGCAGCAAGGCCGACCGTGGTGACGATCCTCACCTTGCCGGCCTGCTGCATCTTGAGGCTGCGGATGCGCCCTTCCAGCCGCTCGTAATTTTTCAGCACCTCGCGAATATGCTCGATGCAGAGCTCACCCGCCGCCGTCAGCCGGAGGCCACGCGGCAGCCGCTCGAACAGCGGCGCTCCCATCTCCTCTTCGAGAGCCAGTATCTGCCGGTTGATCGCCGAGGACGCCACATTGAGCCGCGCCGCCGCCTTTCGGATCGAGCCACATCGCGCGATCTCGTTGATGTAGAGCAGTCGTCTCGAATGCAGCATAGGCGTCCCCATTGCATAAATTTTGCCCAGGCCGCACAATTTAGGCACAGACCCGGGATGAGATGCCTAAAAGGCATCAATGTGCACGAATTTTGATGCTTTTCAAAGCGCAACGCAATCGCTCAAATGCAGAAAATGGGCGTCACTGGCGGCGTCCCGTGGCGAATAAGGGGAACAACCAGCCATGTTCAATGCATTGAAGTCCAAAGCATTTCTGACCGCCATGGGCCTGATGGCCGCCATTGGCATGGCCGAGCCCGCAAGCGCCCTCGATAAGGTAACCTACGGCACCAACTGGCTCGCCCAGGCCGAACATGGCGGCTTCTATCAGGCGGTGGCCGACGGCACCTACAAGAAATACGGTCTCGACGTCACCATCGTCCAGGGCGGCCCGAATGCCGCCAACTCGGCGCTGCTGATCTCCGGCAAGATCGATTTCTACATGGGCGGCCCGCAGCAGGAAATCGACGCCGTCAAGCAAGGCATCCCGATCGTCGACGTCGCCGCCATCTTCCAGAAGGACCCACAGGTTCTCATCGCCCATCCGGACGCCGGCGTGGAAAAATTCGAGGATCTTGCCAAGCTGCCGACCCTGTTCATGAGCAAGGACGGCTACGTCACCTATTTCGAGTGGATGAAGGCGAACTTCCCCGGCTTCAAGGACGAGCAGTTCAAGCCCTACAATTTCAGCGCGGCGCCGTTCCTTTCCGACAAGCAGTCGGCGCAGCAGGGCTATCTGACCTCCGAACCCTATGAGATCGAAAAGCAGGCCGGCTGGAAGCCGAAAGTCTTCCTGATCGCCGACGCCGGCTATTCGCCCTATTCGACGATGATCACCGCGCAGACCGCGATGGTTCAGAAGAATCCGGACCTCGTACAGCGCTTCGTCAATGCCTCGATCGAAGGATGGTACAACTATCTCTACGGCGACAACAAGGCGGCCAACGACCTGATCAAGAAGGATAATCCCGATATGACGGACGGCCAGATCGCCTATTCCATCGCCAAGATGAAGGAATACGGCATCGTGGTATCCGGCGACGCCGAGACCAAGGGCATCGGCTGCATCACCGACGAACGCTACAAGAAGTTCTTCGACTCGATGGTCTCGATCGGCGTCGAACCGGCCGACCTCGACTTCAAGAAGGCCTATTCGACCAAGTTCGTCTGCAAGGGCGTCGGCATGGCGCTGAAGAAATAGCGTGACCTGAGCCTCTCCTTTTGCCCCTCACCCTCTCTCCGCTCGCGGGGAGAGGGTACGTGCCGCAAGCAACGCTGCGGCATGAACGAAGCCGGTGCGGCATATCCCTTCTCCCCCACTCGTGGGAAAAGGTGACGGCAGCCGGATGAAGGGCAAGATCCTCGGCACTCCACTTCAAGGCCCGTAATGAGCATGTCCCAAGCCCCGCTGATACCAGCCCCCGGAGACACCCGCAGACGACCGCTGGTCGCCATGCGCTCCGTGTCGAAAATGTTCTCGAGCGGCACGCTGGCGCTCTCCGACATGTCGCTCGTCGTGGAAAGCGGAGAATTCGTCAGCCTGCTGGGCCCATCGGGTTGCGGCAAATCGACGGCATTGCGCATCATCGCCGGCCTCGGCGATGCCT
>DASVPC010000091.1:0-8325 GCA_036383055.1 Rhizobium sp. | reverse complement strand
AGGCCGCGATTGGCGACCAGCATCAGGCGGCCGCCGCTGCGCAGCGCCGAAGACGCGGTCTTGATCATCGCCTGGCCGAGCGAAGGCTCGGCGGCGTGGCCTTCATGGAAGGGCGGGTTCATGATGATCAGGTCGTACTTGTCCTTGACCGGCTCGCCGGCGAGATCGTGCCAGAAGAAGCGCTGGGCGACCTTCGGGCAGTTTGCCAGGAGATTGGCCCTTGCGGCCTCAAGTGCGTCGTAGTGGGCCTCGTAGAGGTCGATACGCGCGATCCGTGGCGACTTGGTCGCCAGTTCCACCGAGAGATAGCCCCAGCCGGCGCCGAAATCGGCGGCATCGCCGGAAAAATCGGTCGGCAGGCGCGAGGCAAGCAGCTCCGAGCCGGCATCGATGCGGTCATGCGAGAACATGCCAGCCGTCGTGGTGAAGCGGCCGTCGACACGCGTGGCGGGCTTCACCAGCTGTGCGGTCGGCGCACTGATATCGGCCGGGCGCGCGAACCAGAAGGCGACGCCGTGATATTTTGGCATATGGTTGACCTCGAGGCCGAAGCCTTCGACGCGCTTGCGCAGCGGCTGGATGCCGTCTTCCTTGCCGCCGGCAACGACGATCAGCCCGCCGGCTTTCACGCGCGATAGCGCCGTGGCGATGGAGGCCTCGTTCTCGCCCTTGTGCTTGCTGCACAGCACCAGCGCGCCGTCATAATCCGCGCCCTCGATCTCCGGCGTCACATTGATCCGCTGCGCCTGTAGCTGACGGTAGAAGGGCCGGAAGCCCTGGACGGCGGAAAGTTCCGCTGCAAAATCGGCCGGCAGGGAAAAGCCCGCTTCAGCGCCGAGAAACAGGATGCGCTCGCCTTCGCCGGGTGTGGCGACGGTGCCGGAGGCAAAGGGGTGAAACAGGGTCTTCAGGGCGTCGCGGCTCATGGGCGTGATCTCGTGCGGTCAGCGGATAGAAAAAGGGCGCGGAAACGAATTCCGCGCCCCGGAACTTGGAGGAAGGCGCAGCTTATTCGGCCGCGTCGTCCTTCTTGGCGGCGACTTCCTGGCCGGTCGCCTGGTCGACAACCTTCATGGACAGGCGGACTTTGCCACGCTCGTCGAAGCCGAGCAGCTTGACCCAGACCTTGTCGCCTTCTTTGACGACGTCCTGGGTCTTGGCAACACGCTCGGAAGCGAGCTGCGAGATGTGGACGAGGCCGTCGCGGGCGCCGAAGAAGTTGACGAAGGCGCCGAAGTCGGCGGTCTTGACAACAGTGCCTTCGTAGATCTGGCCGACTTCCGGCTCAGCAACGATCGAGTGGATCCACTTGCGGGCCGCTTCGATTTCCTTGCCGGAGGACGAGGCGATCTTGACGGTGCCGTCGTCTTCGATGTTGATCTTGGCGCCGGTCTTTTCGACGATTTCGCGAATGACCTTGCCGCCGGAGCCGATGACTTCACGGATCTTGTCGACCGGAATATTCATGACTTCGATGCGCGGTGCGAATTCGCCGAGCTGGCCGCGGCTTTCGGAGATGGCCTTGGCCATTTCGCCGAGGATGTGCAGGCGGCCGCCCTTGGCCTGGTTCAGGGCGACATTCATGATCTCTTCGGTGATACCTTCGATCTTGATGTCCATCTGCAGGGCAGTGATGCCGCCGTCAGTACCGGCAACCTTGAAGTCCATGTCGCCGAGATGATCTTCGTCACCCAGGATGTCGGAGAGAACGGCGAAGCGTTCGTCTTCCTTGATCAGGCCCATGGCGATACCGGCAACCGGCTTTGCCAGCGGTACGCCGGCATCCATCAGCGCCAGCGAGGTGCCGCAGACGGTTGCCATCGAGGACGAGCCGTTGGACTCGGTGATTTCGGATACGACGCGCAGCGTGTAGGGGAACTGTTCCGCCGTCGGCAGCATCGGACGAACAGCGCGCCATGCGAGCTTGCCATGGCCGATTTCGCGGCGGCCCGGGGAGCCCATGCGACCGGTTTCACCGACCGAGTAGGGCGGGAAGTTGTAGTGCAGCAGGAAGCGTTCCTTGTACATGCCGGTCAGGCTGTCGACATACTGCTCGTCTTCGCCGGTGCCGAGGGTGGCAACGACGATTGCCTGCGTTTCACCACGGGTGAACAGCGACGAACCGTGCGTGCGCGGCAGGACGCCGACTTCCGAAACGATCGCGCGAACGGTCGACAGGTCGCGGCCGTCGATGCGGCTCTTGGTGTCGAGGATGTTCCAGCGAACGATCTTTGCCTGCAGGTGCTTGAAAACGGCGCCGATGACTTCGGCGGAATACTTGGGCTCGACGCCTTCCGGGAAGAAGTGTGCCTTGACCTTCGCCTTGACGGCGTCGACGGCAGCGTAGCGTTCAGCCTTCTGCGTGTTCTTGTAGGCGGTGCGCAACTCGCCTTCGGCGATCGACAGCATCTCGGCTTCGAGAGCGGAATGATCTTCAGGCTGGAAGTCGCGGGGTTCCTTGGCGGCAACTTCGGCGAGCTTGATGATCGCGTCGATGACCGGCTGGAAACCGCGGTGACCGAACATGACAGCGCCGAGCATGACGTCTTCGGACAGTTCCTTGGCTTCGGATTCAACCATCAGCACGGCTTCCTGCGTGCCGGCGACGACGAGGTCGAGGCTCGACTCGTCCATCTCGTCGAGATGCGGGTTGAGCACGTATTCGCCGTTGATGTAGCCGACGCGGGCGCCGCCGATCGGACCCATGAACGGAACGCCCGACAGCGTCAGGGCAGCCGAGGTGGCAACCATCGACAGGATGTCCGGATCGTTCTCGAGGTCATGCTGGATAACGGTGACGACGACCTGGGTGTCGTTCTTGTAGCCTTCCGGGAAGAGCGGGCGAATCGGGCGGTCGATTAGGCGGGAAACCAGGGTTTCCTTTTCGCTCGGGCGTCCTTCGCGCTTGAAATAGCCGCCGGGGATCTTGCCGGCTGCGTAGGTCTTTTCCTGGTAGTTGACGGTGAGCGGGAAGAAGTCCTGACCCGGCTTCGGCGACTTGGCCGAAACGACGGTGGCAAGAACCACGGTCTCGCCGTAGGTCGCCATCACGGCGCCATCGGCCTGACGGGCGATCTTGCCGGTTTCGAGCTTCAGCGGGCGGCCTGCCCACTCGATTTCGACGGTATGGATATCGAACATATCTTGTCCTTGCGTGATGCGGGAAAAGGCGCCGTCGCCGGGGATCGGCAAGGCGCATCTTCAACCGCACGAATGTGACGCATCACGGGCAAGACAACGAGAGGCTTTCAAGGATCGGCCGAAGCTTGCGGCTTCGGCTGAAAGCATCCGGCAATCCTGCCCCATGACAGGTCAACGGTTGTTGTTGGCAGCACCGGCCCATCCGGGCTGCCGGGTCTGTTTTATCTGGCGCAAACGGAGCGCGCCGTACAAACAGGTCTTCCATTGTACCATGATCCCGTCTGAAAACTGCTTCGCATTCTTCGGGATCGTGTTCGGGCGGAGCATGTATGCCCCAAAAGCATCCGGCGGACGTTCAGGTGAACGCCCGCCGGAAAATTCATTAGCGACGGATGCCGAGGCTACCGATCAGCTTGGAATAGCGGCCTTCATCCTTCTTCTTGAGATAGTCAAGAAGCGAACGGCGGCTGGAGACCATGGTCAGGAGGCCACGACGGGAGTGGTTGTCCTTCTTGTGGTCCTTGAAATGGTCCGTGAGGTTGTTGATGCGCTCGGTCAGGATAGCAACCTGGACTTCCGGAGAACCGGTATCGCCTTCAACGGTGGCGTATTCCTTGATCAACGCAGCTTTGCGCTCAGCAGTAATCGACATCGGATGGTCCTTTCTATGAGGAGGAAATAAGTCGCCAAACGCCGGGATGTCGTCCAGCATTGGCCGCGAATGCAATCGGGCAGGCCCGATGCTGGCGCTGCCTATAGACCATTTGGGGTGCGAAGGGAAGAGGCGTTCGGGAACGCCGCTTCCGCAGCCTTTTGGGGTAGTTCAGCCAAAAACCCGCTTGGGGCGGAATTCGCCTTCGCCGATCTCGCCGATGGCGATCAGCTTGCCCCGCGCCGTGGCATAGGCCTCGGTTTCGGCAACTGGCGCGTCGCGGCCGCGCACGAGAATGGGGTTGCCCATCTTCAGGCGATGCGCCTGGTCATCGTTGATGACGAGATGCGGTAGGGATGACAGCGCCTCGGCGGTGTCGATCAGCAGCGCGTCGAGGGCGGCGAGCCGCTCATCCGCGTCCTCGATCTCTTCAAGTGCGACGAGATCGGCGAGCGGCACCATGGCCTCCTCGGCGAAGGGCGCGACGAAGCTGCGGCGCAGGCCGGAAATATGGCCGTAGCAGCCGAGATCGCGGCCGAAATCGCGGGCAAGCGCCCGGACATAGGTGCCCTTGCCGCATTCCACTTCAAAATGCGCCGTGTTGGCATCCGGGCAAGCAAGCAGCGTCAGGCGGAAGATCTCGACTTCGCGCGACGGGATTTCGACCGTTTCACCTTCGCGGGCGAGATCGTAGGCGCGTTCGCCGGCGATCTTGATCGCGGAAAACTGCGGCGGGATCTGGTTGATGACGCCTGTATAGTTTGGCAACAGTGCGCGGATCTCGTCTTCGCTTGGACGCTTGTCCGAGGACTGCGTCACCTCGCCTTCGAGGTCGTCCGTGGCGCGTTCTTCGCCCCAACTGACGGTGAATTCGTAGATCTTGCGGCCGTCCATGACGTAGGGAACGGTCTTGGTGGCGTCGCCGAGCGCGATCGGCAGCATGCCGGAGGCAAGCGGATCGAGCGTGCCGGCATGGCCCGCCTTCTGCGCCTTGAACAGCCATTTGATCTTGGAAACGGCCTCGGTCGAGCCGAAATCAACCGGCTTGTCGAGGATCAGCCAGCCCGAAATCGGGCGGCCCTTGGGCTTGCGTGGTTTGGACATTCGCTGTCTCTGTTATCGGTTTTCGTCGGTATCGGTATCGGTGTCGTCGTCCTTGAGGTCGCGCTGGACCTCCGGCGAACGCAGCAGCGCATCGATCTTCTTGTAATTGTCGAAGCTGGTATCGTCGCGGAAGCGGATTTCCGGCATGTATTTCATCTGCCGGAGATGCTGCCCCAGACGGCCGCGAATGTATTTCGTGTGGCGATTGAGCGTATCGATGATGAGGTCGTGGTCGGCGACGCCGAGCGGCGTCACAAAGGCGGTAGCGATCTTCAGATCCGGCGACATACGCACTTCGGAAATGGAGATCACGGTGCGTTCGATCAGGTCGTCGCGCACTTCGCCGCGCTGCAGGACCTGGGTGATTGCGGCGCGCACCTGTTCGCCGACGCGAAGCATGCGCTGCGAAGGCGCGGAAGTAGTTGGTCTTGTTGCCATTTGCTTTGGTCCCAAAAGATTCGGGCGCCGGACTGCATGTTCCGGCGCCCGTCCCATTGTTTCAACTTCGCGCTTTTACAGCGTGCGGGTGATATGCTCGACGCGGAAGCATTCGATCGTATCGCCGGCGCGGATGTCTTCGTAGTTTTCAAAGGCCATACCGCATTCCTGGCCCATGTTGACTTCCGAGACTTCGTCCTTGAAGCGCTTGAGCGTCTTGAGCTTGCCTTCGTGGATGACGACGTTGTCGCGCACCAGGCGGACACCGACGCCACGCTCGACCTTGCCTTCGGTGACGCGGCAACCCGCGACCTTGCCGACCTTCGTGATGTTGAACACCTCGAGGATTTCGGCGTTGCCGAGGAAGGTTTCGCGCCGTTCCGGAGAGAGCAGGCCCGACATCGCTGCCTTCACGTCATCCACCAAGTCGTAGATGATGTTGTAGTAGCGGATTTCGATGCCTTCGCGCTCTGCGAGCGTACGAGCCTGCGAGTTGGCGCGGACGTTGAAGCCGATGATCGCCGCGTCGGATGCTCCGGCCAGCGAGATATCGGATTCGGTCACGCCACCGACGCCGGAATGCACGATGCGGGCACGAACTTCGTCGGTACCGAGCTTGTCCAGCGCGCCGGCAATGGCTTCGATCGAGCCCTGCACGTCGCCCTTGATGACCAGCGGGAACTCCTTCGTGCCCGTGGTCTGCAGCGTCATCATCATCTGTTCCAGCGAACCGCGCTGGACGGACTGACGGGCAGCCGCCTTGTCGCGGGTCAGGCGCTGACGATATTCCGAGATTTCGCGGGCACGGCTTTCGTTTTCGACGACGGCGAACTTGTCGCCGGCCTGCGGTGCACCCGAAAGACCGAGAACCTCGACCGGGGTCGCAGGACCGGCTTCCTTCACATGCTCGCCCTTGTCGTTGACCAGAGCGCGCACGCGGCCCCACTGATCGCCGGCAACGACGATCTGGCCCGGGCGCAGAGTGCCCTTCTGGATGAGGACGGTGGCAACCGAGCCACGGCCACGATCGAGCTGGGCTTCGATGACGGTGCCTTCGGCGGTGCGGTTCGGATTGGCCTTGAGGTCAAGGATTTCCGCCTGCAGCAGAATGGCTTCGAGCAGCTTGTCGAGGTTGGTGCGGTTCTTCGCGGAAACTTCCACGTCGAGCACTTCACCGCCCATGGATTCGACGAAGACTTCGTGCTGCAGCAGCTGGTTGCGAACCTTCTGCGGATCGGCGGACGGCTTGTCGACCTTATTGATCGCAACGATGATCGGAACGCCGGCGGCCTTTGCATGGTTGATCGATTCGATCGTCTGCGGCATCACGCTGTCGTCGGCCGCAACCACCAGAACGGCGATATCGGTCGCCTGGGCGCCGCGGGCACGCATTGCCGTGAAGGCGGCGTGGCCGGGAGTGTCGATGAAGGTGATCTTCTGACCGTTCTGCTCGACCTGGTAGGCGCCGATATGCTGGGTGATGCCACCGGCTTCGCCTGCCACCACGTTGGCGTGGCGGATGGCGTCGAGCAGCGAGGTCTTGCCGTGGTCGACGTGACCCATGATGGTGACGACCGGCGGACGGGAAATCAGTTCGCCGTCTTCGTCATCAACATTGAAGATGCCGAGCTCGACGTCGGATTCCGAAACGCGCTTGACCGTGTGGCCGAATTCGCCGGCGATGAGTTCGGCCAGATCGGCGTCGATGACGTCGCCCGGCTTCATCATCTGGCCTTCCTTCATCAGGAACTTGATGACGTCGACGGCACGTTCGGACATGCGCTGCGACAGTTCCTGGATGGTGATGGTTTCCGGCAGCACGACTTCACGCGTGATCTTCTCGCGCGTTTCCTGCATCTGGCTGCGGCGGAACTTTTCCTGGCGACGGCGCATGGCCGACAGCGAGCGGCCACGGGCGCTGCCGTCTTCGTCGACATTGGCGGTCGTGACCGTCAGCTTGCCACGGCGGCGCTCTTCGTCCGTCTTCGGACGAGTGGTGACCGGCTTTGCTGGTTCCGGACGCACGACCTTGCCACGAGCGGGGGCGCCGCCACGCGGCGGGCCGCGATCGCTTTCTTCTTCATTGACCCGGCGGCGATTGGCTGGAGCTTCAGCGGCTGGAGCGCCGGGGCGTGCCGGCTGCGGAGCCGCATCCGGACGACGGGCAACAACCGGAGCCGCAGTCGCCTGGACTGCCGGCTTGGCTGCTTCCACCGGTTCGGGCGTCTCGACCTTCGGTTCGAGGGCGCGGGCGGCCTCTTCTTCGGCGCGGCGAGCGGCTTCAGCCTGCTCGGCGATGCGGCGGGCTTCTTCTTCCTGCTGGCGGCGAGCCTCTTCCTCGGCGCGACGAACCGCATCGGCGGCATCGCGGATCTGAGCTTCGGCAAGCGCGCGGCGGCGCGCATCCATTTCGCCAGCCGACAGATGGTTCAGAACCACCGGCCGCGACGAACGTTCCTGCTGCGGGCGCTGCTGGTTGTTCTGGTTGGATTGCTGCGGCCGCTGCTGCTGGCCACCCGGCTGATGAATGCGCGGAGCCGGCTGTGGCGGGCGCGGCGGCTGCGGCGTCGGTTCCGCGACGCGCGTCACGGAGGGCGCTACGGCAGTCGTCGTCGCAACGATCGGCTTTTCGTCTTCTGGGCGTAGCGGACGGCGCTTGCGGGTCTCAACCACGACCGCCTTGGTGCGACCGCGGCCCATGTCCTGGCGCACGGTGCCCTGGTTCACGCCTGAAGGCTTCAGGGTGAGGGTCTTCTTACCCGATGCACTCAGCGTCTTGTCGTCTTGATTGTCGGTCATTCCGTTCCCGTTCCTTCGGACAGGGCTCGGAAACGTCCGTTAGACCCTGTCGTTCAATGCATGTACCTTAATGAGGCGTCCGGTATCGACCGGTGACCGCGTCATTGTTTTCGCCGGCCAGCGCCGCCCGTTGCCCGGGACTGACCGCCGTTGCGGTACCGTTCGAGCAGGTTTGCGCGCTTCACTACACC